>NZ_JBAHYJ020000063.1:0-85904 GCF_036697665.2 Scytonema sp. PRP1 | reverse complement strand
TGATGCTTTACCTATTAAGGATTTGATGACTGTATGCTTAAGTAAACTTAGATTAGTTTAAGTCTAAAAGATAATTTAATAGTTAGTTCTATTTGTTATTGATTTAACTGCTGTTCATATTTCTAGTAAATTGCTAAATACAAACTATAAAGATTCAGGAGTCCGAATTAATCGGGGATTCAGACCCGCAACTAAATTGTTGTACGACCAAATCTACAATTTGAAGAGGGTTTTAAATCAGCGATACACTGAGCTTGTTCAAGTGTCGCACAGATAAAAATTTTGAATTCTGACTCCTGGGTGCTGAATTCTTACTACAAACTTAAAAACACAGAGCAAAAAATAACGTCACACCAAAAACAAGATATTCAGAATAAAAAGTTTGGGTTTGATTAGGAAATATTTTTTAAAAGAGATGTTGCACGCCAAAGAGCACCCAAAAGATGAGCTTTAGGTTCCAAAATAATATTTATTGGCACTTCTTCGAGTAGCCAACGAAATCGTCCTTTATTTAAAAAACTATCTAAAAAACGTCCATCTGTTAAGCAATTCATAACTTTTGGTGCAATACCACCACCTAAATACACACCACCTACAGCAAGGTTTTTGAGAGCTAAATTACCAGCTTCAGCACCATAAAGTCTGACGAAATTATTCATGACTTCAAAACTAACTGGACATGAGCCTTCTATTCCAGCTTGGGCAATCATAGGAGCTATATCTGGTGTATGCGCTCGCGCTGCTAAAATTTCAGGTTCGGGTTTGGCTCCCGTAGAAACAAGATATTTGAACATATTATTAATGCCATGTCCTGAAACCACGCGCATAACGCTAACGTGTCCTTTATAGCGTTGGGACAGGAACCGCCAAAGCCCTACATCCCATTCATTCTGAGGTGCAAAATCCGCATGTCCTCCTTCAGTAGGGCTGGGATGATGAATAGCACCGTCCCAAAACAGGGTACACTCTCCTAATCCAGTTCCTGCTGCTAATATGACCCGATTGCCTGGACGTTCTTTACCTTTCTGAATGCTAAATAAGTCTTGAGGACGAAGCCAATTCAGGCTATATCCTAAAGCCACTAAATCGTTTACAATAGTGACATGAGGCGTTTTAAGTAGTGAACGTAATGATGATACGCTGACTTCCCAATTCAAATCAGTTGGTTTACAACGTTCCTCAATCACAGGCCCAGCAACACCAAAACAAGCAGATGAAATATCCCATTCCTGTTCAGATAAAAAATGCTGGAGAGTATCTTCAAAAGAGGTGATCGCTTTAGTTTCATACTTTCGAGCATAGACTGTATGCCAACCATCTGGTAGCAGCTTAAATATTCCTAAAAGTGTCTTGGTGTGTCCGATATCCCCTGCCAAAATAATTGAACCTGCTGCCTTTTGTTTAGATAATTGCTCTTGTGCGGTTTGAGCGAGAGGAAAGTGAATATCTATGATTTCGCTATTCATAACATACCTCAGTAAATGTAATTAGATGGGAAATTCAATAGAACCCAAGGGTCGCCACTGGATAAATAATGAAGATTTTCCTAAAGCAATATGTGTAGAGCGAGCTATAGAGTGAAGCATCTGAGTATGACGATTAATGGTATTATTCCAAAAACCAGATGGTGAAACAAACGAGTTGACAATCTCGACAATGATAACTAGGGTTTGTTGATTGGCGATCGCAAACTGAAATGAGTGATGATTCCAATCACTTCCTTCATAGACACGGCAATAATGCTTTGTTTTACTACATAAATAATACTCTAATTTTTTACATATATTTAATGGTAATCCTGGATAAAAAACTATTTCCACGAATTGATACTCAATTAGCAGATGTAGTTTTTCAAGTAGCACTGTTTCTAGATCTCTGATATCCGCATCTGCCACTAAGCAAAATTCAAAAGGAGGTGCATTGTCTATACTATTGAGTAATTGTGGAACTAATTTTTTATACTTTTTTACCTCCGGGTGGGTAACAAAAGAAATTTTCCACCAGTATGCTAGACAAGCAACAAAAATTTGACAAGCATACATAGCTTGCATTGCTCTAGCTAAGGCAGTATCAGCACTAAAATCATTTAGTTCAATAGTTGCAAATCCGGAAGGAGCGTTATCTTTTCCTACTAGTATGTTTGCTGGACTATAAGAATTTTTACTTCCTAATGCTTGTCGTGTAATTTGAAGTATCCAACGCTCAAGGTAACTATGACGTTTCCCTTCAGTTTGAAACCAAAGTGCAGAACCGGGAAATTGACTAATTTCGTAAGCACGTTTCGCCATCCGATTTAACAACACTTCTTGATTAGCCAATAATTGCTGGTAAGAATCAACAAAGAGTTGTTTTTCTAATAACAAAGCCATTGATAAGAGCATTGCTAAGGTAGAAGGTGCAGAAAATAATGCTCCGATATCAGCACGTCCAGAAACGGTCAAACTGAAATGATGATTAATCATTGAAGATTTCTCATTTTCCCTAACTTCAGTGAGCCAAATAAAATGTTCTTCAGGATTTAGCCCACCTAATGCAAAGTATTCCTGCAAAGTTTCTATGAGCAAACAGGTTTCTAGTGTCGTGCGTGTCAACGAAATCCCGATGCAAGTTGTTTGTTTTAAATTATGTTGGTTCTTAAGTAATGCTGCCAATTCCAAAGGATTAAGGCTATGCAGTCCTATAACTTGTTGCTGATTTGATGAAGACGCTAACTCTTGCACCACATTGACAGCATGAATCCATCCCCCGGTTCCACAAAATATGAAACGAGTTCGTCCCGATATGAACTGAGTAGAGAGAATTTTGTCTAATGCTAGTTGGATATCTTCCCAAGTTGGTAACTGAACCCACCCCAGCATTGGTTTTTCATCTTCAACCCCAAGTTTGGCAAAGTCATTTCCCACATTACTAGCTTGAGTGAAGTTACTAGCCGCTTCAAAGAGTTCAGAAATTGCTTGAGAATACACTTTTTACTTCCCAATTTTTACAAAATATTTACACTCTCCATCATCCTTAGGTAGAAGCAGGAACATGAAATATATCTGTGAATAGTCCTTGTTCTTTAAGTTTTTGATATTGGGATTCATAGGGAAATTCTGCTATGCGGGTAGGAGAATTTCTCGTGTCAAAAGAAATCGGGGTTGAGGTAGGACAATAACTAAAGAAAAGAATCCGCCTGGGATTCTCGGTATGATTTACACTGGAACTATGAACTAGTAAGTCATGAAATAATAACAGAGTACCACGAGGAACGGTAAGGTCAACCCCATCTTGATAATTAATCTTGCTTTCAGGTACTTGATAGCTACGATAATTACCAATCATCACATTTTCATGGGGAATTAGCTCGTGATGTGTACCAGGCCAAACTCGGAACGGCCCATTTTCTAATGTACAGTTATCAAGAACGATACCACAGGTGATAATGTCTGGTCTGTAGCCGTGTTGCACATGATATGTGTAATCTTGATGCAACAAGAAGCGATCGTCAGCTAGGTGAACTTCAATTCCTTTAATTGGTTCAGAAAGTGGTTGCTTGTAGCTAAATTTCTCCTCCATTAATGCTGGTTCCTCTCCCTGGAGTTGACGCAGTGGAGTCAGCAGGCGTTCATCTTTTGCTAGTGCCGAAAATGTTGGAGAAATATCGACGATAGGCTGAATTTTACGGATAATATGCTTTCCTGATGGCAGTTGTTTAATATCTAATCTTCCACTCCGGCGACTATTTGCTAGTGAAGAATTGAGCAAAAATTCTAACAACCGATTGGCTTCGAGTTGCATTTCCTGAACTTCTGCTTTTGTAAATTTATCGGTTAATACTAGATATCCTAATTTCTGAAAACTAGCAATTTGTTTTGTATCTAATTCAAAATGTTTAATTGTATCTAATGTTTGCTTCATTTTCTGCTCTCACAAAATTAGCAAGTAATTGGGTATTTTTACTCAGTTCTTGCACCTAACCGTATAACCCAGGACTTAGCCAAAAGCAGCGCAATAAAGTTACATCACTTTTCTGAGTTTTGATCCGTAAAATAAGGGTTTGCGGCTTAGTACTGAGTATAAGAATAGCATGAATGTTTATTGGTGCAAGATGTCAGTTTAGGGAAAAGTGGCAATTTAAAAAAACCATCTAGAGGCGCACAGCAGATGATGAGATTGCGATCATCAAATTGTCAGATGATGTATAACATCACCAAAAAGCGCCATATCAACGACCACTCGCATGGCAAATTTCCCTTCGACTGTTCCGCGATCGCTCATTTCACTCAGGACTCGTGGTAAAGCGGGAAAGGAAATAATTTGGGTAACTAATTGGCTGAGATCGATCTGACCAGATGTTACTAAATCTCTGGCTAAGGTATAGTCTTCATGTTCTGAACCTCTGGAACCTACGAAGGTTAACTGGCGATTATCGCGAGTACGGATTGATACTGACAGCCGACGACTACGAATCTGCTGACAATCGACCAAACTACCGTTTAATTCCAACAGTGTATTTCCTGTAAAGCCACCAAATAAGCAAATCGTCGCTCCATCGGCAAGGCAAGGTAAAATTTGTTCAATGCCTGATACGCCGCCATCTCCGGCTAGTGCCACAATTACTATATCTGCACCTCGTCTGTTTGTCCTGCTGAAAACTTCATCGACAATGCGATCGCCTAAAAGCAGAGCATCTTCAGCAGGTACAAAACCTGCCTTGACAGCGAAATCTAGTTTAGGTTGGGAGCGGTTTGCCAGTAATATCCGCTTGGCGGCTCGGTGCTGGGCTACTTTTGTGTGTAATAGCCCAGATATGCCGGCTCCGAGAATCAGCAAATTGCAATTGCTATAAGGTCTAGACAAATAGTTTTGAGCATGGAGGATACAAGCCAGCAATTCCATTAATACCCATTCGGGATGAACGGTTTGTGGCAACTTGACAATCTGTTGTTTATCAACCAAATCGCGATCGAAGCTAAATAAATCCTGAAAGATACCTTCGCGATTATGTCCGACCTTATTATATTCATCGACAGGATTGTTAGGATTGATGGCAATCCAATCTTCAACAGATAGTCCTTGTAATTTGTCTCCGACTTCAATGATTTGAGCTACACACTCATGTCCTAAAATACCAGGTTCCAGGAGTCTATCTCCTCGATAAATTTGTAAATCGGTGGAGCAAACACCTGCATAGCGAATCCGAGCGATCGCCCCAACTTTACTACATCGCGGCGGCTCGCGCCATTGCATCTCGCAGCGAGACTCTCCAATGGGTTTTACGACTACCCGGTTGCGGCGTAAATGAGATTGCACCATCAATCCCACACCAATTAAGGCATCATGGTAATAATCTGGGCAAGGTTGAATCAGTGCCTTTAATTGCTCTTGAGTCCAACCTGTAAAGAATCCTGAGGGGTGCATTAGCTGGGATAAGTTGCGGTGTAGCGATTGAAAGTAGGGTGTACCTACACCGTTGGCGAATCCACCAGAAATAAACACTCGATCCAGCCCCAAGCTGGCACAAATTTGCAGAATGCTTAATCCCAGATAAAACGTACTTTGATCCAAAATTTCCCAGGTTAAAGGATCGCCATCTTGGGCAGCGAGAGCTATTGCCCGTGTATCAATTGCTTCAGGTTGTTCGGCACAAAGTTCTGCTAAACGTGATTTTTGAAACCGCTCAGTTTCATATCTACTTACTCGCTGAGCCATTCGTGTCACAGCCGGGCCAGATGTGTAAGCACACAAATCAGCCAGATTACCACACTCGCAAAATGGGACATTAACTGCTTCTAGGACTTCTAGTGCAAAGCTGTCACCTCGGAGGGCGGCTGTACCCAAATCTGTGGCTGTGATACTTTCACCAGCCAGTTGGGCAACCATTGAGTTTTGGTAGCGTGCTGGTTCGTCCTTGGCGCGATCGCGGGCATATTTCAGGGCGGCTTGCACTCGTTCCGGCGCTACTACTACGTGTCCGATCTCGCCACCTAAACCGCCATCGTCTAGTTCTAGCTTTTCTTTAGTATTCAAGGCTTGATTGAACACTTTGCTAGCAACACCAGTACTAACTGTAAATAACACAAAGCGAGAATGTTGCTGGTATCGCCAAGCCATTGCCGAGACATCATTAACAACCCAAATCTCTGTATTGGGTAGACGCGATCGCAACTCCTCTGCTATGTCAAATCCCCTGGCGGGTTGATGCCAAAGAATACTGGCATTTTCGACGATTCCTTGGTGAGTGATGACTGCACCGAAGGAAACCCCAACAAAACTAAGATTTAGTTGCGGATGGCGTTGACGCAAAGCGCAAATTTCCCCAATGAGTCGATCTACAAGCATCTGTTGCAGAACAGACAAAGACTCTTGAGGTAGTAAGAAAGCCCCTGGAGTCGGGAATTGATTGATATCATCCAAAAGTTCGCCAGAAGGAGACAAAATTCCTAAACGAGTAGATGTGCCGCCAACATCAACGACAATCACATAAGGTATTCTATCGTTCACCGTTGCTCCTTCTGACATCCTAAGAACTGAACAACCAAGGGCTTTTTCGCTTTAATCCTTGTCTTGAGCCTTTGTGATTGGGCAATGCAATCCGCCTCTAGATCTGAATAGTTTTGCTGCTGGATACTAAATTCCTTCAGTTCCATACAAGCTTGTTGGAGCATTGAGAGGTTAATATCTGCAATGTCGTCTAAGAAAGTTCCTTTGCCGATGTCTGTAGGCACAACTAAATGTAAGCGTCCCATTTTATGAGTGATGACATCCTCAAACAGCCTTTGCCAAAGTACTTCTGGTTGACAAGCACTATGGTAAATCGGAAGTCCTACTAGAAGTAGGACTTTCAAAATTCGTTCTAATATCGGCCGTTTCAAGAGTCCAGCATTCCAAGCGATATGACAAGATAGTGCCATACCAATGGCTACCGCTTCACCATGTCGTAGTTCGTGATGAGTAAGTGACTCTAAAATATGACCGAATTCATGACCGAAGTCGGGTAATCGGCGTGGGCTTTTTTCGTAGGGATTAGATTCTAACTCCTCCAACATCAGTGCGATTGATTGCATCATGATTTTGTCAATCATCGGCTCTTCAGAACGAGCTAAAACCAGTGAGTAATGTTCCTCAATCAATGCAAACAGTGACGCATCTTTGACTAGAGCAATTTTAATTGCTTCGGCTAGACCGCAACGAATCTCTTCAACGGGTAGGGTTTGTAGAAAAAATTTGTCACACAAACACTGGGCGGAAGGATAGTAAGTGCCGAGAAAATTTTTCTTATCACCATAGTTGACACCTACTTTCAAGCCCACACCCGCATCAATAAGTCCGACAAAAGTAGTGGGAATCCGAATATAGTTAATCCCTCCTTGATAGAGAGCTGCGGCAAAACCCGCAATGTCCATCAATGTTCCACCCCCCATTACTACTATTAAGTCTTGAGATTTTAATTGCAATTGGTTTGCCTGGTCGATAATCTCAAGTACAGCCTCTATATCTTTCTTGGCTGATGTGAAATGGGTAAGGTGTAATTTATAACCTACAATTTGTCCGATTTCAAATTGGTGATCGAGGTAAGTTTTTAAGGCTTGTGCTTGATGACCATCATAAGCATCAACTACAGCAAGTATTCTTTGCCCTTTACGAAAACAGGCACTCAAAGATGAGTTGGCTGGTTCCAGGACTCCATTTACAAGTGTAACTGAATACTGTACTAATTCTTTATCCTGGGATTTTACTAATGCTGTTGTTCTCTTTTGCGCTTCTTTTTCTGGTTGTAGGACGAGGCTAGTTTGGCAAGCTTTCAGACCAGAAATTACTCGTTGGATATTGATCTCAGACAGAACATCTTGACTGTTTACTCTTTGACTACGACCAATCTGTTCAATTAATAAGAATGAGGTGTCTTTGTACTGAGTTGACCAAGCTAGAAGTTGGTTTGCTAGTTGATTTTCTGCCCATCCTGGAATTGTCAATCGAGTCAGGCAATTCTCAAAACCAGCATGATTCAGTAACGCCCATATTTGGTGAACTACCGCCGCTGGCAGTAGACCGATCGCTTGAGAAAACAACGCTGCTAGCATAATTCCACAAGCTTGAGCCTCGGACGGAGTTATGGGAGACACTGATAGGTGCGAACATAGCTGTGCAAAGGGTTCTCCAAATTCTAGCGGTGAAGTATTTTGGAGACAAACTTCCTGACTAACAGTTTTTAAGCTTTGAACAATTGTCTGGGAAAGATGAGAGTTGTCAGGTGTGGAGTTGGTGCTTACATATAACTGCAACTCTCGAAATAAATTGCGATCGCTAAAGATCGCCAACTTTAGCAGTTCGATATTTTTCACTGCTGATGCTAGCTCTAATGAGCGGCTCAATGAGGCTTCATCAACCAAAGTCAGAGTATTGATATGATTCAATCCAATAGTGGCGATCGCTCTTAACTTTGAGTGATATCCATGCCAACGCACTTTGGAAAATGCTTGAGTTCGCAAGGAATTTAGTACTCCCTCCAACCGATCCTGAATCTGCACGCAGCGAATCGAGCGGCGATAAATTCCGGCTGCTAAAGCAGTCAAAGTTGTCAGTTCAGTACTAGCATAAGCGACGTAAGCATCGGAGCGATGCAGTTGTAAATCGACACCTGCTTGAATAATCGTAAAAAGTGTCTGCCAAGGATCTCGCAAAACCTGCTTTGGGGAAAAATGCAGAATCCGGAACTCACGAATCCATCCTCTTTGTTGCTGTTTAGCGAAGTATTGGTGGAGGTCTGTTTGGCGATCTGTGACTACCACTACAGCGGAATTAGATGTTAATGCTTCTGCTAATGTTGGTTGAGCAGGATTGAAAATGTCTGACTCAAAAGAAAATCGGCAACGAGTCGGAATTTGTGCCTTTAACGAACATGACGTACTCATTACTTCACCACCAGAGCATTCCCAATTGCTAAAACCTGCAAATCAGTAGCTAAGAAGTCTCGGATAGCGTTGTCTGGAGTGTTGACAATCGGTTCAGCTTCCACATTAAAGGAGGTGTTTACAACAATCGGGATACCTGTTCTTTGCTCAAAAGCATGAATTAACTTCCAGTAACGGGGGTTGGTTTTGCGGCTAACTGCTTGCGGACGGGCGGTGCCATCAATATGCACAACCGCAGGGATATAACGACGTTTTTCTTCTTTGACAGTAGCAGCTACAATCATGAAAGGCGAGGCATGGCTACCATTGAAATATTCATGGAAACGTTCTTCCAGAACACTGGGCGCAAGGGGCCGCCACATCTCACGGGATTTAATTGTATTCAGGCGAACTAAAGTTTCTCTGGAGGTGGGGTTACCTAACAACGAACGCGCCCCTAAAGCACGCGGGCCTATTTCCGCTCTTCCTTGAAACCAACCAACTAGTTTGTGTGCCTCTAACAACGCGGCTACTTCCGCTGCTAAAGTATCTTCATCCAATACTTGGTACTTCAACCCGTGGCGATCAAGAGCAGCATTGATATCTTCTTGTGACCAACTAGGTCCCCAGTAGGCGTGTTCCATCTTAAACTCTGGCTTACGTGCATGCAGCATCCAATCGAGTTCGAGCGCGGCTCCTAATGCTACTCCAGAATCATGGGCTGCTGGTTGCACAAAAATATCCTTGAATAACCCAGAGTTAGCAATTATTCCATTTGCTGAACAGTTGAGTGCCACACCTCCAGCTAGACAAAGATACTCGCAGTTGGTTAATTCTTTCAATCGAGTACACATTCCCATCAGGGTATCTTCCAAGGATTTCTGCACTGATGCGGCAAAATTAGCATAAGCCATCGGTTCAGCTTTCAGACCACTGGTGTAGGGAAAACAATGCTCCGTGAAGTAATTTAACATTTGTTTGGCGCGATACGGTGGCATATCTGCGTTTCGCATCGGCGGCACATCATCTAATCCTTCGAGTATCGGTGCGTCGTCTCGAAAAGCCAATGGAACCTTCTGAATCGGTTTACCATAGGCTGCAAGTCCCATGAATTTTCCGACTTCTTTGAGTTTTCCGACTACTCCGCTAAATTGTGCAGCAGTTCGGTAATACAAGCCCAGAGAAACTGGTACACCGTAGTTCTCAATAATATGAATTTCACCATCCTTGCCCATTGCCAAACTGGTGGAATTGTCTTCCCCTTGGTTATCCACAATGAGAATGGCGGCTCGTTCAAACCCGCTAACTCGGAAAGTGCTAGCTGCATGGGAGAGATGATGACGAATAGCTGTAATTGGTGGTAACTTGTCGTATTTAAATACATCTTTTGGGAAAAGTCGGTCAGGATCGTCATGGGCCGGAAAACGATTTAGTTCTTCTTCTGTTACACCTTTCCAGTGATTCTTGATTTTGTAGTCTGTACCGAAAGCGATCGCTTCTACTTCATCCAACGTTATCCCAGCCTGATTTAAGCAATAATGAATTGCATCAACTGGAGGTTCTTGGGGCGCACGTTTGTTGCGACTAAAGCGTTCTTGCTCACCCATTGCTACAAGCACGCCATTTTTTAACAATGCAGCGGCTGTGTCGTGTCCTCCAATGCCGACACCTAATACATATTTATTGCCTGTCATGATTTTCTGAATTTTGTTGCTTGGTATATTACTATGGCTATCGCCTAAATTAATTTTTTAGAGCTTAGATTTTTCCTACACAGTATTTACTTCAATCATTGGTTACCTGATTTGTTAACTTAGGATTATTACAGGTTAATAGCGAAAATACAAGGACAGTTAAGACAGTTAAGCGGACAGTTAAGACAGTTAAGCGGACAGTTAAGACAGTTAAGACAGTTAAGACAGTTAAGACAGTTAAGACAGTTAAGACAGTTAAGCCCAAAACTCGGTAGACTGAGGTTTATATTCAAGTCTACTGAGATGGTGTCGGTTAACAGATTGTTTGTCGCTTTAACAAATTAATGTCGTCCGATTATAAACTGTTGAAATCCAGTCGGCTTAAGGAGTTGTAATTTTTTGAGTATCGCTCAAGGCACAGACCTTGCGAGTGCTTCAACAACTGAAAACCATATGATATAAGGTTTTCCTTTCGATGACATTAGTTTGTTAAGACGACAAATAATCCGTTAACCGACAGCTAAACAGTTTGGTAATTCTGTTCGTAGCCATTGGGAGATTGAGAATTCACTGCACTAGGTACTAGATGTTGCTTTAAAAGAAGATGACTGTCGGATTAGGAAAGACAATGCACCACAGAATTTTGCAATTATAAGGCAAATTGCAGTCAATCTTTTAAGTAAAGAGAAGCGTGTAAAACGAGGAATCAAAAATAAACAGTTCCTCGCAGCGATGGATAACGACTATTTACTTAGAGTTTTAGCGTTAGCTTAAAATAGTACATGAAAACTTGAGTTGAATATTTGTCAGAAAAGTTTTATTTATTCTCTATACAAATATGTTTTTATGTACCTGATAATTGAATTATTTTAGTATGAATGAATAGTTATTTAGTTGAAGATAAGCTATTTGACAGACTGAGAAAATATTTAATTTATTTTGCTTATTTTTGTATTATTTTGTACAATTATCTATGTCATTTTGAAATCTTTCTTAGTTTTTATTAATAAATAAGATGCGTTCGCCCTGCCTCCCAACCCGTATTTCCTGTAAAATCAAGACCTGAGAGTGTGGATAAGGAGATAGTGGTGCCGACACTTGGTGTAAATATTGACCACATTGCCACGATTCGACAAGCGCGGCGGACGGTGGAACCAGATCCCGTGGCGGCGGCGGTACTGGCAGAATTAGGAGGTGCAGATGGCATTACTGTGCATCTGCGGGAAGATAGGCGGCATATTCAAGAACGAGATGTGCGCCTGTTGCGGCAAACGGTGCGATCGCACCTCAATTTAGAAATGGCAGCGACTGATGAAATGGTGGCGATCGCCCTCGACATCAAACCCGATTATGTGACTTTAGTACCCGAAAAGCGCGAAGAAGTCACCACAGAAGGCGGGCTGGATATCGTCGGTCAAATTGATAGAATGGCAGAGGTAGTTGATAAATTGCAAAGCGCTGGCATTCCAGTGAGTCTGTTTATCGATGCCGTACCAGCACAAATTGAAGCATCTGTCAAGGTGCAGGCACAATTTATTGAACTGCACACCGGACGATATGCTGAGGCTAAGGATGAAATTAGTCGCGACCAGGAATTAGCCTTGCTAGACGAAGGGTGTGAGCAAGCGATTCAAGCAGGATTGCGAGTCAATGCCGGTCATGGACTCACCTACTGGAACGTCTATCGCGTGGCTGGCATTCCAGGTATGGAAGAACTGAACATCGGGCATACCATTGTCAGTCGGGCAGCTTTAGTGGGGATGGAAAGAGCAGTCCGCGAAATGAAGCAAGCGATGCGAGGGCTACTGTAGCGGCAACTGCAAAGACAATTTTGGGGTTCGAGAGCGTAAATCTAGAAAGTGTTTGGTATGTTCAAGACTAGGATTATTCTTTCTCCAAAACTTTTATGAGCGCAACTCAGTCGAACAGCACTCCGCTTTGGGTACAGGGTAGAGACACAGTTATTGCACATAGTCGCGATGCCGAGTGGCGCTATGGTACGCCTCCAGACTATACCCGCTCAAAGGAAAATCTTGCAAAGGAAAGTACACAGAACCATCTTGAAGGTTCACTGGAGGCGATCGTCCAAAACTTAGTCAGAACCTTTGAGATGGAAGCATCGTTCAAAACCAACCCTCAGCAGTGGTTGTCAGTTGTGAACGAACAGTTTCGCATGAGTAGTAATGGTGGTGCTCAGTACACAGCATCAGATGTGGTAAAGGCAGGCACTTACAACTTATTTATCGGCGATACTGAAGATTACAAGGCTTCCGAGGAAGATTTTGAATCATCAGCCAATCTCTTCCATACAGCATTTCCCAAAGGATTTCTGTGGGAAGTGCTTGAGGTTTACTCAGGTCCACCAAATGTTACATTCAAATGGCGGCATTGGGGAACTTTTAACGGTTCATACAAAGACTATGCACCTACAGGAGAGACGGTGGAGATAGTCGGTATGAGTGTGGCGCGTGTCACTGATGATTTGAGAGTTCTTTCCATAGAACACTACTTCGACAACAGCCTGTTTCTTAAAAAGCTGACAACTGGTGCAAAAAAAGGAACTGGTGAACAGCAAGGAAGTTTTTGGGGTTTTGTCAGGCGACTTTGGGGATTAACACAAAAACCAGCAACTGGCGAACTGCAAGCGAGTCGTTGTCCCTTGAGTGCTTTAATCAGGTGATTTTGGTTCAGTTAGATGATAGAGGTACAGTGAGCAGCACTGTACCCTTATCATTATTCATTAGCAACCAAAGGAAGAAAATGCAAACATACTATTACGTTTTGGCTTCTCAACGCTTTCTTCTTGAAGAAGAACCGATGGAGGAAGTTCTCAAGGAACGCACCCGTCACTACCACGAACAAGAAAAAGAAATTGATTTTTGGGTGGTTAAGCAGCCAGCTTTTTTGGAAGCACCCCAAATGGCAGAAGTTAAGGCGAAGTGTCCTCAACCAGCAGTGGCGATTATTTCCACCAATCCCCAATTTATTACCTGGTTGAAACTTCGATTGGAGTACGTCGTGACAGGCGAATTTCAAGCTCCTTCACCAGAAATTCCTGATGCATTGGCATCTCTGGCTGCCGTGTCTTAATGTATGGTCATTAGTTATTGTAGAGACGCGCCATGGCGCGTCTCTACATCGTCATTAGTCACTAGTTATTAGTTATTGGACTATAGACTATTGACTAATAACTAAATATAATCTTTTAAAAGAAAAGTTCAAGATAAATTTATGTTTAAGACTGTTGTCCAGAAATTTCAGATACCAAATGCTTTAGTGAGTGGTTTAGTGCTAGCGATTGTAGGCTCTTCTGGCGGCATCAATTCTGCTTTCGCTCAACGACAACAAGATCTTCCCGTCTGTCAACCTCCGAATACAGGTGAGTATCTTTTGTTGGTTATCAGTCCTACAGCAGATAATCAGAAGCAGTTGCGCCACGCTTTACCATCTAACATTAAAACGACCACCTGTAGGTATCTCAAAGATACAGTAACGCGCATAGGTGGGTTTACCAAGAAAGACGAAGCTGACAGTTGGGTAAAATATATCAACAATGTTGCCGGTTTGTCTGCTATTATCAGCACTCGACCGTCAGACACGGCTCGCTCAAGAGAGGTGGTACAGACTCAGCCTCAGCCAGTCAGCTATAAACCCGAACGGTTAGGAGGGGGTTTTGCCGTATTGGTAGATTACTACAACCGCCCGGAAGTTGCCAATCAAGTGCGCCAAGCGGTGGGAGGAGACGTAGGTTTTGTTTCCTACGGACAACGCCCTTATTTGCTGGCTATTTATACACCTAACCAAAAAGAAGCATATAGCACATTGGAGAAGCTGAGCGAACAAGGTTTTTTTGCCCTACTCGTAGATAGCCGTAAAGTGGTGCTACTGCGCTCAACTGTGCGTTTGCAGTAGCCGTCAGCTTCTTTTGAAAAGCAGGATTGACTATGGACTAAAAACCAACACGCCGGTTGATCTCGCCAACCAAGAGACAGTTATACCCAACGCCGATCCAGCAATGACTTGAACGGGTGTGTGTCCCAGCAATTCTTTGAGGCGATCGCCGTTAAATTCTGGGTGTTCGTGAAATAATTCATCAATCATTTGATTGAGGATACGGGCTTGCTTTCCAGCGGCTTGGCGAACTCCTGCGGCGTCATACATGACTATAATGGCAAAAATCATCGCCACCGCAAATTCCGCAGAAGCCCAACCAAGAGTTTGTCCTACTCCAGTTGCTAAGGCTGTTACCAGTGCTGAGTGAGCACTAGGCATACCTCCAGTTGTGACTAAAACACTTATATTCAGTTTACGATTCTTGATGAGCTCGAAGACGAGCTTCAATGCTTGAGCCATCAAACAAGCTACTAGAGCAACCCACAGCACTCGGTTGTCTAATATATCGCCTATGTCCTGCATGCTATTTTGCGTAAGATGAGAAGTTATGAATTATGAATGATGAATTATGAAAAGAAATATGAATTATGAATGATAAATTATGAATTGTAAAGTCGCTCAGCCTTTATCATTCATCATTCATTATTTAGTGCTTGCGATTGGTGATAAAGTGCGCCAGTTCCTTTAAAGGCAAAGCTTTTTCTCCAAAGGGTTCTAATTCTGCACAAGCATCCTCAATCAGCTGTTGAGCTTTTTGTTTTGATTCTTCGAGTCCCCAAAGACTGGGATACGTCACCTTTTGAGCTTTTTGGTCTTTTCCAGCAGTTTTGCCCAATTGCTCACAGGTTGCAGTGATATCTAGAATGTCATCAATAATTTGGAAGGCAAGCCCAATGTTTTGGGAATACCGAGACAGTCGCTGCACATCTTCAGATGATGCTCCTCCTAAAATGCCACCAGAAACAACACAAGCTTCTAACAGGGCACCTGTTTTGTGACTATGAATAAAACTCAATGTTTCTAGGGAAATATCTGTCTTTCCTTCCGATTCTAAATCTAGCACTTGACCCCCGACCAAGCCAGTCGCTCCTGTAGCACGACCCAAATGAGCAATTACCTGTACAACTCGCTCCAGTGGTACATTCTGGGTGTGAGTTACCACATACTCAAAAGCATAAGCTAACAAGCCATCCCCAGCCAAAATTGCTATATCTTCACCATAAACTTTGTGATTTGTCAACTTCCCACGACGGTAATCATCATTATCCATTGCTGGCAAATCGTCGTGAATCAGCGACATTGTGTGGATCATCTCCACAGCACAAGCTGTTGCAAGTGCCATTTCGATTGTACCGCCCACCATTTCACAGGTAGCAAGGCAAAGAATCGGGCGCAAACGCTTACCTCCTGCTAAGAGTGAATAGCGCATTGCTTCGTAAATCTTTTCTGGATAACGTATGGGAATCGCTTTATCCAAAGCAGCTTCACAAAGCTTTTGTCGCTCTTTGAGATAGGCTCTTAGGTCAAATTTGGTTGACTCAGGAGTCTTTTGAATGTTATCTGCTGCTACCATTCTTGAATTCCTTAATATTCTGTTATATGAGTAACAATTTTACGAGGCTTTGGCACATTAAGAATGAGGAGTGAGGAGTAAGGAAAAAATTTAGGACTTAAGAGTCAAGAGTGAAGAATAATAACTCATAATTCATAGTTCATAATTCTTAATTCATAATTTTTGATTCGTCCTTAAATAACTGGAAAAAGTATTTTGCAGTAACATAGCTACTGTCATCGGACCAACACCACCAGGAACTGGGGTGAGGTATTCGGCCACCTTAGCAGTGGACTCAAAGTCAACATCGCCTACTAGACGACTATTGCCGTTTGAGTCGCTCACGCGATTCATCCCCACATCTACCACAACAGCGTCCGGTTTCACCATTTCGTTCGTAATAAGTCCTGGACGACCTACTGCTGCAATCAGAATATCAGCATTTTTGGTGATGGATGGCAAGTCGTGCGATCGCGAATGAGCTACAGTCACAGTAGCATCTGCCTCCAACAGCATCAAAGCCATTGGTTTGCCCACCAAAATACTACGTCCTACCACCACCGCCTGTTTTCCCTGCAAGGGAATTGCATATTCCTGCAACAGCCGCATGATCCCCGCGGGAGTGCAACTGCGTAAACCTGGTTCTCCCCGTACCAGTCGTCCTAAGTTCACTGGGTGCAGTCCATCAGCGTCTTTATCTGGCTCTATTTGATGCAAAAGTCCCACAGCATCCAAGTGGTTAGGTAGGGGTAATTGCACGAGAATGCCATCCACCCTTTGATCATTGTTAAGTGCAGCAATCACTTCTTCTAGTTCTGCTTGGGTCGTTTGCGTGGGAAAATGTCTACCAAAAGAAGCAATACCCACTTTCTGGCAAGCTCGTTCTTTGCCGCGTACATAAGCTGCTGACGCTGGGTTATCGCCCACCATCAGCACTGCTAAACCTGGCGGGCGTCCTATTTGGGGTTGCAATTCTTTAACGCTAGCAGAAAGTTCTTGCTGAATTTTTTCAGCTAACGCTTTACCATCAAGAAGTTTGGCTGTTTTTGTTTCCATGAGAATTCAACACAAGTACGCTACGCCTTGGCGTTGCTGTCAGATGCCTGAGCGTAAACAGCAAGACCACATTCTTTATCTTCTCAGATTGGTTGTCTAAGAAGACTTGAGAACCCAGAATTTAGAATGTTCCCCAATCAGGAAAGAATTTTAGATTTTCAAGGAAAACGATTAGGAGACCAAGCGTCAAAAAAGAATGCGACACATGGTTGAGTGAAACTGAGCCTATGCAAGATTTTCACAATCCACCCATCCAAAATCCACCCAAAATGGTGTGAGGAGTTGCTTTTTGCGAGTTTTTGATACTGAAACATAAAGTATTGATAATCACTTGTTAAATTAAAATTGTCACAACCCAAGCACTGATGCCAAAATTTGCGAGTGGAGGTACTCGTTATGCAACTCGTGAAAAATTTCAACTTCTCATTTTTATACAAATATGGCATTGTCGTACCCATACGCCTGGGATTGACCCTTTGCCTTTTAGGGGGACTGCTGAGTTGTGGTAACTTGGGGCGGTTTGGCATGAATGCCATAGGAGCCAACATTACCCAAATTCAGGACTTGAAACCAGAACAAGACGATGGTACTACAGTGTACGTACAAGGTAAGGTGGAAAAACGAATTCCGCTTGTGAATCAATATGCATATCAAATTAATGATTCTACAGGGAAAATCTGGGTTGTCACCAATCAGACTGGTCTAGGCGAGGGAGAGCAAGTGGTGATTAAAGGTAAAGTTCGCCACCAAAGTATTCCTTTAGCTGGCAAAGAATATGGGGAACTTTATATAGAGGAGCAGTAATTGGAACGTCAACCCAACAAGTTATAGGAGCTTCTTGCATCGAGAAGCCCTCAGCAATCCGGACGAATAGAGATTTTAGTGGTAAGAACGCATACTTTTTTGAAGGCTTCGTAGTGAGCGCTGCCATAGCTCAAACAGTCGTGGACTAAAGTCCTTACTACGAACTTATACAACCATCATAATTAATAAAGGTGAATTAATAAAGGTGAACTATTAGACTGACGCAGGCAAGTGCCTGGTAGTCTTGAGTACGTTCGTCGATATAACTGCTGTATTGCTCTGCCAAAGCAGAATCATATTATTTATATCAAAGCAAAATTTTAACCGAATGACAGCGGCTATATTTGTTAACTTACTCTAGTCATCCTAATGTCGGAAAAAAATTATTTTTTCTTTAGCATATTTTTTATGTATGTGTTGTAATCTACGAAGTCGTCATCATTATACACCGTTGCTTTAGAGACAACAGAGACATACTTTAGATAGAGAAAGAAACAATTTTTTATCAGTTTTTAACTTTATTTATTGCGTCCCTTTTGATAAAGCAACAACTCTGCTTTCAAAGCAGGGCTATTTCGTTTGTCCTTAAACCCACTAGAAAATTTATGAACAAATAGTAGGGAACACAAACCTGCACGGGTTGGGTGAAAAGCAAATAACCCTGATTTGAAGTAGACCAACAATGAAGTGTTTGATATTTGGAGAAAAAAGTTTATGGGTTGGTTACAAAGACTTTTTGGACTGGAAAAGCCTCAAGATGCTCAAGTAAATCCTGATCCCACTACAGTTAGTGAGAACAACGGCGAAGACATTCCTTTAGAGCGAGTGGGGTTAAATGGAGAGTACGACCAGAGTGGTTTAGCAAAGCGGGTCGCCCTAGCTTTTGATGAAAACCCCGAATTTGATGATATTAACAGCTTGTACGTAGCACAAACAGGCGGTACGGTTGTTCTCAAAGGATCCGTTCCCAGTCAAGAGATTCTCGACCAACTGGTAGAGATTGCAAGCGGTGTTAGCGGCGCAACAGACGTGACGACTGACCAAGTTAGTGTCGGTTAGAGAAGCAGCTGCGGCGTAAATAAACGGAAAACTTGTACAAGGGTAGAGGGAAAGGGTAAGAGAAGGTTACTTACCCAAATCCCTCACCCTTACCCTTCTTTACATTGAGTTTAATTAAACCGACCCACTTAGGGTCTAATGGGTGCAATTTCAGCAATCAAAACAGGCTATGAAAAATATATTCCGATATCAATGGACTATTTCCATCGCACTTTTGACTATCTTAGCCCTCTCGGGTTGTGGGAAAAAGGCCTCGGAAGGCAATACTTCTCCATCTAGCGACTCTGGCGCGTCTACATCTACAACTGCTCCGTCTGGTGGGACTGGAACCTCAGATAGTCCTGGAACAGGGACAACTGGTGGTTCTTCAACGAGTGGGATTTCGGCTGAAGCTCAGAAGTTAGGTGTTAAGCCCCAAGGAGAGACCACTTGTCCTAGCAATGCTCCTGTTAAGGGCGTAGTTACCAAGAAGCGGGGTAACATACTTCATGCTCCCAAGTCACTCGATTATGAAAAGGTCAAGCCCAATATCTGCTTTGCAGATACAGCTACCGCGCAAAAAGCTGGCTTTAACCCTCCCAAGTAATATCGCTGCATAACATTCAAAACCCTTGCTGTGCAAGGGTTTTGTTTAAGTATTAAAGTTTTTGTGGTAGTCATGCATGAGAGACAATGTCTATCGTACAGGTGAATTATGACGAGCAGGAGTGAATATGGCTACCGAAGTGGCGATCGCCATTCTCTATCAAAACAACAAATTTCTCATGCAGTTGCGGGATAACATCCCCAATATTGTCTATCCCGGTCACTGGGCATTTTTTGGCGGACACATAGAACCTGGTGAAACCCCAGAGTTTGCGGTACAACGGGAAATTTTAGAAGAAATTGGTTATACTTTACCACCAACATTTTCTAAGTTTGGCTGCTATCCCGACAAAATTGCGGTTCGTCATGTCTTCTATGCACCCCTGACAGTGGAATTAAATCAACTGGTTCTGAATGAAGGTTGGGATATGGGCTTAATAACACCGCAAGACATTCGCTTGGGTGCGAGTTATTCCGCTGTATCAGGAGACGTGCGACCCCTTGGACCTGTGCATCAGCAGATTTTGTTAGATTTTATGGAGAGACACGATAAATTGTCTTCTGACTCAAGTGTTAATCTGACTAATAACTAATGACTAACTACAAACTACCACGATGGTTAAGTTTGAGCCTCGCATTTCCCCTGGCTGTACTCAACGGTTGGGTATTGCTTCAGGTTGTGCATTATTTTCAACCTTTGGTCAGCATCTTTGTCGCCGCCAGTTTGCTGGCTTTTGTTCTAGACTATCCAATTCGGTTTTTCCAACAACGAGGGGTAAAACGCAACTTAGCTGTTGGGAGTGTGTTGTTGTTAGCTGTAGTGATTGTAGTCGCTTTAGCTCTCACCTTAGTTCCTCTGATTCTGCAACAGCTTAACGAACTGGCTAATTTTTTGCCAAGTTGGATTGATTCTGGAACGCAACAACTGCAAGCTTTCCAAGACTGGGCTGCGGCTCAACAGCTTCCCGTGAATTTGAGTGGCTTATTGACTCAAGTGTTAGACAGATTATCCAATCAACTTCAGTCCTTTACCGGTCAAATCCTCGGTTTTGCCGTGGATACCATTGGTAGTGTGGTCAATGTGCTGCTGACGGTGGTGCTGACTATCTACTTAGTATTGAACGGAGAACGTCTTTGGGATGGAATTTTTCTGTGGTTCTCGCCTCATATTGGTTCGCAAGTACGGCAATTATTGCGCGAGGACTTTCAAAATTACTTTATTGGACAAGCAACATTGGGTGCTTTGCTAGCGGTTGCTTTGATACTTGTATTTTTGGCGCTGCAAGTTCCCTTGGCTTTACTTTTTGGTATTGTCATTGGATTCTTTTCTCTGTTCCCCTTTGGCACGGGTATAGGTATTGGTATAGTAAGCTTATTGGTGGGATTGCAGAACTTTTGGTTAGGGATAGAAGTCTTAGCCGTTTCTGTGGCGATCGACCAAGTCAATTCTAATTTTGTTGCTCCTCGCCTTTTGGGGAATTTGACTGGCTTAAATCCCGTGTGGGTGGTCATTTCCTTGCTGTTAGGAACCAAACTGGGAGGACTATTGGGTTTATTGGTTGCTATACCTATAGCCAGTTTTATCAAAGATGTGGCGGATAGCTGGCGTGAGGGGGGATTTAGGCTACCGCCTGCGGAGCATAACTCAGGTGATAGCATTTCTGGTGAACAAACCCCAACTGTTTTGCTAGAGCGATAAAGCGATAATAAGAAAAGTCAACTATTAGAGTTTTGGAGTGGGTCATGCTTAAGCAACTCATCCTTGAGAATTGGAAAAGTTTTCGTTATGCAGAACTTCCGATTGACCCACTGACTGTTCTTATTGGTACGAATGCGAGTGGTAAATCGAATGTCGTTGAAGCTTTGGAATTTCTCCAAAGAATAGTTAGAGGCGAGGATATTGAAGCAGCTTTGGCAGGAGATAAAACTTTACCCTCAATTCGAGGAGGTGTAGAATGGGCTGCACTAAAGAATGAAACTCAATTTACAATCAAGGCGCTGGTTCAGGGTGAGGAAGAAACAAAAGATTATCTTTACAGTATCACAATACAAACAAAACCATTTGTTCGGGCTTCAGAAGTATATATAATTTGCCAAGAATATCAAGAAGGAAATCAGGATGCTCCAATTAATTACTACTTGATGAAGAGTGAAATTGGAGATAATACCTTGTCTCACAAATTACATATTTATAGCGCTCGCAAATCAGATACTTCTTTATTAGTACCAGAACAAGTTATCTCGACGAATCCACAAGTAAGAAATAATTATATCAAATATCAAATCGGTAGAAAAGATAATGAATATTTCAAAAAAGATAAAACATATGCAAATTTACAAGGGATAAATACAGTTTTTGATGTTATAAATAATTTTTTTATTTTGAATCCTATTCCTTCTCAAATGCGGGATTACTCACTGCTTTCTGAGAAACTGGAAAGTGATGCCTCAAATATTGCAGGTGTATTAGCAGCATTGCCTGAAGAAGAAAAAGCTGAGGTGGAAGCAACCATATCAGCTTACGTCAAAAATTTACCAGAAGGAGATATTCAGAGAGTATTGCTAGAAGTATGTCAGATGGCACTCTTAGATTTATAGCCATTCTCACAGCGCTTCTTACCCGACCAGAAGGTAGTCAACTGGTAATTGAAGAAATAGATAACGGGCTTCATCCCTCGCGGGCAGAATTACTGGTAAGAATGCTGCGAGAAATTGGTGAAAAAAGAAAAATTGACATATTAATAACGACTCATAACCCAACTTTGCTTGATGCTTTAGGATCAGAAATAGTGCCATTTGTGGTAGTAGCGCATCGGGATTCTGAAACTGGAGAAAGTAAACTGACATTGCTAGAAGATATTGAGAACCTGCCTAAGTTAATGGCATCAGGTACACTGGGTAAGCTGACAACGAAGGGTGCTATTGAAAGGAGCCTGGCTGATACCAAGTAGCGCCAAATATGAAGAAGGTTCTGATAATAGATACATCGGTACTGTGTGTTTACTTGGGGGTTCCTGGCAAAGATACCTGTGGAACGGATGAGAATAAGTGGGACAAAAAGCCTGACTTTTCACGCCATGTGGAAAAATCCACGAAAAACCTAACCCCCTAGCCCCCTTCCCTACTAGGGAAGGGGAAAAATCAAAGCCTCTCTCCTTGCAGGAGAGAGGAATGGAAGCGAGGTTTTGCATATCCCGTGCAAAGTAAGGACAAAAAGCGAGTTGATGAATTTCTCAAAAAAGAAGAAGACAGTGCATATTTTGTGCTACCTCTAGCCGTCATTATAGAAACTGGTAATCACATCGCACAAGCTAATCAAAACAGATATGAAATGGCTCAAGCTTTAGCTGACTTAATGGTGAAAGCAGCAGACGCAACAACACCTTGGGCTGCTTTCACTGAACAAGCGGAATTTTGGGACGCAGAAGGCTTGAAAAAGCTAGCGGCTGAATGGTCTAACTTAGCAGTGCAACGTATTTCTATCGGTGATGCCACTATCAAGACTGTAGCTGAATACTACGCCAAAATCGGTTGTCAGGTGGAAATTCTCACGGGTGATGACGGACTGAAGGCTTACCAGCCAACGACTCCTGTCCAAATTCCTAGGCGAAGTAGTCGAAGAGTTAACAAACCTTGAACAATTTGAGAGTATCGCTGATATCAAGCTATCATCGGATATTGGCAGGTTGCCATGTGTATTGGTAGACATTCATGACCGCTTCTTACTCTGCATCCCAACCCAATAACCCGACTGCGCCCCACACTGACACTCGATTGGTGGATCGCAGTAAGCTGACTCAAATGTTCCAGCACTATGTCGAAACGAAGGATAAGTATCCTCATGCGATGCTACTGTATCGAGTGGGAGATTTCTTTGAATGTTACTTTGAAGATGCTGTGACTTTGGCGCAGGAATTGGAACTTTCCCTCACCAGCAAGTCGGTAGGGGAAGTAGGACGGGTAGCGATGAGTGGTGTACCGCACCACGCCTGGGAACGCCACGCGACACAGTTGGTAGAAAAAGGATATGCTGTTGTCATTTGCGACCAAGTGGAAGATGCTGCGGAAGCTGCTGGGAGGTTGGTGCGGCGGGAGATTACGCGCATCCTGACCCCTGGGACTTTGCTAGAGGAGGGAATGCTAAAGTCAAGTCGCAATAATTACCTGGCGGCTGTGGTCATCGCTGGAGAGCATTGGGGTTTAGCGTATGCAGATATTTCCACTGGTGAATTCCTCACCACGCAAGGTAGCAATTTAGAGCATTTAACACAGGAACTTATGCGATTGCAGCCTGCGGAGGTGCTGATTCCTACTAACGCACCCGACTTGGGCAGTTTACTGCGTCCAGGAGAAAAATCGGAACACCTACCACAATGTTTGCCACCATCGTTTTGTTATTCGTTGCGATCGCAAATTCCGTTCTCTCAAGGAGAATCTCGGGCAAGATTGTTGCAAAAGTTTAAAGTGCGATCGCTAGAAGGATTGGGTTGCGATCATCTTCCTTTAGCCGTCCGCGCCGCAGGTGGGTTGCTGGAATATTTGGAAGATACGCAGAAGGAAAACGCTATCCCCCTCCAGTCGCTACGCACCTATACCCTCACTGACTTTTTAATTGTAGACCATCAAACTCGCCGCAACCTGGAAATTACGCAAACTGTGCGTGATGGCACTTTTCACGGTTCCCTTCTTTGGGCATTAGATAAAACCAGTACGGCGATGGGTAGTCGTGCTTTACGGCGGTGGTTGTTGCAACCACTACTTGATATTAAAGGTATTCGGACACGGCAAGATACTATTCAAGAATTGGTACAAAATACGACTCTCCGTCAAGAACTACGGCAATTGTTACGTCAAATTTATGACCTAGATCGGCTCACGGGACGCGCTGGTTCTGGTACTGCTAATGCAAGAGATTTACTTGCTTTGGCAGATTCTCTGTCTCGTTTGCCGGAATTATCTCGCTTGGTGGCTGATGCTCGTTCACCCTTCCTGAAAGCATTACAGAAGGTACCGCCTGTTTTAGAAGAGTTAGCACAGCAAATTCGCGCTCATCTCGTGGAGTCGCCACCGATACATATCAAAGATGGCGGGTTGATTCGCCCTGGAGTTCATGTTCAGTTGGACGAACGACGTACGACTGTCGAAGACGACCAAAAATGGATTGCCAACTTGGAAGTAGACGAAAGAGCAAAGACGGGAATTCCGACGCTGAAGGTGGGATTTAACAAAACTTTTGGTTATTATATCAGTATTTCCCGTGCAAAGGCAGACCAAGTGCCGTCTAATTATATACGCAAGCAAACGCTGGTTAATGAAGAACGCTACATCACGCCGGAGTTGAAGGAACGGGAAGCGCGAATTCTGACGGCGCGAGATGATTTGAACCAGTTGGAATATGAGATTTTTGTGGCGTTGCGCGAAGAAGTGGGTTCACAAGCCGAGGTGATTCGCAATATTTCTCGTGCGGTGGCGGCGGCGGATGTGTTGTGTGGTTTGGCAGAGTTAGCGGTTCATCAAGGTTACTGTCGTCCAGAAATGGTGGAAGGACGAGAAATTACGATTGTGGATGGGCGTCATCCGGTTGTGGAACAGTCTTTGCCTGCGGGTTTCTTTGTGCCGAATTCTACACAGTTGGGAAGGGAAGAGGAGGACAAGGGAAATTCTTCTCATCCTGACTTAATTATCCTCACTGGTCCAAATGCGAGTGGTAAGAGTTGTTATTTGCGTCAGGTGGGGTTAATTCAGCTGATAGCGCAAATTGGTAGTTTTGTACCTGCTAGGGAAGCTAGGTTGGGAGTGTGCGATCGCATTTTTACGCGTGTGGGTGCAGTGGATGACTTGGCGACGGGTCAATCGACTTTTATGGTAGAGATGAATGAGACGGCGAATATTCTCAACCATGCAACGTCGCGATCGCTGGTATTGTTGGATGAAATTGGCAGGGGAACAGCGACGTTTGATGGTCTTTCTATTGCTTGGGCGGTAGCGGAGTACATTGCAACGGAGATTCGGGCGCGGACGATTTTTGCCACGCACTATCATGAGTTAAATGAATTGGCGTCGTTGTTACCAAATGTTGCTAATTACCAAGTGACGGTGAAGGAGTTACCCGACCAAATTATCTTTTTGCACCAAGTCCAACCGGGAGGCGCTGATAAGTCTTACGGAATTGAGGCGGGAAGGTTGGCGGGTTTACCCAAGGTTGTGATTGCACGGGCAAAACAAGTGATGGGCCAAATTGAAAAGCACAGCAAGATTGCAGTTGGTTTGCAAAACCTGGAATAGTGATGTTGTAAAGTGACAAATTAAATGACCGTGGCGACACATTATTTGTCAAAGTAGTCAAAGTAGTAGTTTTCGACAAATTACTTGTCAATCTTAATTGACGAATAACTAATTATTTGTCGTCAAAGTTATTTCGACAACCGTTAACAAAATAATGTCTTTAGACTTGTCAACGAGCTGTGTGAGGCTATAAATTCACCTCACCACACTATCATAGAGCTTTTGAAGCTCGCGTTGTGCTTAAGCTTCCTATTTTCAATCTGCCCCATTTGGTTTTTAACTGTTTTCTGGTTGACTGTTCCTGACCTTCGCTGACTTCTTCAAATTCTGGCTCAATGTGAGGACGTTCTGATTCTGACAGTTCCAGTCTGATCATGCGTCCTTCATAGTAAATGCGGGCTGTGGCTTCATCTTCAACTGCTCTTTGGATATCGTAAATATCAAGATAGTATGATTTTTAATAAGCCATCGTAGAATATTTGAAAACTTTTAGAGCGGTTGTTGGATGGGTTCATATGTAGCGAAATTTCTCGTGCTGCTCTTGTCTTTTCTAGACCTCCTTTATGATGCCCTGCCCTCTGTAGCACTTTTTCTAAAGCTTCCCAAGTTCCACCTGTAATCGCATCTGCCTCACGGTATTTTGCCTGATTTTCTAGATTAGGTGATACTCCAGGATAAGCATTGATAAGAGCATGTAGATCTCCAAAAAACCAAGCTTCTAGTTCTTCTATTGCTACTCTATTGAGGACTTGAAATTTCTGACTTATACCGACGGATGTTTTAGTACTAAAGCCTGTATTAATAGCTATTTTTTCTAGTTTTCCCTTCAATAATTTACAATCTGACTGCGGTGCAGCTTGTTTGGTGATGGTGTCTCGCTATTGGGGGAAACGCTTTAGTATCAATCGTTTGCGCGATATTGCCAATGTTGACCGCAGTGGCGCATCGTTGCGGGGATTATCAGCAGCAGCGGAAACTATTGGCTTTAGCACCAGACCTGTAAAAGCCAGTCTTGACCAGTTGGCGAAGCAGAAATTACCTGCTATTGTCCACTGGGAAGGGAAGCACTACATCGTTCTCTATGAAATCAACAAGAGAAATGTCATAGTAGCAGACCCCGCCATTGGTCAACGCACTCTTACCCACGCGGAATTTAAAGCAAAATGGACTGGCTATACGCTGCTGGTGCAACCCACAACCTTGTTGAAGGATGCCAAAGAAACCACAACTCCCTTTTGGCAATTCTTTGAGTTGATTAAGCCCCACTCTGTTGTCATGCTAGAAGTGGTTGTCGCTTCTATATTTATCCAGATATTTGGACTGGTTACTCCCTTATTCACCCAGTTAATTTTAGACCGAGTGGTGGTGCAGCGTTCGGAACTCACCTTAACAGCGGTGGGGTTGGGGTTGCTGATCTTTAGCCTGTTTCGTGTGGCGATCGTTGGTTTGCGGCAATATCTGCTATTTCATACAGCAAATAAGTTGGATTTAGCATTAATTGTGGGGTTTATTCGCCACACCTTGCGACTTCCCATGAGTTTCTTTGAATCCCGCTATGTTGGGGATATTATCTCTCGCGTGCAGGAAAACCGCAAAATCCAACGCTTCCTCTCCGGTGATGCTTTATCTATCCTGCTGGATGTACTTACAGTTTTTATCTATGTAGGATTGATGTTTTGGTACAGCTGGAAAATGGCGTTGCTGGCGCTGGTAATTGTACCGCCTTTTTTCTTGCTGGCGTTGATTGCGACACCTTTTTTACAAAGAGTTTCCAGGGAAATATTTCATGCTGTTGCTAATGAAAGTAGTTACCTGATTGAAGCCCTAACTGGTGTGCGGACAGTAAAATCCACAGCGGTGGAACAAACAGTGCGTTGGCATTGGGAGGAGTTATTACAAAAGGAGGTAAAAACTAACTTTTCTGCCCAAGTTATCAGCAATGGTTTGCAAATTTTTAGCAACACCATTCAAGCAGTGGCTAGTACCGCTTTGCTGTGGTTTGGAGCATCTTTGGTGATTCAAAATGAATTAACAATTGGGCAATTGGTTGCCTTTAATATGCTGGTGGGGAATATTATTTCGCCCTTTCAACGATTAACGGTGTTGTGGAATCAATTGCAGGAAGTGGTGATTGCGACCGAACGTATTAATGATGTGTTGGATGCGGAACCGGAAGAGGATTTGCAGCATCAAGTGCGGCAATTATTACCAGAACTTCAGGGACACATTCGCTTTGACAAGGTGACATTTCGCTATCACAAAGAAAGCGATGTCAATATTCTAGAAAATCTCAGTTTTGAAATACAACCAGGACAAATGGTGGCGCTGGTGGGACGCAGTGGTTCAGGAAAAACGACGATTTCCAAGTTGGTTTTAGGGTTGTACCCTCCAACAGATGGTAACCTGTTCATTGATGGACTGGATATTACCAGTATTTCCTTGCGTTCCTTACGTCAGCAAGTTGGAGTCGTTGACCAAGACACCTTTTTGTTTGGTAGCACCATTCGAGAAAATATCAGTTTAGGACATCCAGGGGCAACTTTAGAAGAGGTGATGGAGGCGGCGCACTTAGCGGGTGCTGATGAGTTTATTAAAAAGTTGCCGATGGGTTATGAAACTCAGATTGGAGAAGGTGGGGGTTTGTTGTCTGGTGGACAACGCCAAAGGATTGCGATCGCCAGAGCATTATTAGGTAATCCCCGGTTATTAATTTTTGATGAGGCGACTTCCCATTTGGATACAGAATCAGAACGGATTATCCAAAGGAATTTGAACACAATTCTTAAGGGACGAACCGCCTTGGTTATCGCTCATCGCCTCTCAACTGTGCGAAATGCAGATTTGATTTTGGTGTTAGACAAGGGTGTGTTGATTGAAAGTGGAACTCATGAAGCATTAATGGCAAAGCGGGGGCATTATTTTTATCTCAATCAACAGCAGCAGTTGAATATGGCGGCGTAAAGACGGCAAGCCAAACCAGGGGAAGCAGGAAGAGAAAATACCAAGGCTAAGCTGTCGCGCCTACAAGTAGCATTTGCGACAGGTAACATTCTTGTGGGATGGAGAGAAGTTGCGTGCGGTGAGACAGCCCTGCAGGCGGGTTTCCCGCCGTAGGGGACTGCGAACCCGAAGGGGGGTTCCCCCCGCCCTTGCAAACTGAGCGCAAAGCGCACGCTGCGCGAACGGGGCATCTTGCCCGTCCAAACAATGCAAGTTAAAAGCAAGGGCAGCTTATTTCCTTCTATGCACAATCGGGCAGCTTATTTCCTTCTATGCACAATCACTGTAGAGACGTTACATGTAACGTCTCTACACGGGTGGGACTAGGTAAATTATCTTACCCATACCCTATTGTCCCTCCTCCCCACTTCCTGCTGTTGAAAATCCAAAATTTTCTAAGGAGAAATCATGACGAATACGTTGAATGGAAAGGTTCACACTCGAACTCAAGAAAATGAAAACTCTCCCCAGATTTCAACCTCTCAAATCTCATTTCCAGTTCAGCCAACAGATGATTGGTCTGAAGTCACTCAAGATTTAGTTGATAGCTTACCTGAAGTTTGGACGAGAGGACTATTGTATTTTCTCTTGGCTTTTACGTCTATCGCTTTACCTTGGGCAATGCTGTTTAAAGTCGATGAAACAGGCAGTGCCAGGGGAAGACTTGAGCCTAAAGGTAAGACAGTTAAGTTAGATACTCTTGTCGCCGGGACTGTTGCCAAAATTCCGGTCAAAGAAGGTGAATCAGTCAAACCAGGAGAGCCTGTGTTGATATTGGATTCGGAATTACTTCATAGCGAATTGCGTGAAGGAAAGGATAAATTAGAAGGGCAATTAAATCGAGTATCGCAGTTGAATGTCTTGAAAAAACAGTTAGTCATAGGTTTGACAACTCAGCAACAACAAAAACAAGCACAAGAGTTAGAAAAACAGGCTCAAGTTGAGCAGGCGCAGCAGAATCTAACTGCTCTTAAGAATTCCTATGAACTACAAAAAGAAGAAAAAATTACCCAAGTCAATCAGGCAAAGCAAACTCTTCAGTATAGTCAAACTGCCACTAATTTTGTAAAGAGTAGTTTAACGAGCGCCCAGCAGGAAGTTGAACGCTATCGCCAATTAAGCCAAGAAGGAATTGTTGCACAAGTTCAAGTTGTCGCCAAACAAGATATAGCTCAAGAAAAGCAAAAATTGTATGCACAAAGTCAATCAGATATCCAGCAAGCTAAACTACGCTTAGCAGAACAACAAAGTAATTATGAGCGAACTATTCGCAAAGCAAAGGCAGAGATTGAACAGGCTTACTTGCGACTGAAGGAACAGCAAAGAAGTTATCAAACTCTGACTCATTCTAGTAAGCTAGCCGTCTTAAAAAGTGAGGAACAACTGAAGAATCTAGAAACAGAAATGACGACGCTGAATGCAGAAATTGCTCAAACTAAAAGTCAAATGAAAACCTTGCAGTTACAGTTAGGGCAAAGAGTCTTAAGATCTCCTGTAGCTGGTAGAGTGTTTCAGTTACCAATCCAAAGAGCCGGGGCTGTGGTACAGTCGGGAACAATGGTTGCAGAAATTGCTCCAGAAGGTGCGCCATTAGTCATTCGCGCACAGATGGCGATATCAGAAAGCGGTTCTTTGCAGAAAGGATTGCCAGTCAAGTTAAAGTTTGATGCTTATCCGTTTCAAGATTACGGAGTCATAGAAGGAGAGTTAGTAGAGATTTCTCCTACGACTACAGAAGTGGAAACAGCCAATGGAAAAGTGGCAGCTTACAACTTGGAAATTAAGCTGAAACAGAATTGTATTCCCAAGGAAGATAAATGTACTCCCTTACGCCCTGGCGATACGGCGACAGCTGAAGTGATTGTACGACAACGTCGGATTATTGATTTTCTCCTCGATCCGTTTAAGCAGTTGCAGAAAGGAAATTTGAAATTGTAGTAAGGGCTTTAGCCCTTGAAACGCTCACCCTAAAGACTAAAGTACTCCCGTGCGTTCCAGGAGTATATAGCGCTTCTCGTTTGGATGAAGTCATTATTCATCTGTGCCCACCCCCCCTCATTCCCCCCTACAAGAGTGGGGAAGACAGAGGAAAAACTTTTATTTATTGTCCATCTGTGGTTCTTATTTCTTGATGTATTGCACTCAACACCAGAACCGCTATATTTCACCTTTAATTTCGTTTACCAAACTGGGAGAAATATCATGTTAAAAACTGTTACTCTTACCAGTGAAGATATTCTTCACCAAGTCAAACTCTCTTGTAAAATTCCTGAGATTGTCCAAGAGACGCTGACTCGTAAGCTTGTTGCTGCTGCTGCTGAAGAACTAGGCATTGAGGTAGAAGATGAAGCACTCCAGAAAACGGCAGACACCTTTCGATTAAAGAACAACCTCGTCAGTGCTGAAGGGACTTGGCAATGGCTACAAAAACATCACCTTTCTATAGATGATTTTGAAGAAATCGTATACACCAGTTTCCTTTCTGGACAGTTGGCACAACATCTGTTTGCAGATAAAGTTGAACCTTATTTTTATGAAAACCAACTAAACTACTTTAGTGCAGTGATGTATGAGGTTATTTTAGATGATGAAGACTTAGCGATAGAACTTTACTATATTATTAAAGAAGGTGAGATGAGCTTTTATGATGTTGCTCACAAATATATTCAAGATATAGAATTACGTCGAAAATGTGGATATCGCGGGATAGTGTACCGCAAAGATTTGAAGCCTGAAATTTCTGCTGCTGTCTTTGCTGCTAAGCCGCCTCAGCTTCTTAAGCCAATTGTGACATCTTCAGGAATACATCTGATTTTGGTGGAGGAAATACTTCAACCAGAATTGGATGATAAGCTACGCAGTAAAATCCTTTCAGATTTTTTTGCTGAATGGCTCAAACAACAAATATATCAGATGGAAATAGTTCAAGAATTCTCATCTAGATAATTGCGCTGTTTTTTGTCTAATTAACTTAGAGAGTTGCACTTGGTTATTAGGAATATCCTGCATCTTAATAAATAAGATGCAGGAAAAATTGATGTGGGGTTTCATAAATAAAGCTAATGTGATTCTTTAGAAGAAGTTTATCACCTTAGCTTTATTTATGAGTGTGATACAAATTATTTTAGTATCACTTCTAAATCACCAGATTTACAGGTCAACATCAACGTCATTACCATTCAATATGTCGTTGTGATTCAAGTTGTTATTCAAGCTGTGATTTAAGGTGTCGTCAACGTTAACAATTCCAACCTGAGCAGTAAGCTTATTCAGCGCACGATCCAACAATCCACCTTTTGTTGCATCCAACTCAGTAGCAGTTAGTTCGTTGATGTAGCTGTCAGAGGTTTGCAGTTGAGCAATTGTAATCTTAGCCATTTGAAATGTACTCCTTGGTCAAGTGGTTTTCTTTGGAATTCGACTTTTTCTTGTCTCTTCCTGTTAACTCTAATCTGTTATTTCTCCTGGTATTTCAAGGGTTGTATCACTGTAGAATGGACATAATAGTTACAGTTTTTGCCTGTTACATTATCAAAGAAACTGCTTTCTTATTCGCCAAAACCTAAAATAGGTATTTGCTTTTAAAAAAGTATTTGATCTGTGGCGATATAGTAAAACATTTATGTCTTTTTTCTTCGTTATTTTTTGTTATTACCTGAGAAAAAATCAGAAAAAACAAACCCAAGAGAAATCTTGGGTTGAAAGATAATATAGTGGTTCTCAATTGAATGCAGTACAGTCTTAATTTTCTTATCCGACAGGCGTCGCACTGCGTGCCGCACTCCGTCGCCCATCCTATCAACTGGGCGTGCAAGATGCCATATGTGTCAACAATCACGTTCAAACCTTTATTCCATGTTAATTTGACCCCACCCCTTACCCCTCCCCTTGCCAAGGGGAGGGGCGGTTTTGGCGCTAGCCAAAGCCGGGGTGGGGTTCCGGAAACCAAAAGCCTGCAAAAACTCACTCAACACTGAATACTCTGATACAAAATTCCCAAAATCTTATTTATCTCCTTAATATAGTAATTATTTAAATCAATAAATATATCAGTATCTTCTAACTTCAAAAACTTCCAAATATCCCCCGTTGTTACCGCGCCGTAAATGGTTTTAATTTCATTCCCTTCTTGTTGGTTAAATAACTGTGCTGCCAACATCGCTGCTGCACATTGACCTAATCCATTTTTAATATTTTCATTTTTAGCTTCTACAATAATCACTACAGGTGCATTAATTGTTAATTGTTCTTTAGAATGACTGATGACAAAATCACAATAACCATTCAGTCCCTTCTCAGCATCAACATTAAAATCTGTTCCTGAAAATAAACTAATCTGATAATTAGCTTTGCGTCTTACCTCTAACAAGATCGGTGTGATAATCATTTCTGAACGAGCCTTTTCGGTATTAATTGCTAAGGCGAGTTCAGTAGTTTCTTCTAAAGAGCTTGTTAGTTTCTCACTGACTTCTATAGGTTCTACGTTGGCGAATAAGTCAGCTTCTTCATCAATACGGATATTGAAAACCTTTTTAAATTTACTTAATGTAAAGTCACTATAAGCCATTTCCAGCACCTCAATGTTTCATTGTTCTTCCTTTTTTAATACTGACAGCAATTTTCAGTTAATTAGATTACGCCAAGAAACCTAACCCCCCAGCCCCCATTCCCACCTCTCCCTAACCCTCTCCTAAAAGGAGAGGGAAGCGGAAAAACTTTTTTTGTTGGAAGGGGGAGCCAAACTTCCCTCCCCTCATAGGGGAGCCAGTGCGTTGCGGAGCCAGTACTTGATGAGGGTTTCCCGACAGAGGTATCTGGCGTTGGGGTTCCCCCCGTTGAAGCAACTGGCGTGAGGGGTTGGGGCAGAGGTTCTTCTGTGGATGACTGAATTGGTGTTCTAGGGGCTTGCTTTTATTCAAAAATCGGCTGCAAATCTAAAACAAATCCTGGTAAAACATCTTCATCTTGAACAGTGCGGGGAGATTGTAAAATTTCAAGTTCTTGGTTAGGGCGATAAATTTCTACTTGCTTATCTTTAGGATTAATCAACCAACCCAAACGCAACCCATTGGCAATGTACTCCTGCATTTTTTCCCGAACATCTTCTAGTTCATCGCTTTCTGAAACGAGTTCTACCGCAAAGTCGGGACATAAAGGCAAGAATTTCTTTTTTTGCGCCGCAGTGAGAGCATCCCATCGTTCCATTTTTACCCAAGAAGCATCAGGGGAACGAGTTGCACCGTTAGGTAACCGAAAACCTGTAGAGGAATCAAAAGCTTTTCCCAATACATTTTGACGGTTCCAGAACCAAAGTTGACCTGATAAATCGAAGTTTCGGTTTCCTGTTTCTCCCCCAGTGGGCGGCATGATAATTAATTCTCCCTTGGCAGTAACTTCGAGTTGCAAATTTTGGTTTGCTGCGGCGAGTTGTTCAAATTGCTCATCAGTAAGTTTGAGAACTGGGGGTAATTGTAAGGTTACATTCATAGGGACTTCCTCCATGCGATCGCATATCCTGAAATTCTGGTAATCGGGCGTTATCGGCATAGCGGCGAATATTGCAGTTGATATAGGAATCATCGCATCACTAAATCTTATCTATCCTCTATCGCGTTCCCAATCACCAATCACTTTTTGCAAATACCATTCCTCTGACATTCCTGGATAGTCGTACTTCGCCTGATCAATCAATCTTTGGGCTATTTCCCAATATCCTCCAACCAGTCTCAACAGACGCTGTCGTAGTAACTTATACCTGGCGTTTCCTGAGTTAGAGCTAGGGGAGTTGATTTTGTTTAGGCTATCTAAGACTTCTTGGTAATTTCCCCAGTCTTCTTTTTCACAAAAGATACTTGCTGCACGCTGATAATCTTCAACAGCGCGTTCCATTTCTTCTAAGCAAGTGTAGGCAATGCCACGATTGTAGTAAGCTGTTGCATCATCGGGATTTATTTGCAGTGCTTGGGTATAGTCGTTAATTGCACCAAGATAATTCCCCATGACTCGATAGGCATTGCCTCTAGCAACATACAGCATTGCATCTTGGGGTTGCATCTGGAGTGCAGAGTTAAAATCGGCGATCGCCCCAGTATGATCCCCTATTTGAGAACGCGCTTTTCCTCGGTTGCGGTAAACTATGGCATCATCAAAATTCAGTCGCAGCGCTTGGTTAAAGTCGGAGATAGCCTCTCGATAATTTCCCTGTTTGCAACGCACCACCCCTCGACAGCAGTAGGCTTGTGCATCTTGTGGATCAACGCGCAACGCCCAGTTTAAATCCTCCATCGCCTCGCGGGTGTCTCCCTTTTCTGCTTTTTCCAGTAACTGCGCGAAATATTCTTTTTCAGATTTGATTGGCGCAATTGTGGGAGTTGCTTGCACAATTGCCGCAGGTTGTTCCTTTGGTTGGATCTGTTTAATTTTTTCTAGACACTGGCGACAGTTCTCTGTGTCCTTTTGCTGTAGATATAATTCTGCCGCTTTTTTAAAGTTGGCGATCGCATCTTGAATATACCCTTGTTTACGGCACACCGTCCCCCGTAAATTATAAGCCGCCGCATAATTTACATTGAGACGAATCACTTGTTCCACATCTGCAAGCGCCCCTGGCAGATTTTTCAGCGCCACTCGTGCCAACGCGCGACAGTAATAAGCTTCCACACTTTGGGGATCTAGCTTCAGCGCTTCTGTGAAGTCAGAAACAGCATTGAGTATTTCTCCTAAATCATAGTATGCTAAACCCCGTTGATAGTAAGCTTCAGGCAAGTAAGGTGCTAGCTGCAAAGCACGAGTAAATTCTTCAATCGCTCCAGCATAGTCTTTTTGCTGGGCTTTTTCCAATCCTTTATTGTAAAATTCGTCATTCATGGCATTTATTTGCAGGAGCAAGTCAGGATAAAGGTTGAAGGGGGAAATACTTCATACTTTACACTTCATACTTCAGCCTTGAGTTGACTCATTTCAAATTGTTCATGAAAATGACTAAATGACTAATGACTACCTTTACCGCTACCCACCCCTGTATCCTGGTGTCTTGCTAAGACGCTACAAGCGATTTTTTGCCGATGTTGAACTTGCTTCTGGGGGAATTGTAACAGCGCACTGCCCCAACACAGGACCAATGACAGGACTTTGTACTCCTGGGAGTGCAGTGCAGCTGTCTTATAGTGATAATCCTAACCGCAAACTTCCCTATACCTGGGAGATGATTCAGGTACACGATAATGAACCCACTTGGGTAGGCATAAATACTAATTTACCCAATAGGATTATCAAATTAGCTTTAGAAAAATACCTTTTTCCAGAATTGGGATATAGCCAAATTCGCACTGAAGTTCCCTACGGGGAAAATAAATCAAGTCGGGTGGACTTTTTGTTATTTCCTCATACAAACTTCAACATCCCATCTAGCGATTTGTTTCTAAATAGTGGTAAATTGGTATTAACTGAAAATAGCCGTCATATATATCTGGAAGTAAAAAATACAACTTGGGCGCAGACCAAGTTGGCACTATTTCCAGACACGGAAACAAGACGAGGACAAAAGCATTTGCGAGAACTGACAGCACTCTTACCCGAAAGTCGTGCAGTCATGCTTTACTTTATAAATCGAGGTGATTGCACTGAGTTTGCTCCTGGTGATAGTGCTGACCCTATGTATGGAAGACTGTTAAGGTCTGGCATGGATCTTGGTTTAGAAGTTTTACCTTGCCGTTTTGAAGTTAACCCAGAAGGTGTGCGTTATTTAGGTTTAGCAGAATGCAAGTTTTGAGCTTTAGGCATTGCGTCTGGCGACACACATGAGAGATAATGCCGCTTCTGGTGAATTGGGATTAATACCAGACAACCATTGGCTGAAACGATACTTCATGTGCGATCGACCATAAATGCCTTGTAAGACTTCCGCTCCAACTGTGTGGTTGTGAGGATATACTTTCACTGTGAACTACCTACACCTGTCTGAGTACAGACAAGGTGTAGGCTTCTGGCACGCTCGTAACGTTTCCAGAACTTCCTTCAAGGTACTATTAGTAGTAGAGTCACCCACTACCGGATTCCCTTTACGGCGTTTTATCGTTGGGAATAGTCCCAGCCCAACGCGCTTGACGTTGATGGATGCGTTCAGATCACGATCAACCCAAAGCAATTCTTTGTCGTCCCAATATTGGCGCATATCGCAGTCAGTAAAGACTATCTCGTCGCGAAACGCCAATAGTTGAGAGGTGTATGCAGGACTTACTGCAATCGTCCTAGTCCCAGCTTTCGCGGCTATGTATTCTAGGATGTTAAAAAACTGTCCAAAGGCAGCATCATTCCAGGATTTGTTTAAGCCAGACTTGCGGAACTGACCATTGGGTAAAAATTTACCGTCCTCGTCTTGTTTTGCTTTATTGCGTTTTGACAACGCTTTAAGGTTTAAGTCTTCATGAACAAAAACCTTCTTGCCTGTCCGTATCAATTTATGGGCAGTCTTGAAAGCGTGGTCTCTTCTCGCTCTAGCAATACGTTGATGTTCGCGTCCTTGACGTTTGGCAAGTTTGCGTCGCGACCTACTTCCCTTGTTTTTCTTCTCTTTGCGTTGCGACACAGACGCCAAGCGCTTTTCAGACTTCCTGAAACACTTCAAAGAAGGTAATTTAGTCCCTTGTGAAGTTGCTAAATAGTCTTCTTCATGCAATACCGCGTCGATCCCCAATGTGTTCTCCCAAGTGGGAGTAACTTCATCTGGGTTGAATGTTGGAACACTTGGATCTTCTAAGCAAATTGTTGCATACCACCCATCAGATTTTTTGGTAAGCAACATATTTTTGAGCGTGAACCCATCTGGTAAAGGACGATGTAAACCTACCTTCAGCCAGCCTTTTAACTTTGAAATTGACAAAAATAACCAATCTTTTTCTGTTCTTTGAATGGTTACGGCTTGTCCCTCAACTCTCAAAGTGCGGTAACGCGCTGAATTTTTAAAACGTGGGCGTCCACTCCGTTTTCCGTTGCTGTCTCCTTGGAGGAAACGCTTAAATGCCAGGTCTACACGCTTTGACACATCTTGTAGTGTTTGAGACGGCACACTAGTAAAATCTAGCAATTCACCAGAGTGTTGAACAGTAATCAAATCTTTTTTTAGGATTGGCAACTGCTTTTTCTGAGAGTAAAAGTCTGGGTTTTCTCGTAAGTCCGGCAACGAGCAAGTTAACGCGCATGAATTAATATCACTGCGGTTATTCTGCCACCAATCAAACCTGTCCCCAAGCTGCTTGTTGTACCAATACTGACTAATACGCAACCAACTATTTAGTTGGTGTTTTTGATTAGTGTCGGGGTAAGCGCGGTATTGATAGTTAAGCAGCACGCTCGAAATCACTTCCTTGATATGTTTTAGTGTTATATTTATTTTAACCAGCCGCATACATAGTGTCAAGGATGTCAAACGCTTTTATCTCTCGTGCCAGAGGGCTTTCAGATTTAAAGGCTCATTTAGTGTTAACTACAAAATACCGAAAACCTGTTTTTACAGGTGAAATGATTAATAGGTTGAAAGAAATCTTGAACGAATTATTATCAAAATGGGACTGCGAAGTGGTTGATTTTAACGGTGAGGAAGACCACGTACATCTCCTGTTCCGTTACACTCCTCAAACTGAACTACCCAAATTTATTAACAATCTTAAGACTGTAACCAGCCGTTATCTACGCAAAGAATTCCCTGACAGAGTTAATCGGTTCTACCATAAGGACGTACTTTGGAACGGGTCGTACTTTATTGCTTCTTGTGGCGGCGTAACCGTTGAAACGTTGAAGAAATATGTGGAGTCTCAAAACAAACCAGATTAAACTTCGATTATTAGTTTTCAACACGGAGATAGGCAACTCCTCATCGACATCACTTCCGCGTTGACCGGGGCGTCAACATAGGTCGGATGTCAATTCGTCTTGCCCGCCTTATATCCCGGCACTAAACGGAGTACCGTTATAGTGCGGGGCTTACGGCGAAGAAGCTAAAGAGTGCATTTTCCCGCAGCCCGCTAGTGCTAGACCTATTTGCTGGCTGTGGTGGTTTATCTGTTGGGTTTGAGGCACAGGGTTTCGCAACACACGGGTTTGAAATGGATGCTGATTCCTGTGCTACGCATAGAAAAAACTTAAAGGGAAACTGTACTCAAGTTCTCCTCACACCTGAGACAGAATTACCACCAGCTGAAGTAGTCGTAGGAGGACCGCCCTGTCAACCTTTCAGTGTGGGAGGAAAACAAAAAGGTTTACAAGATTCACGGGACGGATTTCCAATTTTTCTTAGTGCAGTAAAGAGGCTTCGTCCTGAAATTTGCTTATTTGAAAATGTTCGTGGGCTTCTTTATAAAAACAAGTGGTACTTAGATGAAATTGTTCAAGCATTACAGGATTTAGGGTTTATAGTAGAATGGAAATTATTAAATGCAGTTGATTTTGGTGTTCCTCAAAACCGAGAGCGTCTTATAGTAGTGGGACACAAAGGAAACTTCAGATTTCCTAAGATATTTGAGAGAAAAATTAGTCCAGGCGAAGCTTTAGGAGAACTTGCTTTCCTGTCACCTTCAGAATCGAAGTTTCTTACACCTAGCATGGATGAATATGTAGCAAAGTATGAAAAAGCATCCTTTTGCAAACGTCCCCGAGACCTTCATTTAGATAAACCAGCAAGAACTTTGACTTGTAGAAACTTAGCTGGTGCAACAGGTGATATGCACAGAATTAAACTTCCTGATGGTAGGCGGCGACGTTTATTTCTAAGAGAAGCTGCTAGATTACAGAGCTTTCCAGATTGGTTTGAATTTGTAGGAACAGAAACAAGTTGTTTTAATCAAGTAGGTAATGCAGTACCACCATTATTTGCATTTCATCTAGCAGGAAGTGTTAGAGATTATTTACAATCTAGTTGCAGATTGTCTCCAAGCGAGATAGAACAACGTCAATCACCGATACAGTTATCGCTACCATTCTAGGTTCTTTAATGTCTCAAGTACCTCAGTATCTTTCCACATCAAATAAACCAGAACAACTCACAGCAAAAAAATTGGTTGTATTTGATAGAAGCCGTTCACAGTTCAGGTCCAATTTCTCCTATACGCCTTCTAGAACTGAAAAAGCTCACAGAGCAATGTGAAGCAGAGATCATTTTCGTTACAGCTTTTCTTGAGCGCAACACATTTCGTCAATTTGCACCTGAAATTGCCTGGGAAACAGAGGTTTGGATTGCCGACGCACCCGATCATATAATCCATTTTGATGGTGAAAAATTCTTAGGTCCCTCGGAGTGCGAAATAATCTGTGTAATCTTAGGGCAGATTCTGAACAAACAAATGCCTGAACCAAATCCTGTAAATCCTTGGAAATGCAAACCTTATTGTGTCAGCCCTAGTCTATACTGCTGACACGTATGATGCTAATTTATATATCGATGCTTTGGTAGCAATTTCGTCCTTTCTCTTTTGCTTGATATAATGCTTTATCTGCTGCATTAATCAAAGCTTGTACAGAACCATTGTGAGAAGGGAAAACTGTAGCAATGCCAAAGCTGAGGGTGACATATTGCCTTACCAAAGAAGCGATATGTGGGAGATTAAGTTGTCTGACCTTTTTTTGGATAAATTGAACAACCTGTATTGCTCCGTTACTGTCCGTATTTGGCAAAAGCACCGCAAACTCTTCGCCACCATAACGAGCGACTAAATCGGCTGGACGCTTAACAGCACTACTAATTGCTTGAGCAATTTCGATTAAACAAGTATCACCACCTGGATGACCGTACGTATCGTTATAAAGCTTAAAATAATCGACATCGCACAAAATGAGCGATAAAGGATTTTGCTCCCTTGCTAACCGTAGCCACTCTTTTTTAAGGTATTGATCAAAACGTCGTCGATTGGCAAGCTGAGTGAGTCCATCAAGGTTAGCTAGGCGTTGCAGTTCCTGATTGGCTATTTGCAACTGCTGGTAAAGTTCCGATTGCTGAATGGCAATCATTAATTGATCAGCGACTGTCATAGTCACTTCTACTTCTGAATCCTGCCATGTAGATTGTTTGTTTTTTCCTAAAGTCAGGCTACCCCAAAGTGTTGAATCGATTTGGATTGGCACCATCAGCAATGCTCCCGAAAAGAGCTGAGCAAACTTAGAGTTAATTTGATCATCCATAGTTGTAGTAGTATCGTTAATACGCACAACTTCTAATTTTTTGATTTGCTCAGCAATTTTATTGCCCTCATCTGGGATATCCATTTCCAAAAAACTTGCTAAGTCAGGAGTTTGAAGATATTCTGCTACGTGCTTCCAAAGTTTTTGGCTTGGTATGTACTGAACAATTTCTACTCGATCAGCTTGCAAGAGTTGAGCAGTCTCAGTCGCAGCGGTGTTGAAGATAGTTTGCAAGTCGAGTGAGTTACGAATTGTATGAATGACTCGATTCAAAGCTTTTTCTTTTTCTGCCTGCAATCGTAATGCTTCTTCTGCTTGTTTTATATCAGTGACATCTACAATAAGCCCATCCCAAACAATCCGTCCATTATCGAAACTACGGGGTGATGAACGAAAATGCAACCACTTGAGTTTGCCACTAGGCGTTCGTATTCTCAGTTGAATGTTGAAAACTGATAAATTTCTTATCGTCTCATAAGTTACTTGTAGCAACTTTGGGTAGTCCTCCTCTACAAATTGGTTGAGGAGGAGACTCAAATCCTTTAAGGCATCTTCTGCTTTGACTTCACAAATATTTTCTATGCCTGCACTAATGTAGTGTAAGCGGTAGCTGCGATTTTGTTCACGGGCTACTTGGTAGATTGCACCATTAGGCAGGTTATCACCGATAGAACGCAGCAGTGTCTCCCGCTCTGCTAAAGCTAGTTCTGTTCGCCTGCGCTCGGTAATATCAACGGCGACACCCCCCACTAGCTGTTGCCCAGACAAACTTTTAATGGGAAACTTGTACACCAAAACATCGCCTACGGTACCATCTCGTCGGGGAGCAGTTTCAATGACTTCCAAAACCTGATTGGATACGGCAACCTTTTTGATATTATCAATCCACTGCTGGGCAAACTCCGCAGGATACAAATCAAATATAGTTTTCCCGATTATACTGTCAGTCGCTTGCTGGATTGTCCGGAGGTAGGTTTGACTGGCGTACAGTATTGTGCCATCTGCATCTGTTATCCACGCGGAAGCTGGACTGTGGTTCATAAAAGCTTGGAAGCGTTCTTCACTTTCCCGCAGGGCTGCTTCGGCTGCTTTGCGCTCATTAATGTCTATTAAATAGCCCACAAACTCCACAGGATTGCCATTTTTATTTCGGACGAGTTTCATGTGGGTTTCGAGCCAGCAATATGTGCCGTCAGCACACAAGAACCGATATTGGTGGGAGTTATAATTCGTTTCAAAAATTTGCGGTATCTCTTTCAAGACGCGTTCGATATCTTCTGGATGGACGTGACTTCTCCAAAAATCAGAGTTATCTAAAAAGTCTTGTGGCTGGTGTCCTAAAATTGCAGTAACGTTTTCACTGATAAAGGTAGCTCCATAATCCCCATTAGGTCTGCAACTGAAAATAACTGCTGAGCTAGCTGTAAGTAGATACTTTAAGCGATCGCGAACTTCGCACAGTTCTGATTGTGTCCGTTTGAGGTTGGTAATATCTCGTCCTTCTGGAATCAGCAGCACCACCTCACCTGATTCATCTCGCACTGGCTTGAGCGAAAAGTCAAAATCTGTCATGACGCCATCAGCATCTGGTAAAGTGACTTCTGTGCGGATGAATTGTCCTGCTGCTGCTTGGGCGATCGCTGCTTTCAAGTTCTCTTGAATTTCTACTGTACTACTCCAGCAAGAAAGCTCGCAGAAAGGTCGGTTGATCACATCTTCTCGTCGCGCTTTAATAAAATCCAGCGCTCCTTGGTTCAGTTCCAACACTGTACCGTCAGGAGTGAGAAGCCCGATCAATTGGAATGTCTGTTCAAAGATGGCTCGGAATTTGCGCTCACTTTCTTGGAGTGCTTGTGCGACTCGTTGGCGTTCATAAAGTTCTTGCTGCAATCGCTGATTGCTCATTGCAAGTTCTGCTGTCCGCTCCCTGACGCGCAATTCCAAAGTGGCATTCATCTGCACTAAAGCTTCTTCAGCTTGTTTGCGTTTGGTGATGTCAATTGCAGTGCTAAGCACCAATCGCCTGCCATTTGGATCTTTGCCTAAAGGGGCAGAATAAAAGTCCCAAACGCGCTGATTCCTGTTACGCGTGCGGATAGTGTATTCTCCATCTGCAACACGGCAATCCAAATTGTATAAGCGGTCAATCAATTCTGTGACAAATTCTTGACGCTTTCCGTAGGCTCGTTCTGTCCACTGGGCAATAGTCGGGATATCTTCAGGCTTGTATCCAGTGATCTGTGTCCAAGCATGATTAATTTGCACAACCTCTCCGTCCTCTGCATGAATCATAATGGGCAGTGGAGAGTACATCACAGCACGTCGGAATTGCTGTTCTGATTCCCGTAGTTTTTGCTCTGCTTTTTGACGCTGGGCTTCTACCTGGTTGATTGACTTAGCGTTCGAGAAGATGAGAATCGAGAGTATGACGATTATGAACACGGTTTGCAAAGCGTGAATTAATATCTGGTCATAATTCTTGTTCTCAAGCCCCCAAATAGTTAACCAATTCATTGCAGGCGGCACAATGATTGCCCAGGGTAATAAGCGACGTGCGATCGCCCCACCGATTGAGGAGCTGTTCACGGTCTGCATTAGCCCTTTGTTTGGATGAGTAAATAAAATCCCCACACACAGTACAATGAATGTCACAGCCATCAGCGGTATTGCCGTTGTGGAAACGTCAAACTTATATAAAACGCCTACTTCAAACAGGTAACCAACCAGTGCTGATGTTGCGCTCAAACCTACAACACAACTTAGGCTCTGAGCAAGCCAATGACACTGCCTAGTTTTTTGTGCTAGCAACAAAAGGGCAATCCCCAGGAGCACAAAATTAAATGCTGTAATTTCCGTCATTCGCCCTGGGTAGGGAGAGGTAAAAGTTGGGATTCCATCATCAAACAGCAATTCATCAATGCCGAAATTCCATCCAACAACATACTCGCTAAGAGTGAGTAAACCGATGGTTACTGTCAGCATTGCGCATCCTTGGGCAATGAGATAGAGCCACCGAGGAAGTCGTCGCTGCAACAGTCCTAGCGATACGCCTATTAACAAGAGGCACACAGCTGTATTTGGCTTGATTGTGTAAGGACTGCCAGGGAAGCCATACTTAAGTAGACGAACGTCAAGCAGCCAACCCAGCAAGACACCGCACCCCATGAGGGTAACAAAGGCTACTGCAAATTGACCAACACGTTTATTCATTTGTAGTAAAATAATTGGTTCAAGTTTTTTGGCTGGCTCAGATCAGTAAGTCTTTTTTTATTTGACTCAAAGCTAAGAAAAAGATCTCAATCCGTTTTTGCTACCAAAAATCAACTGTGTTGTTGATTTGTTCTAACACAGCCAGAAATTGCTCTTGGAGCAATGCCCACAGCAATTTTTTTCTTTTTTATTTGTTTTATAATAATGAGTTGGGTATTCAAATTCATCTCCCTAAGATTTTTCACAAAATTTAATATGCTCAATTTTCAATAGAGCAAAAATACCTTTTATATTTTGTAACAAATAACAAGAGACTAAAATGTTAAAATAAAATGTTATAACATATACTTTTTAAAAATACATTTTCCACTTGTCAAGTTTTTGAAAAAGAATATTAGACAAAAGTTAGTACGAAAAAATATTAAATTATAGTTGAATCATTAAAAATTTCTAATTTAGATTTTAGTTGAATGAAAAGAGTTTTCATTTATTACAGCACCTTGCAAGTAAATGAAGTACAACGCGCTTTGTCTAAAAGCCGAGACACTAAACCCTTTTTACTTCTGAGTTCTGAGTTCTGAATTGTGCTGTATTATCAATAATATGTGGAACATCCTTGGCAATTACCAAACAAGAAATGTCTCAGAAAGAAGCTATGAGTCCTTGGAAATACAAACCCTGGTGGTGTCAGCCTTGGTCTATTCTTCTCACAGGTGTGATGCTGATAAGTGGTAGCTGGGTAATATTTCAGACAGTTTGGTTGACGGTTCTTGTCTGTGTGCCTGTATTGACATGGATGGGTTTCTTTTTGATCATCTGGCCCAAACTCGTTATCAGCAGTGGCATTTTGGAATCTGAGCAGGATACAGTTTGACACTCCTCGGGCTAAAGCCGCGAGGATTCTTGGTTCATTGACTCGCCGTTAGACGACAGGTTTGCACCAATCGCCCAAGAGGGCAAATCACGCCTGCGCGACGTTCCCGTGTGCCCCACGGTACTGAGTCCCAATTTAAGGATATTGATGGCTGCGTTCACGTCTCTATCCGCTACAAATCCACAATGTGGACAAACATGAGTTCTAGTAGATAGGGACTTTTTAACTTTTTGACCACAACTAGAGCAGTTCTGAGACGTATTATGAGGCGGGACTGCAACAGTCACCTTCCCATATTTGTGACCAAAATACTCTAACCATGATCGGAAAGTTGACCAGCCAGCGTCAGATATTGACTTAGCCAGATGACGATGACGTACCAAGCCTTTGACATTCAAGTCTTCATAGGCTACCAAATCGTTAGATTGGATGACGGAGTATGCAACACGTTTGCAATACTCTTTTCGTTGCCTACTTACTCTTAAATGTTTACGGGCATATCGATTTCTGGCTTTGTGGTAGTTGGTTGATTGTGGTTGTTTCGCCTTTTTCTTTTTGGGGTCGTACTTCTTGGATTTTTTACGGTTAGCACGATTTAATTGCTTTTCAGATTTGCGATAAAACTGGGGAGACTGTTCTACATTGCCTTTATCATCAGCAATGAAATATTTCAACCCCAGGTCAATGCCAACCATTTCTTTTGTTGGTCGAGTCTCAACCTTAATATCAACATCAATTGCAAATTGAGCATAGTACCCATCGGCACGACGTACCAATCGAACACGCTTAATCTGTTTAATGTTGTAGTAATTAAGATCATAGGTTCCTTTTAATTTCAAGGTTCCTATTCCCTTTTTATCTGAAAAAGTTATGGCTTTTCGGGTATTTGAAAATTTCCAACCACTAGTCTTATATTCAACAGAACGGCAGTGTTTTTTAAATCGTGGAAATCCCTTCTTACCCTTAATTTTCTTTTTGCAATTGTCGTAAAATCGAGCTATCGCACTCCAAGCACGTTCCGCCGCAGATTGGCGAGCCATTGAATTGAGTTCATCCGCAAAGGGAAACTCGGCAGCAAGTACTGCACAATGTTTGTTTAGATCATATCTATTCAAACTAGTACCCTTGTTATCCATCCAGTAACGCAAACACTTGTTCTGAATGAACTGACTAGTGCGAATAGCATCGTCTATTGCTCTATACTGCCTGTCTTTTCCCTTGACTTTGAACTCGTAAATTATCACTGGTTTCGACCTAACCAACACAAAATTTATGTTAGCACATTTACATAAAGCCGTCCTAAAAGGACGGGGTTTTAGACCCAAATTTTCGATAAAAACGTTTCGTAATTCCTCCTCCATTCCTCTCACCGCTGAATCCAAACGATTACACCGGGAGTCTCCTGGAGGTTTGAGATGAATGTTTAGATGCATCAAATCATTTGTTTGTGTCTAAAGATGGATTGCCAAAACCCATCGACTGCAACATTTTTTCTCGCTTCTTACGTGCAATTTCTTGCAGGTCAACTGTTCTATCAGTTTCATCTACAATCTCACCAGTTATTACCTCAAGTACATCTTCCAAGGTCACAACACCAGAGACGTTACCATATTCATCCACTACTACTGCAAGATGCTGACGGGCTTCTAGGAAGCTTTTAAGCAGTTTATCTGCCCGAATTGTCTCAGGAACAAAGTGAACTTTCCGAGTCAGAGTAGCGATTTTTTGATTGTCCTTTCCTTCAACCAACGCTGTCAGCAAGTTCTGTTTTAAAGCAAACCCAATGACTTGATCAATAGAGTCATCAATTACAATAATTCGGGTATGTTGGGAGGCGATAATATCTGTTTTCCCCTCGGCAAGAGTCAGATCGCCACGTATGTATGTCAGCATGATTTGGGGTGTCATTACGTCAGCCGCTATCAAATCATTCAATCGAAACACCCGTTGAATCATTTCTGCTTCACCGCTTTCGATAATCCCCTCCTGGTGACCGATATTCGCCAATAGCTTTATTTCAGCCTCATTGGTTGTCGGTCTTTTTTTGCCTTTGGCAAAGGGTGCCGTCACATTTTCTAGAATCCAAACTAAAGGTGTGAAGGCAATAGAAAGTGCAGTAACAGGTAGAGCTGCAAGTGTGGCTATTTGTTCGGCATAACGCTCTCCAATTGTCTTCGGAATGATTTCACCAAAGATGATAATCAGGAAGGTCAATACTCCTGAAAATACACCTAGCCACGTGTCTCCTAATACTTTAGTAGCAATACTACCTGTGAGAATACTGCCAATGATGTTGAAAGTATTGTTGAGAATGACAATGGTCGCAATAGGTCGATTCATTTTTTCACGAATCGCCAAAAGTGCAACTGCTGATGGGTTTTTTGACTGAGCTAATTGTCGGACTCTCAGCACAGAAACAGAAAACAGCGCTGTCTCTATACTAGAACAAACCGCTGAACCTAAAATAACAACAAGCACTAGGATAATAAGCTGTAGCATATTGTTTCCCAAATATGGGAATGGAAAGTTGTGGTTAGCTAGTATGGTTCAAAATCAATTGACCACTTGACTACCATGACTACGGGGATCATCCTGACTACTTGTTGGTGCTACTGGTGCATTAAATTGGGAGACTTTCCCACTTGCTTGAGCATAAGGCAAAGGCGAACCAGCAACCAAAGCCTCCACGTTACTTGATAGAATGGTGCGAGGTTGGTCACCAATTGCCTGCGCGACAGGTTCCCCATTCTTATTTAAATACACGAAATGGGGAATGCCATCTACCCGATATTTCAACATCTCTGGCAACCACTTGGTGTTATCCACATTCAGCATGACAAAATTCACCTTGTCAGCATACTGCTGTTCCAGTTGCGCGATATCTGGTGCCATTTTCTGGCAGACAGTACACCAATCAGCATAGAACTCCATCAGTGATGGCTTACTATTGGTTAAAGCGACATCTATTGGTGTAGACTGCTCACCTAACTGAGCAAGAGTTGGAGAGGTTGTCTGAGTTCGTAGTCCCAAAACTAGAGCAACGCTTAGGGCGATCGCCACTATTGCAATTAAGAAATTTCTCAAGCGCGCCCCAACCTTAGCTTCGGATTTTTCTGGAGAATGAACAGGTGAATCGCTACTCATAACAGATTTATTACAACTTATTAAGTATTACTTTCTTCAGTTTAACCTGCTCTGTTTCGTCCTTAGCCTCTAATGCGTCTAAAGCCCTCCGGGCATGCGCCTGAGCGCAGAGCGCTCCCTTCGGGTACGGCGTAGAGCGGTTCGCAAAACTAATAGAATAAAAATCTATCCCCAGATGCTTGGGGAATTTACCAAATACAACTGTGAAAAAACGAGTCACCCTCACTTTCCCCAAACGCGTCGTTCAAATGCCAGTCACCTACCGATTGGCAAGAGATTTTAACGTTGCTGCCAATATTATTCGCGCTCAGGTTGCGCCGAATCAAATTGGTAAACTGGTCGTGGAACTCTCGGGAGATATTGATGAATTGGATGCAGCGATTGAGTGGATGCGATCGCAAAACATCACTGTCTCCCAAGCATTAGGGGAAATTATCATTGATGAAGATGTCTGCGTCCACTGTGGCTTGTGTACAGGAGTTTGCCCAACAGAAGCCTTAAAAATCGATCCCCAAACGGATAAGCTGACATTTACGCGATCGCGCTGCATTGTTTGCGAACAGTGTATTCCCACTTGTCCTGTGGAGGCAATCTCGACAAACCTTTAAAACTGGTAACTCACAGGATTGACTCATAAATAGTGAAAATTTGCGACTTCACTTTATGACTGAGAGCCCCTATGATATTACTCGGTCATTTGACATCAATCCACTAAGCAGGTTTCCTATGCCCACCGTAGCGATTGTTTATTTTTCCGGTGCTGGTCATACTCATCTTATGGCTCAAGCCGTTGCTGAAGGCGCAAGCAAAGTAGAGGGTACGACTGTTGAGGTTTTGCGGATTATTGGCGAGCAGATTGTCAATGGTCGCTGGAAAGATGATGCAACGATAGAAAAGCTGAACGGTGCTGATGCGATTGTGTTTGGTACACCTACCTACATGGGTGGTGCAGCGGCTCAGTTTAAGGCATTTATTGATGCAGCTAGCGGAATTTGGTTCCAACACGGATGGAAAGATAAAATCGCTGCTGGCTTTACGCACTCTAGTTCTCCCAGCGGCGATAAACAGGGAACACTGTTATATTTGGCAACAAACGCAGCTCAGCACGGTATGATTTGGGTGAATGTGGGAGATTTGCAAAGCTTTTTGTTTGGGAAGGATGATGGGGTAAATCGACTAGGGGGATTTTTGGGCGTTATGGGTCAAAGCCAACTCGATATGAGCGGTAAGGAAGCAGAAATAGATCCAGGCGATCGCCTGACCTCAGAACGCTTTGGGCAACGCATTGCAGAGGCAACAAAACGTTGGGTTGGGTAAACCCTGATCAAATGAGAGCGAGACTGTAACCAGTTCTCCTCTCTTTATGAATTCAGCTTAAAGACATCTGCTAGTACACCAGCATCTCCTACTAGCTTATGCTCTGCCGGAGAATCATAAACTACCAGTAGTGAAGGTACCCCAGCTATATCTTGAAATAGAGTCATTCCCTCAGCGTGGTCGTCTCTATTTCCATATGGGATATCAAGCACAACCTCTGGGTGATTGAGAACATTTTCTCGTAAATTAACACCATTCTTCAAACGATAAACTTGCACAGGACCATCTAAATCCATTGTTGGTCCTGCTAAAATCAATAAGTCTTCTCCATCTAAAAATAAATCCCGAATTCCCAAGCCATTCAAGAAGATAAAATGCTTCTTGTATCTCTTATTTTCCTCTCCAATTGTCTTCAATCTCAGCAGTTCGGGACTAGAGTTTTCTAACTCTATTTCCAGCATCACAGACCAACCTCGCAACACCGGACCGCGCAAACCTAGAAAAACTCGGTTTTGATAAACGGCTATTCCCTCAATGTCAAAGCCATTATCTTTACCTGGAATTGTAGCTTTCACAAAAAAGCCCAAATGTGGATCATCTGCCAAAGCTTCCATAAGCAAGTTACCTTGTTGCGTCACCTCAACTTTGGCAGCCCTCAATTGTACATCAGGATTTTCTGGATGTGGGCATGATGGAAATAATTCACCATCCACCAGCGGAATACGTCCGATGATATAACGATTAGGTTCTGATGTAATTGTTGCTAGTCTTTTAATATTTTTTTCATCAGAATGTTTGGGTTTAGGTTTTTTACGTTTATAGCTATGAGAACCTATCAACCACAGGTAATAATCACTATATGCTAACCCTTCAATATCAATTTCCTCTTCTTCTGGTGCAGGTAAAGAGATAAATTCGGCTACGTGGAATTGTTTATGTTCTGCGAAATTTTTGGCATCTACAAAAGATAGACGTTCAATAGTTGAGGTTTCATCTGACCCCAACCACAAATGCTTCTCCGGAGTTAGCAGTACTGCTGAGATATCTTTACGATGTTCTTTAAAGCTATCAGTAAAACTTAGAAAAACTTGATTTATGAGAGATGAATTGTGCATTGCAAATAACCCCAAAGAAAATTATATCAAAAATGTGAGCGTTATTAATATAACTTAAAAAATCAGTGTTTCCCGCAAAGCCATGACGCTATCTCATCATAGTCTGTCATTATAGATAGTAGAAAGATCTAACTTTCAGCGGGAATATATTTCTTAATAATTAGATAAGATAAAAAATAACAACACATAGATGAAATTGTTTAACTAATGCTACCATTCAATAACCTCATTTAGTTAGGTGTTAGTATCTCAAGGTGTATCAATCAGAATGACATTAGCTACAAAACCGAAGGTCGAAACTCTAGGACATTACGCTTGTGACGCGATTCAAAAACACTTTAAGAAAACCTTAAAGTGGGAAACAGCAGTCAAAAAAGATAAAGATCCAGAAGCACTGCATCAAATGCGAGTGGGGATGCGTCGCCTACGCACGGCTGTAACTGGGTTTTCGTCAGCGTTAGATCTGCCAAAGGCTGCAAGTGATAAAAATATCGGTAAAATTGCGCGTCGTCTTGGTAATCTCCGGGATTTAGACGTGCTCAAAGAGACTTTGGAAAACTTTGAGCAATCCCATTTACCTCGTAAAGAACAGGAGTCTCTAGAAACAGCTTTGGATGCGTTAAGTAAACAACGTGAAGAAGTTCTGGCAGATGTGAAGTCAACATTCAAGGATGAGCGTTATAAGTCTCTCAAACAGACATTAAAGGAGTGGTTGGAGGAACCATCTTATCAACCACTGGCATCTTTACCAATTCAGCAAGTGCTACCAGATTTACTTTTACCAGAGGTGAGTGAATTCTTTCTGCATCCAGGTTGGCTGATTGGTAGCCAAGTAGAGGGAGCAGAGATTGTTATTTCTAGAAAGTGGGATTCCCAGAAGGTAGAGCAAGAATTAGCAACGAATGGGGACACTCTCCACAGTTTACGCAAACAAGCCAAACGCTTGCGCTACCAAATGGAGTTATTTACTGACTTATACGGCGAGTCTTATACGGCTTGTCTTGCAGACGTAAAAAGTATCCAAGAAATTTTGGGAGGAATGCAAGATAGTGTAGTTTTAGCCGAGTGGGTTGCAGATGTCTTCAAGTCAGAAATCCACCAAGAGCTTCCTACCCTTGCTTCTTTGTTAGCTCAAAATCGTTACAAGTTATGGCAGCAGTGGCAACCATTACAGCAGCGATATCTGAAAGCTGAGACAAGACAAGGATTTCATTTAACAATAATGCATCCAATGTAAGGCTTTAACTGGTGAGTAAGCTGTTCTATAAATAAGCTTACATTATTTGGGCGGGCAAGATGCCCACCCCACAAGTCACAAGTTCCAAGCCCCAAGATTGGAGAGCGCTTATTCTATGATTAAACCACAAATCGTAGGGTGGGTATTGCTTAGAGCCAATGTAATGGACATTTGAGATATTGGTGAGCAATGCCCACCTCATACCATTTTGGATTTTAGATTTGAGATTTTGGATTGTCAAAGAGTTATTCGTAATCGCTTTTAGCGCTAAGAAAGTCGCAATCATTTTTCACGCTTGGTATTACAGGAAACCACTTTGTCTGTGGGGTTATTGTGAATTCTGGGTTCTTCTCAAGTGACAATTAACTCGTTAAGCCTTTGACGATCGCATTTGCCATTGCCTCTGCATTGTATAAATTCATATCTTTTTGCGAATCAATAAAACAACTTTCTATAAGAATCGCAGGCATCTTTGTATTTTTGAGGACAAATAAGTGGTTACCACTCTTAACGCCGCGATTAGAAAATCCTAGCCTGACGATTTCATTTAAGACAGAATGAGCAATTTTACTGCCTTTTTCGCTAATCGCAAAGACTTCTGTTCCATGTGCTTGACCATTAAAAAAATTGAAATGTATGGAGACAAAAACATCAACATCAGCCGCATTAGCTGTATCACATCTTTTTCCTAGAGATTCTTTGACTGTATCAGCTTTTGATGGTTTACATGATATTGCTTCATGCCCTAAACCTTTTAACTTTGCTATCACTCGATTGCCTAGGTCTAAAGTTAAATTATCCTCAATTTGTATCCCTCTAGCTCCAGTATCAGGAGGACAATTATGACCAATATCAATTCCAAATTTCATCGGATAAACCTCAGATAATTGTGATACTTATTTTGAAAAATGTCTAGTTGTAAGTGCCAAGTTTAGTTGATGAGTTTTTCATATGCTGCCAATTAAGAGTTTCTGGATATTGCCAGTACTTAGTCTTAATAGACTTGAGTGCGTCAGTCCTAATTTAGTATTTAGAGAAGTCTCCTATCTTCGGATAATCACTCATTTTTTCAGAAAAAACCAGGATACATCCACCTAATTAAATGCGTCGCTGGAAAACACCACCGTTCGAGAAGTTACGGTTCGATGCGCGAAAATCGGTTACATGAAGCGAGCAAATTCAAAAAATACGGCACTTTCATTTCAAGCCCCTTAAAAGCAGTTAAGAGTGTAACAATAAGAGATGTAAAACGTTAAGCAGGCTTTCAATTTCAAGGCATGAAACGCATTGTCCTGATTGCAGGGTTTGAATCGTTCAACGCTGACTTATACCGAAAAGCAGCTTTTTTGGCGACTTCTCGTGTCAGTGATTTGGATATTCGCGTATTTAGCGATCGCGACATCACCACCAAACGTGCTGAGGTAGAAGCAGCACTGAAAGATGCTGATGTGTTTTTTGGCAGCTTGCTATTTGATTATGATCAAGTGTTGTGGTTGCGCGATTACGTCTCCCACATCCCCATCCGCCTCGTGTTCGAGTCAGCATTAGAATTGCTGAGTTTAACCAAACTGGGCGCTTTTGCCATTGGCGATAAACCCAAAGGAATGCCCAAACCAGTTAAATTCATCTTGGACAAATTCAGCAACGGACGAGAGGAAGATAAACTCGCAGGTTATATTAGCTTTTTAAAGATAGGACCAAAGTTATTGAAATATGTGCCAGTGCAAAAGGTGCAAGACTTACGCAACTGGCTGATTATATATGGTTACTGGAATGCCGGCGGATCAGAAAACGTTGCCGCATTATTCTGGACACTAGCCGAAAAATACTTAGGTTTAAAAGTTGGCGAGATTCCCCCGCCAGTCGAAACCCCCAATATGGGGTTACTGCATCCCGATTATCTAGGTTATTTTGAATCGCCACGGGCATACCTGGAATGGTATCAACACAACCAGACCCCCCTTTCATCCCCCCTTACCAAGGGGGAAACAACCAGACCTCCCTTTCATCCCCCCTTACCAAGGGGGGAAGAGGGGGGAATCGGAATTCTCCTTTATCGCAAGCACGTTATCACCAAACAACCTTACATACCCCAACTCATTCGCCGTTTTGAAGAAGCTGGTTTGATACCATTACCCATCTTCATCAACGGTGTAGAAGGTCATGTGGCGGTGCGTGATTGGATGACAACCGACTACGAAACTCAGCAACGACAACTAGGAAATGTAGAAATTGCTTCGCTTTCTCCCGAAGCAGTCAAGATTGATGCCATTGTCTCAACCATCGGCTTTCCTCTGGTGGGTGGTCCTGCTGGTTCAATGGAAGCAGGGCGTCAGGTGGAAGTCGCAAAACGCATCCTCAATGCTAAAAATGTACCATACATTGTCGCCGCGCCACTGCTTATTCAAGATATTTCCTCTTGGACGCGCCGGGTATCGGTGGCTTGCAAAGTGTTGTGTTATACGCTTTGCCAGAACTGGATGGGGCAATTGACACGGTTCCCCTCGGTGGTTTGGTGGGAGAAAAGATTTATTTAGTTCCCGAACGGGTACAGCGATTAATTGGTAGGGTAAAAAGCTGGATTAACATCAAACAAAAACCAGCATCCGAACGGAAGATTGCAATTATTCTGTTATGGGTTCCCGCCTGGTTACGGTGCTGTGGGAACAGCTGCTTTGTTAAATGTACCGCGAAGTCTTCTCAAATTTCTCCACGCGCTTAAAGAGCAAGGTTACACTGTCGGGGATTTGCCGGAAGATGGGGAAGAGTTGATTCGCCTAGTGAAACAGGCGGATGAGAACCCCACCCCTACCCTCTACCACGAGGTGGAGGGAGTTGAATGCCCCTGTGAACGGGGGGGTTAGGGGGGTTCTACTGTCAACGTCCGCACCCTAGAAAAATGGCTGGGATATCTCCGCACATCGCGCATTGAGAAACAATGGAAATCTCTGACGGGTACTGGGATTAAAACCTATGGCGATGAATTTCAGGTTGGCGGTGTGCAGCTAGGGAATGTTTGGATAGGTGTACAACCACCTTTGGGAATACAAGGTGATCCGATGCGGTTGATGTTTGAACGCGATTTAACGCCGCATCCCCAATACGCTGCTTTCTACAAATGGCTGCAAAATGAGTTTGAAGCTGATGGTGTTGTTCATTTTGGGGATGCACGGCACTGTAGAATGGTTGCCGGGTTCTCCTTTGGGGAATACGGGTTATTCTTGGTCTGATATTTTGTTGGGAGATTTGCCTAATCTATATATATATGCGGCGAATAATCCTTCGGAATCCATTTTGGCGAAGCGTCGCGGTTATGGGGTGTTAATTTCTCACAATGTACCACCTTATGGTCGTGCGGGTTTGTATAAGGAGTTGGTGGCGCTGCGGGATTTAATCTCGGAGTATCGAGAAGACCCAGAAAAGAATTATGCCCTTAAGGAAGCGATTTGTAAAAAGATTGTGGATACGGGTTTGGATGCTGATTGTCCGTTTGAGGATGCGAAGCGTTTGGGGATTGGGTTTACGCCGGAGAATGTCCGCATGTTTAGCGATCGCGCTTTTAATGATTATCTCGTGAAGTTGTACGAGTATTTGCAGGTGTTGGAAAATCGTCTGTTCTCTTCTGGGTTGCATATTTTGGGGGATGCGCCGAATCAGGAGGAGATGGAGTCTTACCTTGAGGCTTATTTTGGAAACGTATCTCCTGCGGAGACGCTTTGCGAACGCGCAGCGTGTCCGGAGGACATACCGCCAAGACGCCAAGAACGCCAAGAGGAGGAGAGGTTAGTTAGAGATTTGTTGATGCAAACGACTGATGAGTTGACGAATTTGTTACGGGGTTTGAATGGGGAGTATATTCCGCCTGCGCCTGGTGGTGATTTGTTGCGGGATGGTGCGGGTGTTTTGCCTACGGGGAGAAATATTCATGCTTTAGATCCTTATCGTATGCCTTCGCCTGCGGCGTATGAACGGGGACGGGAAATTGGTCAAAAAATTATCGCGCAGCATCTGCAAGAACATGGGAGTTATCCTGAGACGGTGGCGGTGATGTTGTGGGGTTTGGATGCGATTAAAACTAAGGGGGAATCTCTTGGTATTCTGTTGGAGTTGGTGGGTGCGGAACCTGTGAAGGAGGGGACGGGGCGAATTGTCCGGTATGAACTGAAGCCGTTGGCTGAGGTGGGACATCCCCGGATTGATGTGTTGGGGAATTTGTCGGGGATTTTCCGGGATAGTTTTGTGAATATTATTGAGTTGTTGGATGATTTGTTTGGGCGGGCGGCTGAGGCTGATGAACCCGAAGACCAGAATTTTATTAGAAAACACGCTTTGGCTTTGAAGGCGCAAGGGGTGGAAAATGTGGCAGCGAGGTTGTTTTCTAACCCTGCGGGTGATTTTGGTTCTTTGGTGAATGATCGCGTGGTTGATGGTAACTGGGAATCTGGCGATGAGTTGGGGGATACTTGGCAAGGTCGCAATGTGTTTAGTTATGGTAGACAAGATAAAGGTCAAGCTAGACCAGAAGTGCTGAATAAACTTTTGCAAAGTACCAGTCGCATTGTCCAAGAAATTGACTCAGTGGAATACGGTTTAACTGATATTCAAGAATATTATGCCAATACTGGGGGGTTGAAGAAAGCAGCGGAAAAACAACGCGGTAAAAAAGTGACAACCAGCTTTGTGGAAAGTTTCTCGAAAGACACGACACCGCGCAATTTAGATGATTTGCTGCGGATGGAATATCGCACCAAGTTGCTGAATCCTAAATGGGCGGATGCAATGGCAAATCAAGGTTCTGGCGGTGCTTTTGAAATTTCCCAACGCATGACGGCGTTGATTGGCTGGGGTGGTACTGCGGATTTTACTGATGATTGGGTATATGACCAAGCGGCTGATACTTATGCCTTGGATGCAGAGATGGCAGAGAAGTTGCGTAAGGCGAATCCGGAAGCTTTCCGTAATATTGTGGCAAGGATGTTAGAGGCGCATGGGCGTGGTTTTTGGCAAGCGGGTGAGGAGAAGTTGCAGAAGTTACGCGAGTTGTATGAGTTAACGGATGAGGAACTTGAAGGGGTGACAGTTTAGACAGGTAGGGTGGGTTAGCCGAGAGTACGGCACCACACAAACTCACCTTTGAGGCTATGATGTCTTCAAATGATTACACTTTCGGAGTCAGACAGCAAATTATATGGAAAACTCTTTCACTGCAATATTTGAAAAAGTCGATGACTGGTATATTGGCTACGTCCAAGAGTTACAGGCGTGCAAATGTCCAAGAAAGAACTCTGGAAGAAGCAAGGGAAAGCCTGCGCGAAGCTATCGAGCTAATTATAATATCGAATCGGGAACTTGCAGAGCAACAACTATCCGGTAAAGATTTTGTACGTGAAAAGATTACAGTCAAAATATCGTGAAGAGACGTGAATTGATTCGCCATCTGGAAGCTAACGGTTGTCTTTTGCTTCTTTGAGGGTGGAAAACACACGATTTACTATAATCCATCAAACAATAGAACATCAGCAGTTCCAAGACATACTGAGATAGCTGATATTTTGGCTGTGAAAATTTGTAAAGATTTGGAAATACCTCCACCGTAGCAATATTGGTATCTAGAACACCAATTTATCTAATCTTAAGCAACAGCATATCCGGTATGGGGACGAACATTAGGTGGATGAAATCCCAACACAATCCTATCTTTAGGAATTCCTGCGGTTACTAATTCATAGGTTACGCCATCTTCTGTATCGTCCCGTTGCACCCATACCTTGCCATCAATAATGTCAATATGGACTAAACAACCGTGAATCCGCTTAACACCATCCCATCCGAAAGTAATAAGTAAATAGCTATCATTTTCGCTATCGAAGACTGTTTTACACTGAATGTCTCCGTGCGAGTAAGGAATTTGTGTATATGGAACTAATACGTCTTTAATAATGCGACGATAAGTATTTAAGGTATCCATTGCACAATCGTCTCACTGTCAGGATTGAACACGACTAAGTAGAGATTCTCGCTCTCTATCAAAAGTTTACCAATTGGTTCCTCGAATAAAGCTGTAAATACATTGTCGCGCACTGCTAAATACAATGTCCGTTCAGGTTCAAGACGCCCAATAACAGCCCGGTACATGACAAATCCCCCGATAGCATCTTTTAAGTCTTGCATTTCCGACGGACTCACAAAACTTTTTATTTCCACAGCTATCTTTTTATTTCCCTGTTCGGCGGCTAGTAGTCGTTGTGCTCCTAAATCCACATACATATCTTTCTGCCCCCATTTTAAATGTAGAGGGTCGTCTGTAATTGTCCAGCCGTCTTTAAGCAAAGCATTTTTAACAGCATCATGATAAATATCTCTTGCTGGCATATCAAAACTAAGGTATTGCTGAAATAAAAAATGGTTGGGTTTTATCCGGATAGATTTATGACTGATATGTATAAAAAGAAGAACTCATGAATGATTGATCTTATACTCTAAATCATGCTGCTCCTCAGTAAAATCCACTTTTCACCTCAACTCTTATCAGCAGGAACCATAACACATGGAATATCTTACCACTCATCTTGAAGACGTATGGCGCGATTTATGGCAAGCTTTCGGCACTAGAGAATCCTGGACATCTGAGAACGCTAAGTGCAAAGATATACAGCACAGGCTCTCATACTTCAACTCTCTTCATTCAGCCGAGCCAGACTCTATTGATGATGTTATTCAAGCTTTATCAAGAGGATTTAACCTTATTAAATCTGGGTTAGAATGGCAGGAACCTGCTGCAGGTCACAACTCAACTAAAGAACCTAATGATACACATAAGGCGCGTGGAATTCAGTGGCGACTTGTGATGGCATACAATGGATTTGAGATGATTACAAAGACATTACTAATTAAAGAAAAATATCTAACCCCAGAAACTATCAAAGACTTTACAAATAAATGCTACTTACCGGACTACAGTTCATTAAATCCGCCAGCGACTACAAGGGTAAATCTTGAAAAATGGCTAAACAAACCATCTCGTGAAGAAAAAAGTGCAATTGCTGATTTCCTCAGTCTTGAGAATGGAGATAAAACAATAATCGAAGAATGGATTGTTAAATCTACTCCTGTTTCTACCCGGGTAGATGCAGTAAGACTTGCTAAAGCAATTCGGAATGCTACTGCTCATGGTGCGCTTTCAGCAAGTAAAGTTAACGAATGGGGACTTCAAAAGCCACTACTAACTTTATCCGGTAATCTTGGAGAAATCGTTTTGGCTGGTATGCGAAAGTTAATATAGTGAGAGAATCCAGGGTAAAGTGTGTTTGCGTTTCGTAACTCCTCCAGTCCCCTTTGAAATTATGGGTGCGCCTTGCTATCACGCCGCCCCAGCACTGGCGCAGCCAATCGCCACTGACAGTTATGTAACTCCTGATGTCTGCTATTTTACCAAAGGTGAATTGTATGCATATTCGCGAGCAACAGAGTGACCCAAAGAACTTCGCTCCTAAGTTTGAAGGGTTTTTTCTCCAGATGGTTATGCCAGGACTACAGCAGAGAGTCCAGAAAATTGTTACCCAAGGACTAGGTTCAGATTGGAAGATTAAACCGATTGGTGACAATTTTACTGAGTTTGAGGTAACCAAAAAGCAAGATGCTTTGTCAGTTAAACAAGCTTGGGACAAAAGTTATTATCTGCGTTCCCAGCCAGGAGTTGTAGATGCACAGCCACTGTTTGCTGTTCCTATACCCAACTACCCCGCCTGGAATGACGAGTCAACACAGCCTAGGGCTACCTTTGCGCCCAAAAATCTCGACGAAAGCAGTGATGTAGAATGGAGTCTCAAGCAGCTGCGAGTCTTTGAGGCATGGTCACGCTTTTTCCCAGACCCCAAAAAACGACCAGGGGATGGGATTATCGTTGGGCTTCCTGATACAGGCTATTCGGAACATCCGGAAATTATTGCCAATCTGCTCCTTGAACAAGGTTACGATTTTCTTAAGGGTGACAAAGACCCAAAAGACGAACTCGAAACATCTGGGGGCGAAGTTATAAACAATCCAGGTCACGGCACATCTACAGCCAGTGTCATCATCAGCCCAAGAGGGGGACAAGGCAAGTACCCAAGCGGAAAAACTGTGGCGGGGGTGGCACCTGGTGCCAAATTAGTACCCCTTCGAGTCTCGTACTCAGTTGTACTATTGAGCGTACGTAATTTATCTGAAGCGATTGAGTACGCCGCAGATCATGGTGTCCATGTCCTTTCAATTAGCCTGGGAGCTGGTTTGTTCAACCCGCGTCTGCGGAGTGCGATAACTTATGCCCAAAAACGAGGCGTAATCATCGTTGCAGCATCTGGTACCATGGTTCCCTACGTGGTTTGGCCTGCTGCCTATGAGGAAGTGATTGCTGTGACTGGCAGTAATGTGCGACGTGAGATTTGGTGGGGTGCATCGCGGGGAAGTCAAGTGGATGTCACTGCCCCTGGTGAGTCAGTTTGGTATGCAAAAGTCGAGAAGAACAATGGTCAGATTAGCTATAACGTTCTGCAAGGCTCCGGCACTTCATTTTCTGCACCATTCGTCGCGGGTGTAGCGGCTTTATGGCTATCATATCATGGGCGATCGCAACTCATCGAACGCTATGGAGCCGAAAAGATTCCTTTCATCTTTAATCAAATTCTACGCGACAGTTGTGAGAAATTTCCGACATGGAAGCCCAATCAATTCGGTGAAGGTATCGTGAATGCAGAGAAAGTACTTGCTGCACCACTACCTGATAATGTGACTCGTTCAATTATTGCACCAGGGTTTGCCTTAGAACAACACCCGTCTATAGACAACGGCAGACTCGACACCTTCGCCCATCTCTTTGAGCAACAATTATCACAAAATCAACCCCAAAATAATTTTCTCGGAGTAGTTCGAGATGATACTAAGCTGCGAGCAAGTCTTGCTGAACTGTTGCAGACAACAGAAACAGAATTACCAAGGCGATTGAAAGAGGTGGGACAAGAGCTAGCTTTTTACTTTACCATAAACCCAGAGCTGTACAAGCAATTTGCAGCAACTCTATCTAGTCAAAAGCCTCATTCGACTCAGTTTAAAACAGAGCCTTTGACTGAGTCATCAAAGCCAAAGAATCTAGATTTCTTGCGCGAGAAATTGTTATTGCACGGTGTCTCGGAAGCCTTGAAGACAAAGCTAGGATGAAATCCTAAATTTGTTTGAAGCACCGACTGTGGCACAACTTGCTAGGTACATTGAAACAATGTCTTGGGCGGCGAAAGGTGTGGATAAGACTGGAACTACCGGACAAGAGCGAGAAGAGGTGGAATTTTAAGGAAATCTACGAAGAATATTTGAGGTGCGATCGCTGCGAAGGCGGGCACTCCGTGCCATCGCCGTTTGGGTACTGCGCCCTTGGGCGATCGCCCCCAACAGCGCACAGAAAAGCGCCATCGCGCCTTGCGCGGCTTCTTTCGAGCATCGCTGTCGTGAAGCTGTACTGAATTTATCAAAAGCAATACTTAAAGAAATAGCTATTGGTCTTGATCGAATTCAGTTACCACAGAAAAACAGGCTTAAAGGCAATAGCAGACTGCTAATAGTAATAGTAATGCTGCAATCCTTGGCGTCCTTTATTTCTTTCTCTACAGTCTTGCTTGTTCGTCGAGTAGAAAGCCCCATTGACTTAAGTAGACGGGTAATGTGGTAATTGCTAACCTTAATTCCCAATTCTTGCGCGAGATGTTTCCCTAACCATTGCGCTGTCCAGCGTTCAAATGCATAGCCATAGTCACGCGGGCTATGGCTTGCCAGTTCTTTCAAGCGCTCAAGATATTGCTGATTAATTGCCTTGGGGCGTCCCATCGGGCGTTCATCCCACTTGTGAGCCTGACCTGTCTGTGCCATAGTAATCCAGTATCGTGCAGTCTCTTGAGCGCACAAGAGCGCTTCACAGATTTGTGCTTGAGATTGACCCGCATCTGCAAGCAACATGATTTCAATACGACGGCGATATTCCGGACGTAAATCGGCTTTTAGACTCTTGTGCAGAAGCTTGCGCTCAAAAGCTGTTAAGTAATGACCTTGATTTTCCACTGCAATTCCCTCTTGCATAACTTAAGTAGAACAGCCTCATTAGTTGGGTACATCTCAATGCGTGCAGGAACACATCAAACTACAAACTAAAGTCGCAGCATTTCGGATTATCCACCAGATATATTTACTAAACAGTAGATGCTTCCAATTAGTTTTCATATCTCACTGATAGCCCTTATTACCTCAGCTAAAGCATCCTTAAGCTTGAGATTCTCAAGTATGCTCCTTGGGTAAAAATTGAACATTTGGGTTTTATTGCCAAGATGAAAACTTCTATTTACTTCTCAGAATCTAAGCCTAGAATTATGCCGCTTGTTACAAAAATTAAAATTTGGGTAATGGTCATAAAGGGCGACTCTAGTTGGTCATGCTGCGACGATTGCATTCCTCCTTAAGGAGGATTTTATATTTTTTTATATTTAGAGAGTAAAATTTTCTATTCTACTCTTTTTTGTTTTTTTTGTAGCGAATGAAGCTTGAAAAAGCTTTCCTATAATATAAAACTGTTTGTCTCAGTCATATTTCAAAGCTAAAAAAATTTGAACATTACTACTTTAGTTTTGTTTCATTAACTTTACTGAAACTATTGACGTGCTTATTTTGCCCTCATAATATATAAATCAAGTAGATTGAATAACTCAGTTTAATCTCTATCTAAATCTTTGGATGAAACTAGAAATAGCTAGATGACCATTTTTTAGGGGTGCGTGCATATTCTGAGCTATTTATTCAGCATTTGAAATGCTGAATAACTAATTTAGTTGCTTAATGAAGATTCTCAAATTGAAGTCAAAATTCATGAGAATCAACAGTGGTATCAATCAAGCTTGACGACATCTACCATGCGATATAGATAATTCGCAAAGGAGAAATCCAGGAAGTTAACAAATGAGATTTTGAGGGGCAAGTCAAATGCATTGCCTAACTCTTTAAAATGGCTGCAGAAATAGATTGCACCTTCCAACTCTTTTGTTCTCAAAAAGTTTTTGCAATGCCACCCTCTCAATTCTCTCAACTTACTGCTGGAAGCTGAACTACCAGTAGTCAGTTGAGTTTGTTCGCATTAGTTATTGAAGGAACCAGGTAAAAACAATGGCCATAACACTTAGCGACGCGGCACTTAACAACGTTGAATCAACAGAATTGCAAGAAATCCAAAAAGAAACAAACTTATTCGAGCCATCAACAGCAGGAACAGCACTTCAAGAACTCGAACAACCAGAAGCAACCGTTTTCAACCTATCAACAACAACAAGTCCAACTAGACCGCAACTCACTTCAGAGCAGCAATCTGCTATAGATGTACTAAATACATTAGAATCAGGCACATCCAAAACACCAGTAGACAGACAACCAGCAGTTGAACTACCTTCCACAACTGATGATAGAAGATCCACAACTTCTGGTTCTTCTGGTTTTAATCAAATTCAAGGCACTCCCAACGGCGAAACAATCTATGGCACTAATGGTAAAGATATCATTGCCGCTTTGGGTGGCGATGATACAGTCTATGGTCTAGATGGAAATGACACTATCAGCGGAGGAAGCGGAAGTGACACCGTCAGTGGCGGTGCTGGGGCTGACATCATCTATGGGGACTCTAATCCTAGTGGAAATTTAGACTTGATTGCAAGTGGCAATGATATCCTCTATGGTAATGAGGGAGACGACCAAATCTTTGGTCAAGACCGTGACGACCAAATCTTTGGTGGTTCTGGGAATGACTATATTGAGGGTGGGAAAGGAATCGACTTAATCTATGGTGAGGCTGGCAACGACATACTCTACGGTGATGACATAGAGAACAATTCCGGCGTTAGCGGTGACGACACAATCTATGGTGGGACTGGCAACGACAGCATTTATGGTGGTCGGGGAAATGATAGCCTGTTTGGTAATGCTGGAAAAGATTTAGTTGTTGGTGGACAAGGTAACGACACCCTTGATGGCGGCGACGGTAACGATACATTGATTGGTACTGACACTGCCTTCTATGGTCAACGGCAACTAGGATTTGGCTTAGGCGAGATTGATACCTTAACCGGTGGGAAAGGTAACGACACATTCGTCCTTGGACTTGCACAAGCAAATGCCAGGGATGCAAACGGTAATGATACCGTTGTACAGGATGTCGTTTTATACGATGATGGCAATGTTTTCGCCAATGGCGTTCGAGACTACGCTCTGATTAAAGACTTTGGCTTCGTTAACGACAGTTTTAACCGTGGTGTAGATAAAATCCAGCTGGCAGGTGAACAGAGCTGGTATTCATTGGGTGCATCTCCTGTTAGCTCAGTATCTGGTACAGGGATATTTTATAGCCAAGGTCAAAATGTGAATGAACTTATTGGTATTGTCGAGGGAATTTCGCAGCAAAATCTCAGCCTTTCCAATACCAACCAATTCACTTTCGTTTGATTGGAAATTCTAACTTAGGTACTAAACCAAAATCTCAGCTTTTGTGCTTCTTTTCGGTTGAGCGCAAGCATGCTGGGAAACCATGCTCAATCCTACTTGCATAGGAAAGGATTAAAACTTTATGGCTTCAGATATTGCAGTTCAATTTGGTGACATACTGCAAAACCCCACAATCTTTCCCCAAGAACAAGGCAAACTAAACATTGTTGTTAAGAATCAGGGCGATGCACAGTTCAACGGACCTGTAAACCTTAAACTTTATGCATCAACCGACAACATCCTTGACACGAATATTCTAAATACCCTTGGTCCAACAAGAGGTGCAAGCGATCGCCTCGAAGGCACAGATGAGTTACTGGGTAGTTTGAATAGTCAAACAGTTAACTTAGCGCCGGGTCAGTCCCAAACCTTGAGTGTGGACTTTGCTGGATCTGATTTCCGTACTGCGAGTGTTGTGTCCCCAGGACTGTATTATCTGTTTGCACAGCTGGAGCCGGGTAACAATGTTATTGATAGTAATACAGCCAACAACACAGCCAACCAGTTAATTACTGAAGGTGACGCTGTTATCCAATGGAATTCTGTTTTCTTAAATGCTGTACAGACTACGGGTAAAAACGGTGATATTGGTACATCACCTCCACTACAAACACGCGATCTGGCGATAATGAACACGGCAATTTATGATGCCGTCAACGCAATTGACCGGACGCACAAGCCTTACCTAGTGAACGATATCAGCGCATCTGAAGCTCTTGGCGCGTCGAAAGAAGCTGCGGCAGTTCAAGCAGCACACGATACACTAGTCGCTGTGTTCACAGACCCACGATATTCCCCACCAGACCCACAGGGAAATAGACTACGCTCAGACACAATAAACACATTAAAAGCCACATTTGACGAACAACTCAACAGGTCTCTCGCAGCAATCCCTAATGGCGATGCTAAAACCAAGGGCATTGCTATAGGAGGAAAGGTTGCCCAGGAAATACTGGCTAACCGGGTAAATGATGGTGCAGCTACTGCTCAAGTGCCCTACACACCAGGAAAGGGCTTTGGCGATTGGCAGCCAACTCCCCCCAAGAATTTGCCAGCATTATTGCCGCAGTGGGGCAATGTTACTCCCTTTGGTCTATCGAGTGGTAACCAGTTCCGCCCGGATACTATCCCTGAGTATGCTAGCCCTCGGTACGCGAGAGATTTTAACCAAGTCAAGTCGCTTGGTCAAGATAATAGCACTGTCCGCAACGCAGACCAGACGGAAATCGCTCAATTCTGGGCTTACGATCGCCCTGACACCTTCAGACCACCCGGTCAGTTGCTCGAGGCTGTGGAAGAAGTAGCATTAGCTAAGGGCAATACGCTAGAACAGAACGCCCGTTTGTTTGCGCTGCATAGCATTGCTCAAGCTGATGCGGGCATTGCTGCGTGGGATGCCAAGTACACCTACGAGGAATTGCGCCCAATTACTGCAATCCAGAATGCCGCTCAGGACAACAATCCAGACACGATTGCCGATCCAAATTGGAACCCACTGCTAACGACGCCGAACTTCCCTGACTACATATCAGGGCATTCCGTATTTGCTGGTGCAACAGCCGAAGTTCTCAGAAAATTCTACGGCACGGACAACATCAGTTTTGACATTCCTTCACAGGAATTACCTGGTGTTTATCGCTCATACGGCAGCTTTACGCAGTTCGCCCGGGAAGATGCCGATAGCCGGATTTACGGTGGAATCCATATTGACACAGCCGCTGTAGATGGGGTGCAAGTAGGCACAAATGTGGGCAACTTCGTGTCTAATAACTTTTTGATTTAGTGATACCCAGAACTGGTTAGTGGTTAGTAGAGAGTGGTTAGTGGTTAGTGGAATAACCAACAACTAATGTAGAGACGCGCCATGGCGCGTCTCTACAACTAACTCCACAACACTAGCACTCAAAGACTACTCAGGTTTCTCTTGTAATAAATCATGTTTCAGCAGCGCATCTGCTGCCTGATTGATAGAATCAAAACTCATACCGGATCTATCTGCAATATCCAGCAAAGTATAGTTCCCGTTAGACAAATTCAGAACCCACAACATTGCCATTTCTCTCATTTTTGTATCCGTCTGTCCACCGATTGCGCCGTATAGACCCCTTTTACCCAACTGCGGCTCACATTTTGGATTTTGGTTTAGATATTTTTTGTTGTTTTCTAGTATATGCAGAACTGACAAACACTTGGAGAATGAATCGGCAAGGTACTCGGTTTGTACCAGATCCAAATTGTCTGCAGATGTATGATATTCTGGATAACAACTGTGCGGTGTTCTCATGAAACAACCCACAGGTAAGTTAAATCCTGGTGAACAAAACTGCCGTTCGTCATAGCCATAAGGAAAGAAATCTATGATTTCAGAATCTTTACCAGAATGCTTTAAGACATGAGTCACGGCTTTGTCGATTTCGGCATCACCTCGACGGCTTTTTTTATAAGTAGACTTCCCCGGATCGCCTAGACAAGTTAAAACTAAACCGTGTTTAATCTTGTGAACCTGATTTTCATTTAAAGAAAGCCAAGTGATGGAACCGATAGTTCCAGGAATGAAGATAAATCGATAAGAGTACGAAAGATTTATTTGACTCAAATATTTTGCCAGGAATGTTGCGATCGCTATACCAGAGAGATTATCATTACAAAGTGATGGATGACAGGCATGGCATGATATGAGGACTTCGTCTGGTTTCTCTCCTTTAAGGTAATACTCGCCATACGTTAGATGACCGTCCTCCAGGGAAGAATCGATGCACACCTCATACTCTTCGTCCTGTAGTTCCAAGAATTGTTTGTGACTCAGACAAAAGCCCCAGCTTTCTTTGTAATATGAAGTCCGATAAGGAATCCAATCAGGGCGATCGCTTAGTGTAAACAAATGTTTCTTTAATTCCTTTAAATGTATCTTTTGCTTAACGGGCACGCTGTAATTGACAACATGCAAGTTTGATTTATTAAAATCTATAATTCTTTCTCCTTTGGAATTTTTTACATACGCATCTTTGATATTCCACTCTTTAGGCACTGTCCAATCAAAGACTTGAGTACCAGTTGGAACTTCATGCTGAGTTAATTCAATATGTTTTTTAATCCAATGCAGCGTTTCTCGAAAACCATTGCCAGTAATAGAGCGGCAAATAGGATACAATTGTGATATAAACTGGTACATTTCTTGGCTAACTTCATTTGCGTTAAGCCTCTCTTTAATATCAGTAAGATTCACGTTTTTCACCTTTTATGATAATAGTTAATTGCTGAATCAAGGTTCTGTCTGCAAATTCAGGAATTAGATTAATTTAGGCTCGCGCTCTACGCTCTAGACGCAAAGTTTTCTATAGGGTGGGCATTGCCCCAGAATATTTCAAATGTTCATCACAGAAACTTTTATGAGCAATGCCCACCCTACGATTTGTAGTATAATCATAAGAATAAGCGCTGTCATCTCATCATCTTGCTAGTTTAGTAGTCGAGCTAAAAAACGACTTTGCGGCAATAAAAAGCTTCAGCATACTTATTGGGTGCATTGGATTCAATTCCTCGCAGTCTTAGAATTGATAAAAATGTTTCTTGTGTAAACCATTGTTTGCCTTTTTGCGAGGGAAAGCTATCAATAATATTCTTAATTTTGTCTTGACAAGTTTCCTCGTCTAAATGCACAAAGAAATTAGGGTTTCCTAAATCTCCATCATATTTAGGTATTTCATACTCTAGAATTAAATGATTCCTAAATGTATTCCAAGTAAAATCATAAATTAAGCGATGGTCTTGATGCAAATCGTGACGAGAATGAGTAAAAATTAAATCGGGATTATAATCTTGCTTCAATTGCTCAAAAAATTCTTTAATTTCAATTCCAATTTTCACCAAAGGAAAAATAATGTTTTAGATTGCTAAATCCAGCAGCTTCTTCCCCTTGCTCTTAGTTCCTTTACCTGCTGACTAATAGGTTTAGAAGTATCTTCTGCTTGTCTTGCATAAATTCTTAGAGAACCACCATGAGTTGACAGTTCTTCTACATCAAAGATTGTTAAACCGTGCTCTGCAAAAAGTTTCTCTACTGTGAGCAACGACAAGTAAGAAAAGTGTTCGTGATAAATGGTGTCAAACTGGTTCCCCTCCATCAGTCGCATTAAATGAGGAAACTCCATAGTAATGACACCTTGAGGTTTGAGTAAAATTTTAGCGCCTGCTACAAAATCGTTGATATCAGGTACGTGAGCAAGTACATTATTAGCCACTAATAAATCGGCTTGCGTACCATCAGCAGCTAATTCATTCGCTGTGTTTTTTCCAAAGAACTTTACAACTGTGGGAATGCCTTTTTTTATAGCTACCTTAGCGACATTAGCTGCTGGTTCTATGCCCAGAACATTAATTCCTTTGGCAAGAAAATATTGCAATAAGTAAGCCAAGTCGATTCTTCGATCAGCCGTCGCTATGGAGGCACGGAGCTGGGTCTTGCCATCTGTAAACAGCTAAGCCAAATCATGGGAGGACGGATCTGGGTGGAGAGTACGCTGGGTCAAGGCTCCTCCTTTTATTTCACGTTAATTGCCCAATCCAGTCCCATCCAACTGGATACCCCTAAGGTGGAGTCAAGAGTTGCGATACCTCAAATAGCTGAACAGTTACCCCTACGGATTCTGTTGGCTGAAGACAATCAAGTGAACCAGCAGGTTGCCCTGCTCATCTTGAAGAAGCTCGGGTACCGAGCCGATGCGGTCGGCAATAGACCCGTCCGAAATATAAATTAGGCACAAAAAAGTGGTAGAAGAGAAAAAGTAACATCTACCACTTAGACTAAAATGTGTATAGTGACTGATTATATCGAAAAATATCCGCTACGTACAAAGCAGGTATTAGGGATTAGCTACGAGCAATGGCGCTCGCTAACAGCAAAAGCGATTCTTAAACACAGCGATGTTTACAACGATATAATTTTAACAGTCTGTGGGTTGGTGAGACTGAGAATAGGTAGTTTGGTTTTAGCTGTGAATTAAAGTAGAAAATAGTAGCGAGCGCCTAGAATTGTAAAACTGTATTTTTCTGGTCTAAACTATCAGTAACGGTATCAAACCCTAATTATTACGTTGAAAGAGAATCTGCAAGGATTGGTCTCAAAGCCTTGTAAATCCTGGGTTACAAGTTTTAGGACGGGTCTATAAATACCACGTCATACATTTGACAATGCAGCGATCGCAATACCTCTAGTCCATTAGACCAGTCCGGAATATTATCAGGGTATAAAAAAAATGGTAGAACGGAATTTTGACCGTCTACCAAAATGAAAAATCCACTTCATTATATTCAAGAGAAACCACATCGCACAAAGCAAATACTGGGAATTACCAACGACCAGTTCCGAGACTTGTTGAGACAAGCCGAAATGCATCATCAGCATCTCCAAGCAGAGATAGAAGCTAATAAAATACGTAGAAATCAGAAAGGGGGAGGGCGTAAACCAAAACTACAAATAATAGAGGAGATATGTTTAAGCCTATTTGATTTGAGACAAATGCCAACATTTGAGGTTTTAGGACTACATTTTGGCATTTCCAAAACGGAGGCAAATGATACGTTTCATTATTGGTTAAGGATATTACGTAAAATTTTACCTGCGAGTCTCCTCGAACAAGTTAAAGAACATGATAGCGAGCATGCGATCGCTATAGAACTATTGACGGAATTTCAGTTAATAGTGGATAGCATGGAACAGCCACGGGAAAGACCTTCAGACCAGAAGGAGCAAAAAGAGTATTTTTCAGGTAAGAAGAGGCAGCACACATTTAAGAACCAGTTTGTCACCTTACCAAAAGGCAAAGGTATTGTCGATGTAGAAGTAGGAGAAAAAGGTCCGACCAGTGATGTTAGCTTATTTCGAGAGCAACAAGAAAAGTTCGATACCAACCAAATGTTTGAAGGGGATAAAGCATATCAAGGAGGAAAGAATATTAGCACCCCTCAGAAGAAACCACGTAAAGGAGAATTAACCGAAGAACAAAAGACACGAAACAAAGAGTTTTCCAGCAAGCGTATTTTTATCGAACACGTCATTAGACTCGTAAAAATATTCCGGGTTGCTCAACAAAGATTTCCACTTCAGTCCCGAGCTTATGAACAAGTAATTCTTACTATTTGTGGATTAGTCAGGTTAAGAATTGGTGCATTAGTGTTGCCATTTTTATCAATTTTGTGAATCTGAGGTCAGCTATGAACTAGTTATCAACATTTTCATGGATAGTTGCTATCAGCAACTACTTCCAACCCCGATTCTTACATTGGCTCTGGCTTTATGTTAACGCGATGGAAAGCCGGACGCACAGCGCTTTGCAAATTTTCGGACGCTGCTGGAACTCCCAAGCTACTGTGCCCAGAAACTCGAACTTGCGCTTTCGGGCAAGGATACAGAAAATCACTTATGTACGCAATAATGCTAATATAGGAATATTTGGCAATTGGCAGCGAACCATCGAGATAAATTCTAGCTCCTATCTGAGCATCTTATCGGACGATGACATACTGCTGCCCAACTTCATCCGCGAGTCTGTCTTAGGATTGGACAACCATCCTCATGCTGGTCTATCGGCTGCCCAAGCTGAATTTATCGACACTAACGGTGTTGTACTACAGGTCAAAGGCACAGAATTTTCAGACAACTTGCCATAAGGGCTGATCGACGGTCTAGAGTTCATCCACCAAATTGTTGATAGACGGAAATGGATTTTGCGCACCAGTGCGGTGATGTTTCGCGCTTCTGCCCTCAGGGCGGTTGGGGGATTCGACATAACGCACTCAAAGTACTTGCTAGACTTGAACTTATACTTGCGCATGGCGACGCAATTCGATTTCTTTTTTATTGCCAAACAGTTGGCTCAAGTCCGGTTTCACGTTGAACAGGATTCCCAGGTTAGCTTTCACTCTCTTAGTGGAACAGGAGCGCTTGCTGTGATGGCAGAACGTACTGATGCGATCGCTTATTTGCTACAGTCGCCGCGTGCAGAAGATGCATCCTATCGTCGCTGGCTGGCAGAGCGGCTGTTGCACATAAGTATGCGCCGCAGTGAATTTACGTATAAGCTTGTACCAAAACTCAATCTGAACTGGTCAGAACGGCTGGAAATTGCCATTCGGGAGATTGCAGCCGTGATTCCTACAGGGAAGCGTTTTATTTTGGTTGATGAAAATCAATGGGGTGCAGAAATTTTTCCAGAATTCGATGCCCTTCCTTTCCTCGAACATGAAGGTCAGTACTGGGGAGCGCCATCTGATGACGAAACCGCCATCCGGGAACTTGAACGAATGCGCGACTGCGGAGCAAGCTTTATGGTCATTGGCTGGCCAGCCTTCTGGTGGCTTGATTACTACTCTCAGTTCAGAAATTATCTCAATTCAAATTTCCGCTGCATTTTGCACAACAGTCGCCTTGTTGTGTTCGATCGAACAACGGCAAAACATAGTCCTTTTGAATACAGAAGCTATTCAACGCTCTGGACCCCAGCCCTTTGTCTGGGTTCAGGATAGTCAACATAAGGCACAAAAACGAACCATTAACTTAGGATTGGAGGGATTAGTGACCGTAGAAGTGACCTCTGGTTTGCATGCAGGCGAACAGGTTATAGTGCAGTTTATTCTGGAAGCTGCGCTTTTAAGTGTACTAGGAGGAACAGTTGGTCTTGGCGTGGTGCATGGATTGACGGTTGTAGTCACTGATACCTTTAAATTGCCCTACGAGTTTGACACTTCTATCGCAATGCTCGCGTTGGGATCAGCGCTACTGGTGGGGGTGGGTGCTGGTTTGCCTCCCGCCCTGCGAGCCAGCCAGATCGACCCAGTCCAAGCCCTACGCTCACAGTAATAATGTTTGATATTTTCAACCTTGAGAATGATTTGTATGGGGTTCTTAGTGTGTTCAAACATCTTGGGTCAACTGACAACTAGCAACTAACAACTGTTGCGAAGGGGCGTAATTTTGAACACAGTTGAGTTTTTATCTTATCTTCGCCGCTTAGATATTCAAATTTTTGTTCAGGGCGATCGCCTTCGCTGTAATGCCCCAGAAGGAATCCTGACACCAGAACTGCGTGCAGAAATTCAAAAGCGCAAAGTAGATATTATTACATTTTTCAAAGCAGCAGATTATACTACCAGCCACACCGTTTCTTCGCCTAATGCTAGAGAAGCTGTTATCTGATGTCAACACGGGTTATACCGAAGTTTCGTGCAAACTCTGTAAAAATCTACTTATACACTTATAAATGTGCATAAATGTGCAAAGTATCACTACGTGTAACTTTTAAACCGCTACCAGTGGTTTAGCGATATTTTTATGGATATCCTGCTAAGATGGACATTTTATAACGCTTACATAGCAAGGCTTTTAGAAAGTGAAGAATGCAGGTGCATGTTTCATTTATTGCTAGCGGCGATTTTCGCGGCTAGTTAGGCGCTCGCATCTTGCACCTGAAAAAATGAATTAGGACTTACGCATAGTCTACAAATTCGGGCGCGTTCTTGGCGTCCCTTCGCTTCGCTCGAGGGCAGGCTTGGTGGTTCGATAAATTAAGCTTTTTGGCGATTTTTGCGTAAGTCCTATGAATGTTATTTAAGCACTAAATACTAAGCGTAAAGTGCCTTATTTTCGATAAAAGGAACAGAAAAAATGTAACTTTATTTCGGGGCTTTTTGCTTTCTCATGGTTTCTACGGATAGGAGCAAGATATTAGATAACTAAGTGACAATAAAATATCAATCCTAAAACTTACGGATTGACATATTTATAGGTTTTGACATATTGTTAACAAGTTTGCGTTGATTAAATGACCATTAGAAAAGTTTGAGCAACCCTTACTTGCGTAAGCAAGCTAAATTCCACTCTGGGTTTATGTAAGCTCAAATCCGATCAGGGCGTCAAATCCCTTGGAATAAAATTTCAGTTTCTCAGGGTTTTGCCTCTACCAACTTGGAGCAAGAAGACTCATTAAATGTGAGCTTTAGCCAACCTTGATAAGGAGAGAAGAGGCAAATGATAATTTCTGAACCTAGTACCTTGAGTTCTATTAGCCATGCCCTCAATGCTGCTTCTGTAATTGGCGTTAGCATTAAAAATCAATCAAGCTTGAGTCTGAGTAAACAAACAGATTCGCAGCTAGCAAATAGCTCAAAAAGGCTTTCACATCAAACTCCTACTACTCCCACTTTCATAGCTGAAGCTAGCACTCCAACATTCAGTTCAGATACTAGCAAATGCGGTTCTGGTCAAGCACGTGATAAGTACACGCAGCCGTTCGCCTGCGACAGCATTTGGAATATGCCGATTGGATCAAACGCCCAATATGTTGATGCCTATATTGGCTCAAAGAGCGTTGGAGTTGACACCGACTGGTTCATCATAAGCAAGGAAAGCGATCCGGGTGTGTCCACTTATATGCCTGGTGCCTGGGGTGAAGGTCGCTGCACCGGCTCTACCCCACAGCAGCAAGCACAATGGCATCCGGAAGCGGGTCAATTGTTGAAGGTTCCTTACGATCTTGTCATTCAGGATGCAAAGCCAGGATTTACTCCAAACAACTCCTCAGCGTTTTTGAAGCCAGATGGTAGAACTTTGGTGTCTTATAACGTCACCACCCGTTGTCAAGAGGGTGCCCCGCTTTACGGCGTTTGGTTTGGAGAGCAGGATATTTACGGCGATGGCATTGACGGTGGACATGGTGGCTCAGGAATGTCGAGCATTGGCGGTAGCATTCGCAAAGGTGAGTTGTTCAACGACGAGCCTATTCGTCATGCACTCAAGATTGTTATCTGGGGCAAATGGTTGCACTACAATGCTTCATCGTCAACCCCCGGTCGCCGCTGGCCTGCCCGTCTGGCTGATGGTGGTGCACCAAACCAATACCATGGCTCCAATCCGGCGCTGGTTATGGGTTCGTTGCTAGCAATTCCGCCTAATGTCACAGCACAAAGCCTCGGACTGACTAGTAAAGCAGGCAAGAAAATCTTTGAAGCAATGCAAAATTATGGTGCTTACGTTGTTGACGATTCCGGATGGGACTACAATTACCTCTGCCTTGAGCGCAGCGCCGAGCAAGAGTACGAGCAAGTCACCGGGCATCAACTTCATGGAGATGCAGCCCTCCAAGCTGACTTCGCCAAAATCATTGGTGCCGTGAAGGTTGTGGACAACAACGGATCGAACAGCGTTGGTGGGGGCGGTACACCACGCCAACCTTTAGCACCACCAATTGGAAATTAAAAGCCAATACGGGTTCAGATAAGGGTTGATCTCCCCTCCCCTAAAAAGGCTACGGTGTACGCACAAGTCATCGAATGACTCAAAATTCCTTTTGTACGCGCACCGAACCTCACCCTGCTCTGTCGGGCATCCCTCTCCTTATAAAGGAGAGGGAAAGATTTTAGCTATGCTAAAAGCGAGGGTGAGGTTTTGAGCACACGTGTAGAACTTTCGGATGCAACGTCTCTACATTGACGTTTTGATAAGGGTTTTGGTCTTATCACCAAGCGTATTACCGTGACGTTCTCCCACCACCAAACGGAGTACCGTTATGGTGGGGGCTTCTACAAGTCGCCTCGCAGAAATTTCCTGCTTCATTGGTCGCATCTAGACTTACAATACGAGCGAATGCTTGTCCCCGAGAACGATACCTCCACAGGCAGTTTATCCTCTCCTGACGCCCCACGGAGAGTTGTACAAAGAACCAAAGTTCTGTACTACCCTACATACTGGTTTTACGCATTGATGGTTTCATGCATACGCAATCTTTCTCAATGCAACCCCATACCAATTGTCATGGTTCAAGACCGTTCCCAACGTTCGCACTGTTCACCTAGCGTTTCTAGTACGTTTGTGTCGAGTGGTCAGTGGTTAGCTGATACCATTATGATAACATTTATGTGGCACATTGTGTACACATAATGAAAGAAAAATCTTTGCGTTTTAGGATGTCTGAACGTCGATACAATAAGCTGAAGCTGTATGCGGCTAAAAAAGAAAAGACAATGACACAACTAATAGAAGATTGGGTTGATAGGTTACCAAGCCTGGAGAGTGGAGACTCCTCCATCACCCCTAGTACTGAACAACCTACGGTTGTTGACGTTTAGGGGCGATTCGTCGCCTCCCGCCTTATATCCCGCCACTAAACGGATTACCGTTATAGTGGGGGACTTACGGCGATGAAGTTAACGAGCTAACTTTCTGTATGTGGAACAAAGTGTTATACCTCATTTACTAACGGGAGCCGACGGACGCGAATTCGACTTGGTTCGACTGTCACAACCGCCCCTTGTTCGAGATCTTGCTCACACTCGTTAATGACTCTCAGTAATATCATGTCCGGCTAATTAGTTATGATTTCCACGTTAACTGCACCCCACCCCTCAATCCCCTCCCCGCTTGCGGGGAGGGGAGGTGAAGCGCAGCTTTACCGGGGTGGGGTTACTCAGGTAATGATAAGAGGGGTTCTCACGCTCCCACTATGTCTTGATAGAAATTTTCCGTACATTATTCCTAATTCAGCTTGCTCTCCACTCAAACAACTGTTTGCCAAACTCTTCTCCATCCCAATCCTCGACAACGACGCGAGGTAATTTAAAGCGATCGCTCCCGGCACTCTTCCTTGCCCAACCCCACCGCCGTACAGTACGAGGATAAGTCGTGCAAGCACTGGTAAATCCGGCTTTCCGCACTAAAGCTGTTGTTTCCTCTGAATAATTCCCGTGGGGATATGCAAAACTCACCACTGGTTGTCCTATAATCTCCTCAAGATGAGTTTTGCTCTCTTGAATCTCTTCCCTCTGTCTGGCGGTAGGTAGAAAAGATAAAAATGGGTGTGTCACAGAATGAGCACCAATTTCAATCAATCCGCCCTTTGCTAAAGCAGACACTTCCTCTAAATTCACAATGCGGTGATTCGGGCGCAGTATTGGGACAGAACCAGCCCACGCCAGTAGTTCATCCATAACGTTTTGTCGTGCTTCTGGGAGCAAAGACGATAGCAGCCAGTAAAGTGTGCGGTAAAGAGCATGGCGAGGGGTGGGGTTATCTTCCCCCATTGCTTTCCAAGAACAATATTGCTGATATTGCTCCTCGCTGTAATGGGCGGCTGTACCTAATTCCCAGCGATGGGTAGTCCCGTTAATCTCTAAACACAGGACTTCTGGTAAAGTCCCAGGTTCTAGCAACAACCTAGAGAGTTCATCCCACCACAAATCACGTTTTTGCTCCATATATCCAGTGGTGAGAAACATGGTGGCGGGAATGTCGTAACGCTCTAACACAGGTTTGGCATTATACAGATTATCTGTGTAACCATCATCAAAGGTCACAGCTATCTGCCAATGCGGAGTTTTGCCCTGTTGCAATGTCTGGTTTAATTGCTGTAACGAAACAACTTTGCCAAACTTGCGTAACACTTCCATCTGTTGGGCAAAGTTGCGGGGACTGACGCAGATTGACCAAGGGTCAGATTCCAGCTTAATAATGCGGTGGTACATCAAAATCAGACCTCCCGGTGCGAAACGCCCCCGCACGCGTTTAGCCACTCGCTTCAGTTTGCCTACTCCTGGTATTTTCATGGTGTCTGTGGCTTGACCGCCCTGATAGTAATTGTGACTTGATAATTGCGATCGCGGTAGTCTAATTCTTCCCTCTTCAGTTCTTCTGTTGCCAGCCCATAAAGAAATGCAGTAGCAACTAGCACATTTCCATGAGTCTCAATCTCAATATTTTCTTTTGGAAAGAACTCCTCGAACAGCTTTTGTACTGATAAAGCAGTAAAACTCCAACACCAGTAATCAGCCCATTGGTAGTCGCCAATGTGACTAATGCCGGGAACTGTCACCAGGGCGACTCCTCCAGGCTTGAGGATGCGGTGGACTGTCGCAAGCGCTGCCCGGACATCGTAAATGAGTTGTATTGTATGCGTCAGAATAAAGCAATCAAAGCTATTTGATGGAATATTGTCGCCAACGGTAAGATCCCCGATGATAGTCGCCTTGGGGTTGCCTTTTGTGACATGAAGGACGTCGCTTTGAGTCAGGCGATCGCCACCAAACTGCCTTGTATAGCCATCATCGCCAATTTCCAACACGCGCCCGCGAATATCATCTTGATAAAGCGTCAGGAAGTTTTCAATATAGTAGCGGTCAACAGGCTGACCTCTGTCATAGCCAAACACGTAACTCATGGGCGTAACTCGCCGCAAACTACCAAAATCCACATCTCCCGTAGGGGGGATATATTTATCACGAAGCAATCGCGTTCCTACAAAGCGGTGGATGGAACCGGGTAATCTTTTGCGTGCAATTTGCTTGAGTTTCTTTTGGACTCGCGACAGGAAGTACAACACAGGATGGCGATAGGGGAACGAAGCCTTGTGCAGCCCCTTCCAAAGTTCGGCGTCTTTAACTCCCTGTGCAGTTATGTACTTCTCCAGCCAGTTCAAATAAAACTGATGTGGTCGATTGGGTTTTGAATAATGATACTCTCCTGCTTGCATTGCCTGAGAACAACTAGAATCTGGGTGTTGGCGATAGCGATCCCAGCAGTTCCCGTCCACAAACACGGGTGCGTGTAGGCAAATTTTTGCCAGCAACACCTGATCCTCGAACATATGCTGAATTGTGTCGTCGTATCCCCCTACAGCTTCTATGACTTTCTTTCGCGCCAGCAACCCACAGGTACAGGGTACGATCCCATCAATGTTTAAATACTGAGTCAGCAAGCTTGGCGGATAAAACAAAGTATTCGGCTGAACGCCAAGTGGTCTGATATTATCACGTTGGTAATCTTCCTGTTTACCTGTCCAACTGTGCCAATGTTGAGTAGGTCCGTAGACCATACCAGTTTCAGGCTGAGATGACAAAATTGCCACCTGGTGTTCTAGTTTTTGTGGTAAGTAGACGTCATCAGCATCTAGAAGAGCAATGTACTCGCCTTGAGCTTTGCTGATCCCCAAGTTGCGAGAAGTACTTTTGCCGCGATTTTGGTGAGCCTCATGCTCGAAATAATATATTTTATGTGGGTACAGGGAAGCATACTGCTGGGCGAGCGCGCTACTTTTATCAGTTGAACCGTCATCTACTAACAATAGTTCCCAATTTTCATAGGATTGAGCGAGTACACTTTCTATTGCTTCTTGGATGAATTTTTCAGCATTTAAGAAGGGAGTAATCACAGAAACTAGAGGCTGATTCTTCATCATTTTCTACAATTTTTTTAATTTTATTAGGTCTTAATATTTAAACTTGAGCGCCACCAGATTGCAGATTGTAGAGCTTGGCAAATAATCCATTAAGTTTGAGTAAATACTGGAGATTGCCTTGTTCTATAACCCGTCCTTCTTGCACTACAATAATTTGGTCTGCCTGCTCAATAGTAGATAAACGGTGAGCAATCACAATCACTGTACGATTTTGACTAAAGGAATTAAGAGCTTCCTGAATGAGATTTTCAGATAAACTATCTAAAGCATTAGTCGCTTCATCCAGAATCAAAATCTCTGGTTCACGAACGATCGCACGAGCTAAAGCGATACGCTGCCTTTGTCCTCCTGAGAGCCGAATTCCGCGATCGCCAACTACAGTATCGTAGCCTTCAGGTAATTTACTAATAAATTCATGAGCATTAGCTTTTTTAGCAGCAGCAATAATTTCGGCTTTTGTAGCATCTAATCGACCATAAGCTATGTTTTCCCCTACTGTTGTACTAAATATGTGTACATCTTGACTAACAATCGCAATTCGACTACGCCAAGAAGATAAATTCAAATTTTTTAGAGGGCGAGCGTCAACATAAATCTCTCCCTCTGTAATGTCATAAAAGCGGCAAATCAAGCGAATGAGTGTTGATTTACCTCCACCTGATGGTCCAACAATCGCAGTTGTTTTACCTTTTGGAATATAAATCGAAACATCTGCAAGTGCAGGTTTTTCTGAAGCGTTGTAGCGAAAATCAACAGACTCAAAAGTGATTCCTCGCTGTAAACCTTGAAACTGAATATCACCTGATTCAATGTACTGTTTATCAGAACGGTTCAAGAAGGACATGACATTCTCTACAGCACCTAATAAACCAAGAAAATTAACACGATCACTATCTAACCGCCTCACAACTGGCTGGAGGCGATAAAGCATAAAAATAAATGTTAATAAAGTAGAAATATCAGATTGATAATGCAGAGCTATAATTAAAATACAAACTAATAAAGCAACTGATAAAAATTCCGACAGCGGACCCGTAATTGCATAGAAGTTAGATAGTTTTATAGAAATACTACGTAGATGAGTTGATGCCTGCTTAAAACGCTGTAGTTCGTAATCTTCATGACCAAAGGCACGAATCTCTCTCATACCATAAAACCCTTCCATCACCCGGTTGGCAAGTTTATTATTTGCCTCTACCGCCTGTCTCCCCAAATTTTTTGCTTTGCGCGTCACTTGTTGAATACTCAATGAAATCAGCACCAAGGCAACAGCAACTAACAAACTGAGTTGCCAAGATGTCAGCATAAGCAGAATCACAAATACAAAAACTGTACAGAGACTAATAGCAATATTAACTATGAGAAATATAGCGTCGCAGGTTCGCCAAGTCTCGACATCTAGCGTATTGAATAATTTACCTGATTGATGAGAGTCCAAAAAGCTGTAACTAACGCTCAAAAACTGCTGAAAAACCCTCGAGAGTAACTGATGACCGATATGCCAGTAGAGCCAATAATTGAGAAGCCCGCTAAGATATGAAAGGCAATTTTTTAGGAAAACTAATCCTAGAATACAGAGCGGAATAATGACTAGACGATTGTCCTGGGGAACGTTAATAAATAGTCTATTCAAAAAACCTACTAAGAAGTTACTACCCCCTTGCGAGTTTGTTGTATGCAAACTTTGGAGAAAAGGTATAAATAAACTAATTCCTAATCCTTCAGACAAAGAGGCTAAAATTCCTAAAGCGATCGTTGCTGGAATTGCCCAAGGATACAGTTGAAGCAGTGGCAATAGACTTTTCATTGCCTTTGCTTCTGTCATTGTCTTTTGCTCTGGTGCAAACATATTGGCAGGAAATCCTCAAGCTTGTTTTATCGTTGTCTTTGGAGTTAATACAGTCTGACAAGTCTGAAAGACTTGAGACCATCTGTGCTGCAAAACTGTATCATACAATTTCTTACTTTGTCGGCTTTCTATATTTATTTGCCCGTTCATATCTGAAATTGCTAGTACTTTAATTCCTTGCTGTTTCTGCTTAAACTGTTGCTTAAAATTCAACCAAGCTTTATGGTCTTTCCAGATTAAAGATGTCACTGGTTTCAAGAAAATTTTTATAATACAAGGAATCAATACCCTATATAATCCCGTATTGAGAAGCTGCATAGAATCTTTGGTTATTGCTTTATGCAGCCATATGATACAACTTAAGTTGTTACCGCAAGTGTAGCTTTTATTTGACAAGAATATATAAAAATTACTGGCAGACCATTGATAAATATAATTGGGAATTTCTGGATGTCGTTGCTTGACATCTGCCCAAACTAGTTCATAAGACTTTGCCATTGTCAAATAGTTGGCAGACATACTTCCAACTACTTGACGGTATCCGACTAAAAACTCTGGCACGACTCGGAACTGATAAAATTCAGCAATCCGTAGGTACATATCCCAGTCTTCACAACCTTGAGCATTCTTTTCTCTTAATTTGCAGTTATAATAACCAACTCGCTCGAAACAAGCACGGCGGATCAAAGGTACACTGGCATTTGCCATAAAGTTGGAGTACAACAAAGCTGTGTAAACCTCTCCCTCTACAATTTGACTCTCGAAAAAATCATCAGCTTTGTGGTATTTACCAATCACTGAACCGTGTTCATTGATAAACACTGATCTTGCATAAACTAACCCTACTGATGATTCCGATTCCAACATCAATTTCAGTTGTTTTTCTATTTTTAGAGTATCCCAAATATCATCAGCATCTATCGGTGCAATGTATTCTCCACTAGACTTTTGAATGGCTAAATTCCGCGCAGCAGCCACTCCAGCATTTACTTGTTTTAAAAAAATAATCCGGTGGTCTTTTTGGGCAAAAGATTCTACAATTTCAGCAGTTCGGTCTTGGGAGCCATCATCAACAACTAATACCTCAATATTTTTATACGTTTGAGAAAGCACAGAATTTAGTGTTTCAGCAATAAATTTTTCTGCGTTATATGCAGGAATAATGACTGAAACTAGTGGATGATGAAAAATCATATGCATTAATAGTGAAACAACTACTATTACTTCAATAGAGCCAAATCAATGAATCTGATAATTTCTCTCTACCGTGCCAACTAAGCAGACAAAACTAATCAATCCGCAACACTCACACCACTTACACCTGAAAGTGGTGTTCAACTTATAACAACCAAGCACAAACCCCTAAGAATAACTCTTCAATTGTCCCTTTAATTCCACTCATTGATACCAGAATTATGTTAGGAATTTGAATGACAAAGCTCTGCCACTTTACTGAACTATTGTCGAGTGATATTGACTCCTACTAATAGTAGAAATCTAGTTATTGCATCTTTTCATTAATAATATCAAACAAAAATAAAACTTACGCTCAGTTATTTGTCAAAAATTTCGCACTATAAATAGCAAAATCAATAAATTAGTCAAGTGCGAAATTCATATTAGCTATAGTTTTTATAACTGCTTTTAATTAGAGGAAAATCACCTTAGTGCAAAGCAGGTAAAAACACAAAATTATATCAGCCACAGCACTTAACTTTCGGATGATGTGCTAGTTGCAATTTTCAATTTTTTTAGGTTTATTTTTTTTTACTTTTAATAAATATATACTTATTAAACACTTATTTAGTCTAAAAATTTATGATTTAGGTTGTCAAGGATGATAAGATTAAACTTAAGTTAACAACATGATACATACGGATAATTACGTAGGTAAAATTTTTTGACAAAAACGACACCTATTGCCAATATTATTTATTTGATAAACTCAGGAAGAATGGGAAAGCATTTCTTAGAAGGCTTTTATACTTTGACCAAAAAAGAAGATGTGGGTAGCAACGCGCGGAGTCAGAATATTCAAGGCGGTCTCCCTTACATGAATTAAGAGTTCTCAACCTGAGTCTTGGTCTCAAGAAAGCGGATTCTTCTTGTAGAGACAAAGAAAGTCTTTCCTTATGAAATCCCCCGGATTCTCCTTATGGGGATATTCTGATTACTGTGTTCTGCGTTCTTCTTAATTTCTTACCTGCCTTTGAGTCCTGACAATTCACAAGCAACTATGAAGCAACTTATTGAGCTACTTGTACTGCCATCAAAAAAAATATACGCTTACGATGGGTGCGACACCTTCTATAAAGCTACTTCTTCAGTAAGCATAGTGACTTGCTTGAGTCGAGTGCTCTTAAAGTTGTACCCTCAAATTTAATAGGGAAGGGGGGAGCGATATCCCTGTCTTACCCGATCTACTTACTTGATTATTTATTTAGGAGATAAGCAATGTCACTACAGGCAGTTGGATCGATAGAAACAAAGGGATTTCCTGCCGTGCTTGCAGCGGCAGATGCGATGGTCAAAGCTGGTCGAGTCACCCTCGTAGGTTATATAAGAGTGGGTAGCGCTCGTTTTACAGTTAATATTCGTGGAGATGTATCTGAGGTAAAAACCGCCATGCAAGCTGGTATTGCGGCAGTAGAACAAGTTCATGGCGGTACCTTGGAATCTTGGGTCATTATTCCTCGTCCCCACGAAAACGTCGAAGCCGTTCTGCCTATCGGTTACACAGACCAAGTGCAAGAGTACAGACAAGCGGTGGAAAATCCTATCGTACGCAGGTAGTTAGTAGTTTAGTCAATAGTCGGTAGTTCACAGTCAAAAGGACATGATAACCAACTTTTTTTAATGTTTACTAATGACTAATGACTAGTGACTAATTTATGTCTAGTGTCTCGATTATTATCCCCACCCTCAATGAAGCTCAATGTCTCGGACGCACACTACGCCATCTCAGTATACTGGTACCCCCTGCTCGTGAGGTGCTGGTTATAGATGGTGGCAGTTCTGACGAAACTGTCGCTATAGCCCAGAAAGCACGAGTTTCCGTCATTGCTGCCAAAAAATGCGGACGCGCTGCACAAATGAACCAAGGGGCGGAGGTTGCAACGGGAGAAATTCTCTGCTTTTTGCATGCAGACACCTTGGTTCCAGATGACCTTGTGGCAATTATTGAACAAACACTAGTAGACAAAACTGTTGCTGCTGGAGGTTTTATTTCTTTAATGACAGGTGATCAAATCACGCGTTGGGGAGTGTCACTGCACAACTTTGTAAAAAGTTATTACGCGCCATTGCTTTTTCGCCCACACCTGTTTTTTAAAGGACTACGCTTGTTATTTGGGGATCAAGTCATTTTTGCACGCCGTGCCGATTTTTGGAAATCTGGAGGTTTTGACAGCAATCTTCCAATCATGGAAGAGGCTGACTTATGCCTGAAGCTGGTGCAGCAGGGGCGAATTCACCTGGTGAACCGCATTGTCCTAAGTAGCGATCGCCGTGTGGCACACTGGGGTTTCCTGAAAGCCACAGCCATATATCTTTATATTGGCTTTCTTTGGGGTTTGGGCGTTTCGCCACAATACCTGAAGCAGTTTTATGAGGATGTTCGCTCTTAACCTAGCTTTTTCAACATCCAGCAGATTATAAGAGTACCCTCATGGGTACTTCTAAATTTTTCGTCGCTTTTTCAAAATAATATAGTATACTGTTGTTTCTAATGTGAAGAGGAATCATATATTTTACATTTACAAAAAAATCAATAAATGATAAAGTCTATTGCATTTTCTTATTTTTCACCAATACCATTTTGTTTGATGTCAACAACCCAGGTCTGAAGACACTGGGCTTAAGCGCCTAAGCATTCAAACCATAGTTGACCCGACTAAGTCTTAACTGACTACGTTAACGGCAAGTGTTTAAGTTCCTACCTACAGATACGCTCTGGCCAGTCTGTAGCTCTAGAAATCAAGGATTAAACAGGTTTATTGGGTTAAGCCCGTGTTCTTGATATAGTTACCGACCGTTAACATTCGTGGCTACAATTACCCCGAAAGGGAGGCTCTACGGAGCAAAACCGTTATGCGTACAGGGTGAAAAATGTCAGTTCGTAATTGCCCGAACGAAAGTAGATTGCAATACTACACGGTATTGAGTAACCCTTCGACAAGCTCAGGGCAACGCCCCAAGGCGGTAATGGTAAATATTGACTGCGACTAAAGTCGCTTGAGTCGTGTTTCCTCTCAGCACTAAAAGTGACTGAGTTTCCACACTTACCATGAGATTTTATGATGATGGATTTGCCAAACTCCTACAAGTGGTGCTTTGCAAACTCATTCTGACAACAAACCCTTATAAGTCAATTTTTGCCGTGCTGCACTAGTAAATCTTTCAACCCAGTATTTCCAATGCGGATACAAGCGGATAAAAACCTATAGAAGAAAATCTGCTCCGCGTTTGAACATCGAAATGGTAGACCCCTAAGACTTAAGCACTTTACACGGTCGTTGTCTGGTCAAACGATACTGAAGGCGCAATATTTGTTGGCTGAACCGTGATTTGAGTCTGTGAGAGATTTGTAGCCATTGTTTCGTTTAGACATCCCAAAAGTGCATAAGTTGATTTTGCTTATATCTATTTAAGAATACACAAAGGTTAGCTTCCAAGCTTAACTGACTTTCAGCAAATCGAGTCAAGAAAAATGCATATCATGAAATTTTTGTCAAGACAAAAGTCCAGTTATCAGCGACAAGTGATCATAAATATACGTAAGCGTTTAAGTATTAGTATCAAAAATTGCAATGCTGTATACTTCGGATAGGGAATTCTAGAGGGTGAAACATACATTTGCAAAACAACGTCTAAACAGGTGAATCAAATTAGCCAGCAGGTATCAGGTGCAAAATGTTAGTTTTTCCTAACCTGTGACCAGAATACCCAGCATCTCCGTAAATTTAAGGGAAATCGCTTTTGACCTCGTTAACACAACGTCTCCTAGTTTACAAAAGTTTAAATTTAGGGAGAGTGGCGAGAATAGCTCACAAAGATTAATTTTCTGTAGTTCTTTGATTGTGTGGATGCATCAAAACTTAGAATTTCCTGCATAAATCTAGTGAGCCAAAACGTAATAAAAGTGGAAACACATCAAATGTCATCATGGACATCATCAAATCAGGTGCAGCTGCTAGTGAAAAAATAAACAGGGATAAAAGGGGGTTGTGATGCAAACTTTAAAACAGGGCTTCGAGGAGCGCAATCTCACTATGGTTTTGTCGGCGGAAAAACTGGCGCAATATTGGCAAAAGCAGCTGGCTATGGAATGTCCAGAACAAAGTGTTGCCAATCGCCAAAGTATAGTCAAATGGCTTTTGGGAAGTGATTTAGATCGCTATGAAACACTTAACCCAAAA
>NZ_JBAHYJ020000070.1:0-86792 GCF_036697665.2 Scytonema sp. PRP1 | reverse complement strand
AACCACTCTTAACAGATTTTAGGGATTGACCAAGCCCCGCAACGGGAGTGGGTGTAGGGGCGAGTGAGACGCGAACGCGATCGCGATCGCGTTCGTGTTGGCGCAGTCTGTCCGCAGGACTTACAAAGCAGCGTGCCGTCAGGCATAGCTAAGTATGGGTGCTTCACTTATAAAATGACGCCTGGAGGTAAAGATTATGGCGAATCGAGTTGCAAAACTTTAGATGTAAAAACACTTGACAATCGTTAAACGAATAGTCATAATAAGAAAGTTGCCAAATAAGGGACTGTAGTTCAATTGGTTAGAGCACCGCCCTGTCACGGCGGAAGTTGCGGGTTCGAGCCCCGTCAGTCCCGTTGAAAGTTATGAGTGCTGAAGTAGAGAGTAGAAATGACTCAATACTCAGCACTCATTGCATAAGGCTTAATATAAGCTACATGAGACGTGGTTTAGAGACAAGAGAGAAAACGCCCGTGACTGTTAGAGTCCGTATTGCCCCTAGTCCAACTGGGAATTTACATATTGGTACAGCCAGAACGGCTGTATTTAACTGGTTGTTTGCCCGCCACCACGGCGGTGAGTTTATCCTGCGAATTGAAGACACAGATAGCGAGCGATCGCGTCCGGAATACACAGAAAATATTCTCGAAGGACTGCGTTGGCTGGGACTAAACTGGGATGAAGGACCATTTTTTCAAACCAAGCGTTTGGAACTTTATAAACAAGCGGTTCAAACCTTGTTTGATAAAGGATTAGCTTATCGCTGCTACACGACATCAGAAGAATTAGAAGCACTGCGTGAAGCTCAAAAAGCGAGAAACGAGGCTCCTCGCTATGATAACCGTCACCGCAACCTGACACCAGAACAAGAAGCTGCATACAAAGCTGAAGGACGTAGCTTTGTGATTCGCTTCAAAATTGAAGATGAGCGGGAAATTGTCTGGAATGACTTGGTCCGGGGAAAGATGGTTTGGCGAGGAAGCGATTTAGGCGGTGATATGGTGATCGCTCGCGCCGCAGCAGATGGTGTTGGTTTGCCACTGTACAATTTTGCTGTTGTTGTAGATGACATGGATATGGAAATTACTCATGTCATCCGGGGAGAAGACCACATCGCCAACACCGCTAAGCAAATTCTGTTGTATGAAGCTTTTGGCGCAAAAGTGCCAGAGTTTGCCCATACGCCTCTAATTTTGAATCAGGAAGGACGCAAGCTTTCCAAGCGCGATGGAGTCACATCCATTTCTGACTTTAAGCGAATGGGCTTTACCGCTGAAGGCTTGGCAAATTACATGACATTGCTGGGTTGGTCTGCACCAGACTCGACTCAGGAAATATTTACCTTGGAAGAAGCAGCCAAGCAATTTAGCTTTGAACGCGTCAATAAAGCTGGGGCTAAGTTTGACTGGGCGAAGCTCGATTGGATAAATAGTCAGTACATTCACAGTATGCCAGTGGATAAGCTGACCGATTTGCTGATACCCGTTTGGGAAGAAGCAGGATATCAATTTACCGGAGGACGTGATCGCCCTTGGATAGAGCAGCTCGTCACTTTAATTGGTCCGAGTTTGACACGCCTTGTCGATGCGATCGCTATGAGCAAACTATTTTTTACCGAAACAGTTGAATTTAGTGACGAAGCAAGTGCTCAATTAAAACACGAAGGTTCTAGCGCCACTCTCAAAGGTGTGATCGCTGCTTTAGAAAAGCATCAACTCACCGAAGCCAGCGCTCAAGAAATTATTAAGCAGGTGGTGAAAGAACAAAACGTCAAGAAAGGCTTGGTCATGAAGGCACTGCGGGCTGGCTTAACTGGTGATTTGCACGGTCCGGACTTGATCCAATCGTGGTTGCTTTTGAATCAAATTGGTTTAGATAAGCCGCGCTTGCTTCAAGCAGTAGAAGTCGCTAGTTAGCAGCAAGCATAATTTGGGAATCAAAGTTATGGATAATGGGGGCGCACGTTCGTGTGCCCCTGTTTGTAGAATAAATTTAATTTTATGCTATTGACAATCGTTACTTTTGATGTGTTGGAAAAACCTCGCTTCGATTCTTTTCTCCTGCTTTTGAGAAGCTTTGACCTTAGCCCATTCTCTTTTAGGGAACTTGGAATCCCGACAAAGGAGCCAGTGTCGTGGTGAGCACCTCGTGAGGGAGGGTTTCCCGACTCAGGCGACTGGCGTTGGGGATTAGGATCAGGGGGATGGGGGGTTAGGTTCCTTTGTTGGTTTTTCCACATAACGTGAAAAGTCAGATTGACAATCGATGATTTTTTTGATGCTTATAAGGTGAGACAATTAGTTAAATACCCTCGCATTAGGAACTTTTTGTGTAACATAGATGTCTCTAGAAATACTTAAAAAAGTATGTCATTAAAATGCTGACAAAAGAGATAAATCGAGGGATAAGATTATCTTTGATGATGGCGGCGCTGGCGATCGCGTCAGCAATGAGTACAACATCTCAAGCAGAGGAAACGGCTCCAACCATTTTTGGAGATATCATCATCGGTCAAAACTCTTCCCCAGATCCCCAAAGCGTTCGCGGTATAAATGGTGGTTCTATACCGGGGAGGGAAATTGCTGGTAAAAGTGAAACTCCTACAGGTGCTTGTACTGGATATTTTGATGAAGAACCAGACCATACTGTTGAGCTGACAAGTAAATTCGAGTACCTAAGACTGCAAGTACAAAGCCCTGAGGATACCACCTTAATTGTTACTGGTCCTGGAGGCGTCTGGTGCAATGACGATTTTGATGGTAAAAATCCCGGTATGATTGGGGAATGGCTGCCAGGAACCTACTATATTTGGATTGGTTCTTACAAAAAAGACAAGTATCTTCCTTACACCCTAACCATATACAAAAATTAGGTAGGGGTGTTTCCACCAGCCAAAGCAGGTGAAATCGGGTATGTTAGGCTTGTAGCACAAAGTCTAGGTAAGCGCTCTTCTATGACAATCACGACATCTCAGGATTGATCTTTTGGAGTTAGCACAACAAGCTTGAGAGCCATTTGACTAACTTCAATCCAAGCCATTTCGTCGCATTGTTCGCCCGTTGCTCGTTTCTCAACTTGTTCTACCAATAATTCCTCTAGGACATTGCTGTTTGTATTTTTAGGGTAAGTTTACGCCTGAAGTAAAAAGTACACCGTCTACTACTCGCACCTTGCGATCGCTTTATTCAGAGCAAACAGCTTCCAAGTCTACCTGGCTATCAGCGTATACTTTGCTATAGTACTCATCTATTTTTTTCCCGAACTCAGCATCCATAAAAGTGACTAAAAAATCTGATATTGATGTACAGATAGAATAGACATTTTTTGGATGAACACCATTAGAATGAGCGCATAAGTGACCGTGAGCAAATATGTGCCGAATTGAAGCAGAGATGTAAGCTACATTTGTACTGTTGTAATTTCTACAGTCGCTTAACTTAACTTTTAGCTTTTTATTATTTAATTTTTCATAAAGAAAATCATAAAGTAGACCTTTTTTATCTTTTTCTACAAATTTTTGAATAACTTTCTCTGGATTATAAGGTGCCATGAGAGAATCGAGCGCATCTAACTCAAGCGAGTTTATTTCAAGAAATCGCTCCAAAGCAGAATGTGTCAAAAAGACTAAGAAGAAAGCGTCATAACCATCATTAGTCTCTTGTGAATACCCCTCAAGATTAATTCCTTTGAAGTTTTTGGCAAGCCTCACTCTACTAGCAAACCGAATTATGTCCCCTGCTCTTACCTTAGTTCCAAATCCAATGCTGGATGGATTTGGATCTAGCTTAAGAAGGTGATGAAATTTAGCAAAACCTTGTAATTCCATAATCCAATACAGTTCAGTTAAGGATTGATCCTCCCTAGCCCTCCTTAAAAAGGAGGGAACTAAGCCCCCTTTTTAAGGGGGTTGGGGGATCTTAACAAAACTAAACACCACTAACTGAACCGTATTGTTCCATAATCTTTTGTCTTGTATTTTTACAAAATACTTACAGCCGTTTGCATTTAAATAGACCACATTGTAATGAAAGTGCATGCACTTTCATTACAGAGATTTAAATTTTAGGTATGGGGTTCATTTACCTGAAAACGACTGTAAATCTGTTACTAAACGTTTGTTTGTTCAGTCGGTTTAGCAAAACCAAACATACTAAACAGCCAGTGATACCATTCTTGGTTAGTTATAAAAACCTTTAAAGCTGACTCCAAATCGACATCCAAATCTTTATTTTGAATATCGATAATCAATTTATAAGTTAGTTCCAAGTGAATTCTATCCGGCTTAGAAAATAAAACGAAATTTCCATTATGAGAGTTATTTAGCTGAATTATTCTTTCTTTAGATACCTGACCCTTAATTTCAGTTAAGCGCTCATCCCGAAATAAACTAAAGCGGTCTTGAGGGTGCGAGCATACTAACTCGTTGAAATTACTAATTCGACTGCTGAAAGCTGAATTAGGAGCCATTTGGAGAAAACCCATTACATAATTATGACGGTCAGTCTCGATGACAATATGCTCTGGCAAAACTTTTTTTCCTAACTTATACAAAGTCAATTTAATCGGTTTAATATGGTTGAAAGCTTCGGCAATAGTCTTGAGTTTACCAATATCATTCTTCCTGCGGTCTTTGTAAATGAATTTGATACTGAGATAAGCGATCAGTAATTGAATTATTAAATTTGGTTTTAAAGTCTTCCCATCGTTCAGGAAACATATTCAGGATAATTAAACTATTAGGAACATGGGTAAAAATCTCCTTGATAGTTTCTCCAAAATTCTCCAATATTTCTTTATTATGGGGAAGTCCCAATCCTTCAAGCTGGTCAAAGATGATAATTAAAGGCTCATCAAGAGTAGATAATTTACCTAAAACCGAAATTGCTTCCAAAGAAAATGCTTCCAAGCTAAGCTCTTCTCTCCAGTTTGGTAAACCAACTTTTTCTACCTCCTCATCTGATAAAGCCTGACCAGCTAGCCAACGTGTAGCAAGATCTTTGAGTTCTGGCTTAGTGTAGCTACAATAATTAACAATTCCCTTGAGAATCGAGGGAGCAAAACCTCCAGCCGAGTAATTTTTTACCCACCACTCATTAATTCGTTTTTGAATTTGCTGCCAGTATACTAGTTTAGTATAAGTTCCTTCTCCCCCAAGAGCATTTATATTATCATCCTTTAGCGCTTTGATAATATCCTGGTCTTTTTGAGTAAGATTTGAGAGATTAGCAACAATTTTATGAAAGCTATTAATAATTAGATAATCTAATTGGGTAAAAGAACCAACCCGCTCGACTAAAGACTCCAAAATGCGGCTGTAAATATGGTACAGCACAGACGAAGGATGGTTAGGCTGACGGATAAAAAGCAGTCGATTACTCGATAATCGCGCTTGTGCTAATCTCATCATTAAATGAGTTTTACCCGACCCAGGTTCTCCAATTACTACTGCTCCTTTACTTTGATGATTAGGGTCTAGCTTAATATCCTTCAAGATTGACTCAAGAGTCACAAATTGTTGGTGATAGGTATCGAAATAATCGGGGTGATTTTGAAAAGGGGTATCAACTCGACTACCACTAAAGGGATTGGGCTGGTCTTTTAATTGGTCTATCATTAACTTGCGATAAAGGTAGTAGGTAAACTCTGCATCATACCGGGCAGAATGAGCCATATCCCGGATAAAGTAACGGTTATTAACGCGCAAATTGAAATATTTACTTAAATACTCTAAGGAGTAACTTTCTAACCCCAACCAAGAATTTTTCGCTCTTATGCAAGTGCAATCAAACTCTAAGTTGGGGAATTTCAAACCAGCTTTTCGGAAACTGGACTTAAGTACTTCGATATCGTGTTCGGCATAGTGGCAAACTATTTTCTTACCTTGAACAATATTTGAAAACTCTTCTAGTAAGATTTTTAAACTTTTGAGGTTAGGTAGATGAGAACTGTTATTGGGATGATCGCGGGAAAGCCCTTCGTAAATTACACGTCCGTGACTATCAACGATCGCCAGTTCGCTTAATTCTGGTTTGCCTTCAGTATCAAGAACTACAAAGTCCATATCACTACAACTTGCGTGTAAGCTATTTCTTTACTACTGTTAAATAATGCGATCGCGCAAAGGAACAGCAAAACAGCATTCCTCTTACTGCTTCAAAGCCAAAGCTGAAGGCGTAGCACGTCCGTTTTCCCACCAATGAATCGTGGAATACGTGACACCCAACTGTCCTGCAAACTGTTCTTGTGTTAACCCAGTAAAAGCAAGGTACGAATCAGCTGCTGGCTTCTGGCTGGTCTATTACCAGGGTTTTTTGATGCTTATCTGACTACTGAATTTAAAGAATACACATAAATCAAGCAAGTGATATTTAATTTGCTTGATTCTTAGCTACATTCCGCATCTTCTTCGATCCGGAAAAACACAGAAGTTTTTTTGCCCAAACAGTCTTGGCGGGAAATTTCTCCATCTAAAACAGGACATCTATAGTACAACGAAGCAAAATTAAGTTAAATTTAATTAAGATTCTTAATGAAGCTTCGGCTTGCTGGCTCTCAAGCTAGCGACGAAGTTATCGTCTGTCATAACATCGAATAACAAATGCAGTTATAGACATCTGTTTGAAAGGCTCTTTCTGTGTGCCGTTAATTTGTTGTATATGCATCTAGAGGCAAAATTAAAATGAAATTCTCCTGGAGAGTCCTAGTACTCTGGACATTGCCAGCTTTGGTGATTGGCTTTTTCTTCTGGCAAGGGGCATTTTCTGGTGCTCCTGCGGACACGACTAGAAATTCAGCCAATACCCGCATGACTTATGGTCGCTTTCTGGAATACTTGGACGCGGATCGAGTCACCAATGTTGATTTATATGAAGGTGGTAGAACGGCAATTGTGGAAGCCGTCGATCCAGACCTGGACAACCGCATACAACGGGTGCGGGTGGATCTGCCTGCTAGCGCACCTGAACTGATTAACAAGCTAAAAGAAAAACAAGTTAGTTTTGACGCGCATCCGATGCGGAATGATGGGGCAATTTGGGGACTGCTGGGTAATCTCATTTTTCCTATCTTATTGATTACCGGGCTGTTCTTTTTGTTCCGTCGTTCTAGCAACCTACCTGGCGGTCCAGGTCAAGCCATGAACTTCGGGAAATCAAAAGCTCGCTTCCAGATGGAGGCAAAAACCGGAGTGAAATTTGACGATGTCGCAGGTATTGAAGAAGCCAAGGAAGAACTGCAAGAAGTGGTGACCTTCCTGAAACAACCAGAAAAATTCACTGCTGTGGGCGCACGCATTCCTAAAGGGGTGTTGTTGGTCGGACCTCCGGGAACAGGTAAAACGCTTTTAGCAAAAGCGATCGCTGGTGAAGCAGGCGTTCCCTTTTTCTCGATTTCCGGTTCAGAGTTTGTGGAAATGTTCGTCGGTGTGGGTGCATCCCGCGTCCGCGACCTGTTTAAGAAAGCAAAAGATAATGCCCCTTGTATCATCTTTATTGATGAAATCGACGCGGTAGGACGTCAACGGGGTGCAGGTATCGGTGGTGGAAACGATGAGCGGGAACAAACCCTCAACCAACTGCTTACCGAAATGGATGGTTTTGAAGGGAACACTGGCATCATTATTATTGCTGCCACCAACCGTCCTGATGTGTTGGATGCAGCATTATTGCGTCCCGGACGGTTTGACAGGCAAGTTACTGTCGATGCACCCGACGTCAAAGGACGTTTGGATGTTTTAAAAGTCCACGCCCGCAACAAGAAACTAGACACTGGCGTTTCTTTAGAAGCGATCGCCCGTCGTACCCCTGGTTTTACAGGTGCAGATTTAGCGAACTTGCTCAATGAAGCTGCTATTCTCACAGCGAGACGGCGTAAAGACGCGATCGGCAATGCAGAAATCGATGATGCTGTAGACCGGGTTGTTGCTGGTATGGAAGGCACACCTTTGGTAGATAGCAAGAGCAAGCGTTTGATTGCTTACCACGAAATCGGACATGCGATCGCAGGAACATTGCTCAAAGACCACGACTCAGTGCAAAAAGTTACCTTGATTCCACGGGGACAGGCACAAGGGTTAACTTGGTTTACTCCCACTGAAGAGCAAGGGCTGATTACTCGCGCTCAACTCAAAGCCAGAATTACCGGTGCTTTAGGTGGCCGTGCTGCAGAAGAAGTGATTTTTGGTTCTGCGGAAGTCACAACTGGTGCTGGAGGTGACTTGCAACAAGTCAGCAGCATGGCACGGCAAATGGTGACAAGGTTTGGAATGTCTGATTTAGGACCAATATCCTTGGAAAGCCAACAGGGAGAAGTCTTCTTGGGTCGTGACTGGATGACACGCTCAGAATATTCTGAGTCAATTGCGGCTCGTGTTGATAGCCAAGTCCGTGCCATAGTTGAAGAATGTCACCAGACCGCAAAGCGGTTCATAGAGGAAAATCGCACCCTCATTGATCGGTTAGTGGATTTGCTCGTTGAAAAAGAAACCATTGACGGTGATGAATTCCGTCAGATTGTGGCTGAGTACACGACCGTACCTGAAAAGTCGCAGTATATGCCCACTCTCTAATCTTAAGTTAGGTAGGGCTATGCCCTACTTCATTCAATAGGGATGGTTAACGCCATCCCTATTTTTATTTCGATAAATTTCCATTTTCTTGATATTTATTAGACTTCTTGCAAAAGTATGATCAATGGATGTTTAGAACCGCGGTGCACGCGGATAAACGCAGATAATTTATCTGTGTCCATCTGTGGTTTTTTTTCATAAAATTGACTTTTGCAAGACATTTATTTAGTACCTCGCTGTGCTGATTGCCGTACTACTTCTACCTCGACACCTATCTCGGAGGCAATTTGCTCTATCGTCATCCCTGTCTGTAAAAGCAGGGGAACAGTTGCAGCCAGCAATTGTTGACGTTCCTCTTGTCGTCCCTCTTCCTTAGCTTCCTGATAAACTCTAGTTTGTTCAATACTCAAACCTAGCATTGCTTCTACCTCCTCTCGGCTAAAAGATGCAAATTTGTACACAGCGATTGTGGTCACTATATCAATTATCGCTTCTCTAGAAAGGCTGCCTGTATCTTCCTTCCTAGCACGTGCAATCAGTTGTTTAGCTTGCTCTACAGTTCGGTCTTCTTGTTGAATTGTCAATAATACCAGGCTGATACCAATAGGTTGTTCGTTGGGATCACCCAGCTCATCCAAGTATAGACGCTGTACCTGAGAGCTATTGAGCAAAGCACGATGCATTGTTGAGTCATCTGGCTGTAAAGGTAGAGGAACAATTCTGAGAAGAACCGATGGTAAAGGAACTGGTCTTTTTGGAACTGCACCTCAGCAAAAAATACAACCTTGGACTCGGCATCTTCCGGTGGCAAAAAGACTCCATCAATACGGAAACTGAGTTCCTTTACCTCGACTGAGTCAAAGCGATAATTATCGATTTGTGGCGGAGTCTGTCCAATGAGTTCAAAAAATAAGCGGGGAGATCGCTGGAAAATTTGATAGAAAATGGCATCTCGTCTCACAATTATTAGAAAAATTCAGGAGTTTGAGCAACTTTGATTGTAAACTTAACGCTTAACCCTAAGTTTGATCGAGATGGCTTAACCTGATAAACGTGTGTTTATCCAAGCAAAAATTTATGACATCTCCACCCCAGTTGCTGAGTGATCCGTTTCTGCAATTACCAGCGGAAACTTCAGTGAGAGTTGTGTGGTTTACTGAGTTTGCTGGTTTTGGACATATCGTTACCTACGGTAAGAATCTGGCTCAAACTGCTCTTGCCAAGACTAGTAAACTCACGCGCACGCGGGAAGACCAAGAATCGCGAGTTGGAAACCAAACCGAAGACGGACAAGTTTATCAAAATCCTGTGCTACGTGATATTTGGCGACATGAAGCTGAGATTACTGGCTTAACCCCTGACACAAGAGTTTCGTACTATGTAACGAGTGTGCGAGAAGATGATGCAAGCGTTAGGAGCAATCTGTTTACGCTTGCACCCAAGCCGAGTCCAGGTAAACCAATGAAAATTCTGCTGACTTCTGACCATCAAATTAAGCCAATGGTTGCAGCAAATTTACAAAAGGTGGTGGAGACCGTTGGACGAGTTGATGCGGTTTGGTTCGCTGGTGATTTGGTTAATATTGGCGATCGCGCCTCCGAATGGTTTGATGATCATCGTGGCGGTGCTTTCTTTCCTTGTTTGCAAGGTCGTGCTAACTATGAAATGAACAACAACGGGGTCAAGACAATCTACACTGGCGGTGAAATCATTCAACACGCTCCAATGTTTACTTGCGTTGGCAACCATGAAATTATGGGACGCACGAACCGTGGGAGTATAAATGATGAATTTGATGCTACAATTCCCCGTGCAGTTGCTCTCAAGTTATATGAGGAGGAATTTCTCAAAGAGAATTCTTTTAATACCGATACTTACGAAGAGATTTTCACTCTACCGGAGAGTAAGGAAGGTGCAAAAACTTACTACGCAGTCAGTTTTGGTGACGTGCGTTTGGTAGTACTGTACGCGACAAATATGTGGCGATCGCCCAACTTGGATCCACAGGCTAGAGGTAGATACCGAGAACGGGAAAAAGATTTCAACACGCCAGAGAATTGGGGTTACGGGCAACATATTTATGAGCCAATTGCCAAAGGCAGCACACAATACAATTGGTTAGTACAAGAACTCAATAATCCTGAGTTTCAGCAAGCAAAGTACAAAGTAGTTATGTTGCATCATCCGCCCCATACCTTGGGTGGTAACATAGTTCCAGCATATACCGACCCAGTGCAGGTTATTGAACGCGATGCTGACGGTAATATCAAGGCAATCCGTTACGAGTACCCCAAGCATGCAGACTACATCATCCGCGATGTTATCCCCTTGCTGGAAACTGCTGGTGTGCAGTTAGTCTTCTACGGACATTCGCATTTGTGGAACCGCTTTGTCAGTCCGAGTGGAATGCACTTTTTAGAAACATCTAATGTTGGTAACTCTTACGGTGCTGCTTGGGGTAACAATAAGCGAGAAGTCCCTGTTGGCTATCAAGAGGATTATGCTGAACTTGGCGATCCATATGGTTTAGGCTCTGTGGTGCCAACAATTACTCCTATGCTGGATGAAGATGGAAAACCGATGCCCTATATTGCAAGTAATGACATCACGGTTTTCAGCATCTTTGACACGGGTACAGGTACGGTCAACAGCTATCGTTTTGATACACGAAACCCGGATTCGCAGGTCATTAAGTTTGATGAGTTTCAGTTGAAATAAAAAAGCAGTCGGTTGAGCAAACTCAATCGACTGTTAGCAGTGACAAGTATCCTGAGAGCAGGAATATTGTGATTCGTATGAACAGTAGGCTACGGGATGTAAAGTGCTATGAATTTTTCTCTACACTCCTACACCTAGCACCCAAGCTATTGCTTGCGCCCGTACACCCTACTTGCGTTTAGACTGTTGTTGGATCCCAGTAGAACTGGTCATAGGTCTGCCGAGTTGCTGCGGTAAAATCACCTGTTAAGGGTTGGAAAGCATCAGCGAATTTGGTGAAGAGGGAATTCACCAAAGTATCAGCTGCATCCTTGATTCCTATTGACAACACTAAATTATCCAACTTGCCGAGGAAGTCGCCAGCGGCAGTGTTTGATTTGTCAATAATCACAGACCAGTTGCCATTACCAATCACTACGCTGTTGCTGGTGAAGACCTGGTTGCCGTTACCAATGATTGTGTTGTTGCTACCGTAGTCCCAGTTACCATTACCAATGGTTGTGTTGTTATTTCCGAAACTCCAGTTGCCATTACCAAGGGTTTTGTTGTTACTGGTTGACTCCCAGTACCAGTTGCCATTACCAATGGTTCTGTTGTTTTGAGTATTGTCTAAATGCCAGTTGCCATTACCAATGGTTGCGTTGTTCTTACTGGAGTCCCAATTCCAGTTGGCATTACCGACGCTTACGTTAGAGTGTCCGTAGTTCCAGTTGGCGTTACCAATGACAGCGTTGTCACTACCAAATTCCTTGTTGCCATAACCAATAGGTATACCACCTTCGGGAGTATTAAAAATGTTATCACTGCCACTGAAGGGTAACAAACCACCAAGGACAGTAGACAAGATATCGTTGGGTGGTTGAACAGCTTGAGAGCCACCCTGAGAGCCACTACCAGCAAGTAAGTTGCTATATGGGTCTCCGCTACCACCAGCGAGTTCGTTAACATTGTTGATACCACTATTGGCGCTCACGATGTCATTCTTATAGAGCGTCAACAAATCAGAGGGTGATTGCAGAGGGGTATTGTTACTACTGAATAGTTTTTTACCTGTAGCAGAGTTGACTGTTTTGGTCCAGTTTAAGAGGCTATCTTGAACAACCCTCAAGGTTTCGGAGGGTGATTTGCCACTTCCCCCGCCAGCGCCTTTTAAGTCGTCACCAAAGAGAACCTGCACAATATCCAAGGATGGCTGAGAGCTACCACTAATAGCGGTGTTATTACTTGGTACAAGCGGGTTGCCATCACTACTACCTGCGGTAGAGGCACCACCAGCCGAGGTACCAGATCCACCGGGTAAGGTTTGAGCGTAGACGGCTGTGGTGAAATTTGAGGCTGACTGAGGTATGGGGAAGTTTGTACCATAAGCCTGTTTCAAGTAATCGAGAGCTGGCGCATTGGTAGTACCAAACGGGTTGTTTCCACCAGCAAATGGGTTTCCACCACTGAAGGAGGTAACAATACCACTCTCAGATAATCTGTTACTCAGTTTGCCGATGACGGAGTCAACCGTTTCCTCGACAGTAAAGTTTATCGCTTTTGAAAATCTTTCTGGTGTGATTTCTTTACCGATGATCCATTCGTTGTTACCAACGACTACGTTACCAAGACTACCGAACGCTTCACCACCACCACCAGCATAAGGGTTGTTTGCAGCACCAGTAAAGGTATTGGTACTGCCAGTTCCTAAGCCGAGACTTTGTAAGCTGCTACCACCTTGGCTGCTACCACCGAAGCCACCAGCTTGGCCGCCACCACCTTGGGTGGCACTAAATGGGTTGCTGCCACCACCGATACCACCAGCAGCTTGGCTGCCACCACCGATGCCACCAGCAGCTTGGCTGCCACCACCGATGCCGCCAGCAGCTTGGCTGCCACCACCGATGCCGCCAGCAGCTTGGCTGCCACCACCGATGCCGCCAGCAGCTTGGCTGCCACCACCGATGCCAGCAGCTTGGCTGTCACCACCGATGCCAACACCTTGGCTGTCACCACCGATGCTGCCAGCACCTTGGCTGCCGCCACCGAAGCTGTCAGCACCTTGGCTGCCGCCACCGAAGCTGTCAGCACCTTGGCTGCCGCCACCGAAGCTGTCAGCACCTTGGCTGCCGCCACCGAAGCTGTCAGCACTGAAGCCGCCAGCACCTTGGCTGTCACCAGCACCAGCTAGCTGAGTAGCTGAAGGAATAACTGAGTCGCTAACAAGAACAGTAGAGTTGTCAGTAGAAGTCGCCATTAAAAATAATCCTCCTAATTTTTAGGACACAAATCTCGTAAAATGGGGGAAATTAAAGACATAAAGCCTGCCTTATTGGTTTGCTCTTTGGTTTTTTAAGTGCAGGCTGTTTTTTGAGTAGTAACTGTTGGAATTTTGTTGGGTTTCCCTGTAAAAAGGTCAACCCAACATTTTTTATTTCAAACTGGGACGTTAAACAATCGGAGTGCTAGTACTAGCGATCGCATTATTCCCAGATTGCAATGCATCAAAGGTTGCAATGGCAGTGTCCAACTGTCCCAACACATTAGAAAATGATTGCGGAAGCTGACTATCGCCTATACCAAAATTCTGAGCAAAGTTGTAAGTGCTTAAGATATCAGCTTTTACCGACTGCAAAACTTCAGAAGGCGATGCTCCAAACGAGCCGTCCGAAAGGGACGATTGCACAGGAATCACACTGCTACTACCAGTCACTGGACTGCTACCACTTGATACACTGCCACTATCTGCAACTGTGTTGTTACCACTAGACCCACTTGCATTGCCATTTAAGAAGGGTGAATCGCTACCATAAGCGGCATTCACCAAATCAACCACAGGTGCTAGAGGCTGATCGCCGCTTGCATCGGCGTTGCCACTTCTATATTGGTTGACAATGTCAGTAAAGGTTGAGGTGTTTGTCCGGATGCTCTCCAAGACATTGGATGGTAACTGCGGAAAAACACTCTCACTACTAGCAGCAGAGTTAGTGTTAGAAGTTGCCATAACTAAAAATCCTCCTATCGTTAGAACAAAAAATTTGTTGAGCAAAGGAAACTAAAGAAAGCAAGCTAGATCGGTATATAACTTTCTTCTTTGGTTTCCTGAGCGGAGGCTTAGTTAATGGCTAGTAGCTCTTGAAATTATGTTGGGTTGACCAGTGCAGCGGTTAACCCAATATTTTTTATTTCAAGGTGAAACTCTAAGCAAACGAGTTACGCACCAAATCCGCCAGCGAAGCCGCCACCACCAAACTGGTTGCCACCACCAAACTGGTTGCCACCACCAAACTGGTTGCCACCACCAGCAGATCCGCCGCTGATGCTGCTAACATCAAATCCGCCGGTGCTGCCACCACCAAACTGGTCACTTCCACCACCATTTACGGATGATGTGCTACCCAGGGAAACCTGGTTGACAATACTATTGGTGATCTGCGAAGACAACACATTTGTACTTTCTTCGGTAGGGCCTGCGGCGATGTATTGATCAATCAGAATTCTGTTCTGAAACGACAACGAATCGGTTGCGCTTCCAAAATCGATGCCACCAAAGTTGCCACCTTGGCTACCGCTACCGAAGCCACCAGCGCTGCCACCGAAGCCACCAGCGCCAGATATATCGCCACCAGAGGAACCGCCAGTGAAGCTATCAGCGCTGCCGCCGGAACTGCGAGTAGCAGGCTGACTGCCACCGCTAGCACCACCACTAGTGTTGATAGCAGCCCAAGGGTTGGTACCACCAGTAAGCGGGCTACCTTCGGCATTCGGGTTGCCAAAGCCAGTAAAGGGACTACCGCTACCAGCACCACCAGCACCACTGGGAGCGCCACCAGTGGTACCACCACCAGTGGCACTTCCAAAGCCTTGTAATACCGTCTCAGTAGAAGTGACTTCACTCAAGCGACCCCAGGGAGATTGCTGCAGTACATTTCCGAGATCACCACTAGATTGGTTGCCACTATTACTGTTTTCAGTTGCCATTAGGAAGAATCCTCCGATTTTCAGGGAAAAATTGCGTAAACACATGAAGAGAGAACAGACAAAAATAAGTCTGTTAGTTTACAATTCCTGGTTTATTGCTATTGCCAAAATTGATGGTGATTTCTTAGTTTCAGAAACCCTATGCGTTGTCTGGTAGAAGCTATTAACCCTGTTTTTAGATGATGTATAGAGAACAAAATCAAACTGTAAACAACGCTACCTTTATATCTAAATATTAAGTAATTTCAAATAGAAACTCAATACAGTTTCTTTTGATGTATCTGTCCGATTTTTAGATATGTTTATCTTTTTTTGATAAGAAAAATACAAGTCAAGAAAAACAGTGCATATCAAAGCTTGTAAAAATTCGTCAAGGCATTAAGATCACTACCTATCCTACATTTAAAAATAATGGTGCTAGGTTTAAGAAATCTCAAATCTTGCACCATTATTATCATTTATCAACAAATAAATTTCCTAGGCGATCTCACGAAAATGCAAAGTGTATAACTAAACAGAAGCGACCAAACTAAGCTTCTCTGGCTCAGACCAGCGACCAACGACTTTGCCCAAAACTGACATTTCCTGAACCAAACGGTCAAACTTGTCAGGAGTCAGAGACTGCGGTCCATCAGATAGAGCTTTGGCAGGATTGGGGTGAACTTCAATCATTAAAGAATCTGCACCTGCTGCGATCGCTGCCAGTGCCATTGGTGTAACGTACTCTGATTTACCTGTACCATGACTTGGGTCAATCATGATGGGTAAATGTGTCAGTTGTCTCAACACAGGAATGACAGATAAATCCAAAGTGTTGCGAACATATTTGGAATCAAAAGTTCTAATACCCCGCTCGCAAAGAATCACATTTGGATTTCCTGCTGCCAGAATATATTCTGCTGCCATGAGCCACTCATCAATTGTGGCAGCCATCCCACGTTTGATCAGCACAGGCTTATCTTGAGCGCCCACTTTTTTGAGCAAGGAGAAGTTTTGCATATTCCTAGCTCCTATCTGGATGACGTCAGCAACCCTAGACAGTGCTGGTAAATCAGCAGCATCCATAAGCTCTGTGATGATGCCCAAACCAGTAGCTTCACGTGCTGCTGCTAACAAGTCTAATGCACTCTCACCATGTCCTTGAAACGCATACGGCGAGGAGCGAGGTTTGTAAGCGCCGCCACGCAGAAACTTGGCTCCAGCAGCCTTAACGCGCTTTGCTGTTTCTACAATCATGGCTTCATTTTCCACTGAGCAAGGTCCAGCTACCAGCACTACAGGATGTTGCTCACCAATGTGGACAGGACCGTTTGGTGTGGAAACAACAACCTCACTGCCTTCGCCATGACGGAATTCTCGACTGGCGCGCTTGAAAGGTCGTTCAATTCGCAACACTTGCTCAATCCAAGGGCTGTTATTCTGTATCTGCATTGGATCTAAAGTGGCAGTGTCACCAATTAAGCCCAAAACGATTTTGTTGTGTCCGACACTTTTTTCTACAGTGACACCGAAAGTGTCACGCATTTCTTGGCTGATGCGAGTAATTTCATCAGCAGGTGTGCCATTCTTGACGATGATAATCATGCCTTTTACCTTTTGTGTTGTTTAGCTAGTAATCTGCTACGCCGCCGAGTCATTAATTATGAGTGATGAGTTATTAGTCATTGTAGAGACGCGCCATGGCGAGCCAGCGCCCTTTGGAGGATCTCCCTCGTGCCGGCTCTGGCGGCGCGTCTTTACATCTTTGCTAATGACTCATTTGACTAATTACCGGAGAAATTCAGCGAGTTGTTCGAGCTTTTTCCAAGCTTCTCCACTTTGCAGAACTTCCTTGGCAATGCCAATACCTTTTACATAAGCCTCTTCTACAGTGTTGGTGCCATCAAGGACTTCACCAACATGAAGTGCTAGTGCTGCATTCAAAGCAACGACATCTTGCTGCGCCTGCGTACCTTTACCTTGTAGAACTGCTTTCAATATTTCAGCGTTTTGTTGAACTTCTCCACCTTCCAACGCCGTAATTGGCGCAGGAGTTAGACCGAGTTCCTGAGGATTGAGTACGGCTGTGTGTACTTGTTGATCTTTGACAACAGCTAAGTCACTTAAATCAGCCAATCCAGCTTCGTCTAACCTTTCGCGTCCGTAGACGACAATTGCACGACGCGTTCCCAGTTGCGATAAAGCTTTAGCTATTGTTTCGACCAATAGTGGGTCAGACACGCCAATAATTTGCCCTGTTGGTCGCATTGGATTCACCAAAGGACCCAGCAGGTTGAAAACGGTACGTACTTTCAAAGTTTTGCGTAAATCGGCAACCGCTTTGAGTGCTGGATGCCATCCTGGAGCAAACAAAAAGGTGATACCGACTTGATCAACTGCGCTTTGAACTTTTTCAGGATTGGCGCTTAGATTAATACCCAAAGCTTCTAGTACATCAGCGGAACCAGTCTTGCTAGACGCTGAACGATTGCCATGTTTGGCAACTTTTACCCCTGCGGCTGCGGCAACAAAGGCAACAGCTGTGGAAATATTAAACGTGGATGCTCCATCTCCACCTGTACCGCAAGTGTCAATTAAGGGAAGTGATTGGGGATTGGCGATTGGGGATTGGGAAGAATGAGATTCCCCTGTTCCGTGTCCTCCTGCGGACTGCGATTGTAAAACACTAGCCATGCCCACCAACTCTTCTGTGGACACTCCTTTGGATTGAATTGCTGCTAAAATTGCTCCTGATAATGCTGGAGGAACTGTGTCTGTGAGCCAGCCTTGCATCAGATCCGTAGCTTGGGCAACAGAGAGCGATCGCCTATCCAACAATTGTTTGAGTAATCCAGACCAATCGTAAGATTTAAGAGTTTCGGCGGTGTTGTCAGTGCTTGCTTGAGTTACAGCTATCATTTTCTCAACTGTTAATAATAGTAGTCACTAGCCATTAGTCACCAGTCATTACTCAAAAGTCAAGAGTAGTTATCCAAGAAAGGCAGAGGGCAGAGGGCAGAAGCCAGAAGGAAAAATACCTTTTCCATGCATCAGTACCGAAAATTTTTTCATTGAGACTTGGCTTCGTACTTCTGCCTTCTGAATTTCACTTTTGACCCCTTTGGGGTTCACCAGTCGCCTGCTGTCGGGAAACCCTCCAAAGGGCGCTGGCTCACTTTTGAGTTTGGACTAAGGATTGAGAACTTTAGCAACAGTTTGCACATCCTTGTCGCCTCTGCCAGAGCAGTTTATGACGATTCGGGGGCTACCATCCAACTGAGGACACAGCTTTTCTAAATAGGCGATCGCATGAGCGGTTTCCAAAGCTGGTATAATCCCTTCTAGTTGAGACAGACGCTGCAACGCCTCCAAAGCCTCAGTGTCTGTAACACTGTAGTACTCAGCGCGACCAAGTTCCTTGAGATAGCTATGCTCAGGACCGACGCCAGGGTAGTCCAAACCAGCACTAATTGAATGTGCTTCGATTACCTGACCATCGTCATCTTGTAGTAGATAACTCATAGCGCCGTGCAACACGCCGATTCGTCCGAGTGTGAGGGTTGCGGCGTGCTTCTCGGTGTCAATACCTTCACCTGCAGCCTCAACTCCAATCAAGCGCACAGATGACTCATCCACAAACTCGTGGAACAGTCCGATTGCATTGGAACCACCACCCACACAAGCCAAGAGAATATCAGGTATTCCTCCCCATTTCTCTTGAGATTGATCGCGAGTTTCTTTGCCAATCACAGCGTGGAAGTCGCGCACGATCATTGGGTAAGGATGAGGACCTGCAACAGAACCGAGGATGTAGTGAGTTGTTTCTACGTTTGTCACCCAGTCCCGAATTGCTTCAGAAGTTGCATCCTTGAGGGTTCCAGTACCAGCTTCCACTGGACGAACTTCTGCCCCCATCAGCTTCATCCGAAACACGTTCAGGGCTTGGCGTTGCATATCATGGATGCCCATGTAAATCACGCATTGCAAACCAAAACGAGCGCACACGGTTGCAGTTGCTACCCCATGCTGACCGGCTCCGGTTTCAGCGATAATGCGCTGTTTGCCCATGCGCTTTGCCAGTAACACCTGACCCAATGCATTATTGATTTTATGCGCACCTGTATGGTTTAAATCTTCCCGCTTTAGATATATTTGCGCTCCTGTACCATCAGGTTTAGCGTAGTGTGCCGTTAGACGCTCGGCAAAATATAAGGGAGTGGAGCGTCCAACATAGTCCTTGAGTAAATTTTGTAACTCTTCTTGGAAACTTGGGTCGTTGCGGTATTGCGCATATGCTGCTTCTAGCTCACTTAATGCAGGCATTAAGGTTTCAGGAACATACTTACCGCCGAACTTGCCAAATCTTCCAAGGGAGTCTGGTCTTGCAGTAGAAGATGCAATTTGATTGATATCTGAGATGCTGACCACCGATTCAAACCTCTTAGCTTGCTAGTAATTTTTTAGAAGTCTTAACAATTCTTCAGTTGTTTTTGACTGTTGATTGATGACTGTTAACTGTTAACTGATAACTGATAACTGTTAACTGTATTTAACCCACCGTTTGAAGAGATGGGCGGGCGATCGCAGCTTTCAATTCTTGAGAAAGTTGTTCAATAGCTTGCAGTCCTTCTGCGGGGCTACCATTTGCTAACCTTTGCACAAAAGCACTACCAACAATCACACCATCTGCCCCCCAATCCATTGCTTGACGCGCCTGTTCTGAGCCAGAGATGCCAAAGCCAAGACCAATTGGTTTATCAGTTATGGTTCGCATTTCGTTTAGCAAAGTCTTGACACGCTCTTGCAATTGGGAACGAACACCTGTCACACCAGTGACACTGACAAGGTAGATAAATCCTTGAGAAAACTTGGCGATCGCCTCAATCCGCTCTTTGGAACTGGTAGGAGCAACAAGTAAAATAACTTCTATGCCAAATTCAGCAGCAGTGTTAATGAGATCTTCTGCTTCTTCTAAAGGCAAATCTGGGACAACTAATCCCTTTGCCCCAACATCGGCGATTTGCGCCAAAAATGACCTAACACCGCGATTGAGAATTGGATTGTAATAAGTAAATAAAATAATTGGTGCTTGCAGGTTTGGGCTTTCTTGTGCAACTATCTCTAACACGTGCTCTAACTTAGTTCCCTTTTGCAAGGCACGAGTTGCTGCTGCTTGAATCACAGGACCATCTGCAAGTGGATCGGAGTAGGGAACACCCAATTCAATAAAGTCGGCACCATTGCGGTCTAAAATGCGTAAAGCTTGTCTTGTGGTTTCTAAATCAGGATCGCCGGCTGTTACAAAGGGAATGAGAGCGCACTGGTTATTACTTCTTAAAGATTGAAAACGTTGGGAAATGGAAGTCATCGGATTCATGCACCTAAGTAATGAATATTGAATTTGTCGTCAGGGCTTAAGCCCTAACTACGAGCCAGCAACTTGTACAACAATCTTACCGTGTACACTAACGCCCCCTTCCTCAAGTTTTTGATGAGCCTCGGCAACTTGATTGAGTGGAAAGGTCATTCCAACCACAGGTTTGATTTGACCCCGTTCAATCAGCTTTTTCAAAGCTTCGAGTTTAGGGCGGGCATTTTCTAAGTGTACAAAGTGAACTGTAATATTTTTGAAAGTAGCAGGGCTGAGGTCACCTTGTACGCCTGTGACTGTCACAGCGCGACCATCAACTTTGGTTACTGTGAGGCTTCGGGCTAAAAGTTCGCCTGGTACGGTAGAAAAAGTGACATCAACTCCTTCACCACCCGTTTCTTTCATGATAATGTCGATAAAGTTTTCGTTGCGGTAGTCAATAACTCTATCTGCACCGATAGACTTTACCAAATCAAAATCATAACTGCCGCAAGTTGTGTAAATATAAGCACCTGCTGCTTTGGCAATTTGGATGGCGAAAGAACCTACACCTCCTGCACCACCGTGAATCAGTACGGTTTCGCCTACTTTAATACTTGCTCTATCGAACAAAGCCGCCCACGCCGTACCGCCTGCTACCGGCACACTCGCCGCTTCTGTATGCGATAAGTTTGCGGGTTTCTTAGCAACAATCGACTCATTTGCTACATTATATTCCGCATTTGCACCCTGACCATCCATGAGTCCTATGGCGTAATAGACTTCGTCACCCACCTGAAAATCTTTGACGTTTTCTCCAATTGCCTCAACGACTCCTGAAACGTCGTAGCCGAGAATTGCAGGTAGTTTTATTCTTGGTCCAAATAGTCCTCGACGTATCCCACAATCAGCAGGATTAACTGAAGTTGCATAAACCTTGACCAGAACTTCGTTTTTACCTGGTATTGGTTTATCCACCTCTGTTTGAGCAAAAACTTCTGAACCTCCGAAGCCCTTTATCACCATAGCTTTCATGGCTATTTTTCCTTTGTCACTCCTGTGACAGCTCTTTGTTGAGGAGATTTCGCACAGCCTGCTCTAAATCAGCTTGTTTCACTAATGACTCTCCTACCAGAACAGCACGGGCACCCGCTTCTGCCACAAGAGATAAATCTGCAGAGGTATATATACCAGATTCACTGACGATGGTAATACCGAAGCTTTGCAAATGCGATCGCCGCTGTTCGAGTAGTTGCGCAGTGAGTCCAAGATCCACCGTAAAATCTTCGAGATTACGGTTATTGATCCCCACCAAGCGCAAATCCTCAAGCTTTAGCACTCGATCCAGTTCCGCTAAGGTATGAACTTCTACCAAAGCTTTCATCCCCAAATCGTGAATCACGCGCAAAAAGTCTTGAAGTTCCTCATCTGACAGGATAGCAGCAATCAGTAGTACAGCATCTGCGCCTGCAACCCGTGCATAATAGATTTGGTAGATATCAATGATAAACTCTTTGCACAAAAGTGGGAGTGCGACTTGCTGTCTGATATTACGCAAGTTGTCAAAACTGCCTTGAAAGAACTTAGAGTCAGTCAGAACAGATAGACAAGCTGCGCCACCTTGTTCATATGCTTGGGCGATCGCGACTGGGTCAAAATCAGCCCGGAGAACTCCACGACTTGGTGATGCTTTCTTGACCTCTGCAATCAGGCTTGGCTTATGGGGACTTTGCTTTAAAGCAGCCAGGAAATCTCGTACACTCGGAGCAGCAGTTAACTGTTCTTGCAAAGTCGCTAGTGGCAGTTCTTGCCGCATTTGTGCGACTTCTTGCTTTTTATACCACACAATCTCTTCAAGAATGTGGCGTGGACGGACATTTGCAGTAGCGCCTGAGTAACTCATGTATTTGGGGGAGATGAAGAAGGGAGGGAGATGAGGGAGGGGAAATTTCATGTAGAGACGCTTTCATTCAGCGCGTCTCTACAATTATTGACTAATGACTAATGACTCTTCAGTTTGGTCAGTTTGGGTGTACGCACGTACTACATTTTTAATAATTGCCAAACCAAGTTCTCCTGCTAGAGTCATGATCGATTCTGGATGAAACTGCACAGCCGCTACAGGAAGTGTTTGATGCTCAATTGCCATGATCACATCGTCATCTGAAATTGCTGTTACCTTCAGTTGTGCTGGCAATTTTTGCGGTAGGGCAAACAAGGAATGATATCTACCCACACAAAATGATTCTGGTAAATTCTTGAAGAGAACAGAATTTGAATCGCTGACAGAAATCCGTGAAGATTTACCGTGTTGAGGATAGTTGAGAACTCCTAGTTCTCCACCAAACGATTCAACAATGCCTTGTAGTCCTAAACAGACTCCAAAAATCGGAATTTGCCGACGCAAGCAAGCTTGTACAGTTTCTGGAACACGAAAATCACTCGGCTTACCAGGACCAGGAGAGAATACAACTAAGTCTGGGCGTTCTGCGTCAAACAACGATTCTGAGAAGCCATGACGTAGTGTGGTGACTTGAGCGCCAGTTTGGCGGATGTAATTTGCGAGTGTGTGAACAAAAGAGTCTTCGTAGTCAATCAGTAAGATCCGCTTACCAGACTCGACATTTGGAATGCAGCTGCTCAACTTTATTGGGCTGCATTCTTCCGGTTTTATCCCCTGATTGGCACGGCGAATTGTCTCAAATAAAGCTGCTCCTTTAGTCATTGTCTCTTGTTCTTCTGCTGAAGGCAAGGAGTCATACAGAATTGTCGCGCCAACTCTCACCTCGGCGATTGAGTCTTTGAGCCGAATTGTTCGCAAAATCAATCCTGTATTAAAATCGCCATTGAAGCTTAAGTAACCAACAGCTCCACCATACCAACGTCGAGCGCTACGTTCGTGGTTTTCGAGAAATTGCATGGCTGAGCGTTTGGGTGCGCCTGTCACTGTGACTGCCCAAGTATGGCTCAAAAATGCATCCAAAGCATCAAACTCAGGTCGTAGTAATCCCTCGACATGATCCACTGTATGGATCAAATGGCTATACAATTCTATTTGGCGACGACCAATCACTTGTACCGATCCAGGTTCGCAGATTCGCGATTTATCATTGCGATCCACGTCGGTACACATGGTCAATTCTGCTTCTTCTTTACCAGAGTTGAGAAGTTGACGAATTTGCTCCGCATCATCGAGAGCATCTTGTCCTCGGCTAATAGTCCCACTGATTGGACATGTCTCTACGCGCCTACCTTCAACTCGCACAAACATTTCTGGAGAGGCACCGATAATATACTCTCCACCTAAATTAAATATAAACCCATAAGGACTGGGATTGATTTGTTGTAATGTTTGAAATAGTTTGCTGGGTGGTTCAGAGCAGGATTGAAAGAAGCTTTGAGAAGGAACGACTTCAAATAAGTCTCCCCGACGGAAGTAATCTAGTGCGACTTCTACTTGGTTTGCGTATTCTCCTGGCTCATGGTCAGATGCTTGAGCCGGAACACGGCGCTCTCCTTTATAATCAATAGACTCTCCTGTTCGTGGAAGATTTTTGGTAGTACCGTGCGCTGTTTCAAACTCGTACTGTACACGATATGCTTCTTGCAAGTAGTAGTCAACAACTATCAGTTCGTCTGGTAAGTACACTACCAAATCCCGCTGATCAACAGGACGTTCCAGACGCTGAGGAATTGGCTCAAATTGGAACACCAAGTCATATCCAAACGCTCCATACAGCCCTAAATGCTCGTCTTCATCACTAGAAAAAGCATGGAGAATATCGCGGATAACTGTAAATGCTGAGGGTTGTTTACTACGCTCTTCTTCTGCAAACAGTTGGACTGGTGGCTGCACAAAGCCAACGATGCAATCGTTATTTAGCTTGACTTCCTGTAGTTGAGCATGCGCTGACAATCTGTTAAAAAGTACTGGTAGAAGCACTTTGCCTCTGTTGTTGAGTGCTCTTAGCGTGAAGGTTCTCTCGCGTGTTGTTAATTCCAATGGTGGATTGACAAATCCAATCGCCCATCTTTTGTATCGCCCTGGATATTCATAGCTGCTTTTAAGCAAACCGCCACGCTGGGAGTCCAAGTGAAACAAGATTTCATCTAGAGCCGTGTCCATCTGTACTTCGCTGATGGCGCGAGATACACCTATGCCGCCAAGAGTTGTGTACGAGTGAGAATCAACAATCATGGGCAATTTCTCTGAAGTAGTCATAAGTCATCAGGAGCCAGTACTGCAGGAGGGTTTCCCTCCGTAGGTATCTGGCGTTCATCAGCCAATAGTCAAAATTTTGATCATTGACCTTTCATGAGTTTTGTGTTTTTATTATCAATTTCAATCACAAAGACTCGTAATACAAAGACAATACAACAAAGACTTGGGAGTCAAAAAGATCATACACAGATTGTCCCAAAGTGGATGTTGTTGTAGTTATCTATTTGAATAAGAACGGTATTGCCAATAGAAACCTGTTTTTATACCATGTTGCATTCAAACAGCTAACATTAGACTGTCAACTTATGACTGGTAAGAGGTTACCATCAACAGTCAAAACAGAACGGCAAACATTTAGATTTGAATGCTACTCGGTATGAGATTAGCGTATCTAAATGTTAAGCATTGATACATGAACAATTTTTTGATAGTTGTGTCAATTTTTTTGGTTTTACTTTAATACTTAAGTAGAATCCCTTGGAAGAGATGAAGGTATTTTGCCGCGTCCACCTTGGGTTAGAGATTTTTCTTTCTTTAGAAGTAGATGAACCACCAGCTTGCAAATGAAGTATTTATTATGATATTGTAGGTAACATTTTATATAAAAACGATTCGGTATTGGGGATTAGGGATTGGCGACCCTTGAAAAATCCCATCTTTTTGGGTTCCCAGTGCCAAGAATACGCTGGGGTGAATTTCTCGTCCTTAATACCTCCCATTCGCCAGTTCCCAATCCCTAGTCCCCAGTCCCTGTTAAAGTTCTAATGAAGATGTCGGAGGATTAAATTGCAAACATCTGTTGCTGCGATTGATTCAGACTCAAGTAAGTGAGTTTGACGAGTCATAAACAACGGCCCATTTTCAGGAGCAGTAACGCAACCATGAGAACCGCGTACTAAGCTAGCATCTAAGGGAATAACATCCATTAAGTAGCGAAAACCAAGCTGCTTTTTCAGAAGTTTGAAACCGATTTTGAATTTGGGAAGTTTAATACGGGGATCAACGAATAATTCTACAGGATCATAACCAGGTTTACGATGAATATCAACTGTTCTGGCAAAATCAGGAGCACGATTGTCATCGAGCCAGTAGTAGTATGTAAACCAAGCATCTGGATGAGCGATCGCCACTAACTCCCCTGATCTTGAGTGATCCAAACCGTAAGCTGGCTTTTCGTCTGCACCTAAAACTTGAGCAACGCCTTGAGTGTTTTCTAAGAGCGATCGCACTTTGGGTATGTAAAATGGATCGTTGACATAAACATGAGCAATTTGATGGTCAGCGACAGCAAATGCCTTACTTGCTCCTGGATCAAGTAGTTCTCGCCCTAATTCTTCGCGCACGGCTAGCAAACCTTGTTCCCGCAGTACCCGATTGAGGTGGACGGGTTGCGAGACGGGTGTGATACCGTATTCTGACAAAACAATAACTTGAGCACCGCGATTTTCGTAGTATTGAATCAAATCGCCACAAACAGCATCAATTTCTTGTAAATCCTTGGTGACTCGGTTATCTTCAGGACCAAACTTTTGCAAGCAGTAGTCCAGATGAGGCAGATAAATCAGTGTCAGCGTCGGGTTTTTGCGTTCTTCCACCCACTTAGCTGAGGCGGCGATCCACTGAGTAGAAGCAATCGATGTGTTGGGACCCCAGAAATTAAACAAAGGAAACTGACCGAGTTCAGCTTGCAGGGGCGAACGCCATTCTTGTGGTTGTGTGTAAATATCGGGTAATTTTCTACCATCAGCCGGATACATTGGTCGCGGGGTCACTGTATAATCCGCCGAGGAGTACATATTGTACCACCAGAACAAATTGGCGCAAGTAAAGGATGGGTCTAGCGAGCGAGCCATATCCCAAACTTTGGGAGCCTGTACAAGTTTATTAGACTGTCGCCAAAATTTTACTTCACACTCGTCGCGAAAATACCAGCCATTAGCAACAATCCCATGTTCATTTGGCAACTTTCCTGTGAGATAAGTTGCTTGAGCTGTGCAGGTGACAGCAGGTAAGACGGGTGCAACTGGAACGACTTTCCCAGAAGCCGCCCAACTTGACAGCGACGGTGTATGGTCCCCTAACAGGCTAGGTGATAATCCTACAACGTTAAGAACAACTGTTTTATTCATAATGTAGTGTCAATAAATTTATTATCAATTTAGTAGTAGAGCGGCTATCCCACGATTTTCCACGGAACCCCACCCCGGTTTTGTCTTGTGCCAAAACCGCTCCCCTTGTAAAGGGGAGGGGATTAAGGGGAGGGGGGTAAAACCAACCTGGGATAAAGGTTTGAACGTGATTGTTGACACGTATGGCATCTTGCCCGCCTAGGACCGGCGAGACGTCCGTCCCACAACAGAATCATAATGCACTAAATGAGACTGGACGCGCTACTAAATATGCTTTCTTTACCAACAGCCTTTAACAGCTGATCAACTCCAAGGGGCTATTCACTAACAATTTTGATAACACCCACTCATATTCGCGTTGAATTGATGCTGCTAAATCCAGTTTCATCTGTTGAGGCAACACTTCCCAAGTGTAAGTTTCAATTTCCAGGTGGTTGCAGGCAGGATTGCTATGTAGCAAATTTAACACGTTAGAAATATCGTCTTGGGTAGACTGAAACAGCTGGTAATCGCGGATGAAAATGGGGACGTGGAAGTGAATGCGCCATTCACGATCTGTACTACGCTCCAAATGTGGGAGAGCCTTTTCCAAATCTGAATAATGACGTAGCCGTCCAGTGTTGTCGCGTGCTATAACTTGGTGTAAATACGTAGATTCAGCAAAAGGTAACAACCGCTCTTTTACCTGACGGCGCTGTTGAATATCAGTGGGGATGTCCACCTGTAATGCAGCACTGATTTGAATTTTACCAATTTGAATTCCTGCGGCTTGAAATTGCTTGAAAACCGAGACAGGGTTTTCATACTCCACAGCAAAATGGCAGGTATCATAACAAACGCGCACGTGTTCTAATATAAGAGCCTCAGCTGCTTGTTGAGAAATCCTTAAATGCGTTGCTAAATACTCTCCACCAATAGGCAGTAAATGCGTCTGGAAATAATCAACAACTTCAGCAGCATTTTCTATTAATCCATCTGGTTCAGGTTCGAGATCCAAGTGCAAAACTTTTCCCGTGTCGCTTTTAATGCGTACCATTTGGGCTACCACCCGTGCTATGTTGAGGCTAGCGCTGGTTGTAATGGAAGCTAAGAAAAGTGGATTGCCTTTGAACCAGGGTTTATATGACAACGGCAGTGTAGAAATGCTGCCCTCTTTACCAGGAGGCAACAGTTGTGCCAGGATGTTTACCAGTCGTAAAGTATAGTCCAACCGCTCCTGCTTTGACCAATCCGGTGCATAAACTTGGTCTTTCACGACTTGCCTATGAAATCCACCGAAGGGAAAACCATTTAAGGTAAACACGTATAAGTCTTGATCAGTCAACCATGACTGAAACTCAGCCAAGGCGTTTCCTTGCAGCAGTTCTCTTGTAGCGACGTCTGCCAAACGCAATCCAATGCCAAACGGTTTGTCTGAGGAAAGCTGTGCTTTAAGTGCAGGAATATATTGCTGTAAGTTGGCAAAGACTTTGTTCCATTCTTCACCAGGATGAATATTTGTGCAGTAGGTTAGGTGAAAACTGTTATTTGTATTTGTTTCTATTTTCATATCTCTTCCTAGTCCCGCCTTTTACCTTTCACGCTCACTTGTCAAAAATAAACTCTCAACAGAGTTTATTGGAACCGCAAATGCACGCAGATGCACGCAGATAATTTATCTGTGTTTATCTGTGTTCATCTGTGTCCATCTGTGGTTTTTTTAGAAATTTCAGTTGCCTTACATAGCACATTCCCAACCTGTAGCGGGTAACGAAGAATCGTAAAACTCGCTCAACAACCAAATGGCTTGGCGAAACAGAGATATGTCTACCTCGTGAACTTCAACACCTTTGCCTATGCGTTGCAAGAGCGTTATGGTTAATTCTCCGCCCAGGTGTTCCCGAAATTCAGTCAGCCCTCGGAACAAGCAACGAGGATGTTCCTCTTCTGTCATTTTCTCAGACAGTTCCGGCACGTACAACGTAAAGCCTAATGACAACAGTGTATTCAATATCCGCCGCCATTCTAACCGAGAAAGCTGCCCTATCAGGTAGGAATAGGTAGCATCCAAAGCAATGCCGATCGCTACTGCTTCCCCATGACGTAGTCTATAATTTGTTAGCTGCTCAAGTTTATGCGCTGCCCAATGACCGAAATCTAATGGACGAGATGAACCTTTTTCAAAGGGATCACCGTTGTGAGCAATGTGATCCATATGCAACTGCGCACAGCGGTAAACAACGTTTTGCATCGAGTTCATGTCTCGACAGACGAGTGCGTGGGCGTGGGTACGGATGTACTCAAAGAAGTCAGCATCCTTAATCAGCGCCACTTTTATTGCTTCTGCGATTCCAGAACGCCAGTCACGCTCATCCAGCGAAGTCAAGAAGGTAAAATCATTTAAAACTGCATAGGGTGGGGCGAATGTGCCAAGAAAATTCTTTTTGCCAAAGGCGTTGATTCCATTTTTAACGCCGACACCAGAATCATTTTGTGCCAACACTGTCGTTGGAATGCGAATCAGACGAATTCCCCGATGCGCTGTTGCTGCTGCGTATCCAACTAAGTCCAACATTGCACCACCACCAATTCCTAAGATGTAGGAGTGGCGGCAAATTCCTGCTTCATCAATGATTTGCTGAATTTTCAACAGTTCATCTGGATCGTTTTTGGCTTCTTCTCCTCCTCGGACAATGATTGGATCAGCAGCGAGTTTGAGTGTGTCTGAATAGCGATCGCAATACGCAGCTATTTGCTTAAGCAGCGGACGCCGAGACTGTAATAATCCTGAATCTACAACTGCTAAGACTTTTTTCGGTCCCGCTTCCCCATCACCAGCAATCACTTTTGCCAGTAAGGAATTTTTGATATCAAACACACCTGTGGTGAAATGCACTCCGTAGTTGAAGGTTACCGTGAAAGTTTGCTGAATGGGCTGCAGATTATTAAATGTAGTCTTCTGCCTGATGTCTACTACCATATTTTTGCGGATATTTCTATAAGTGCGGCACGATTGAGAGCTTGTTGGAACACCTCTGGTGAGTGTGAACCGTCAACTTTAACTTTGTTGTTAATAATGTAAAAAGGCACGCTCGTGATGCCATTAAAACGAGCAAATGTTGATTCCGCTAGAACCGCATCAAGTGCAGCATTACCGCTTAATTGCAGTCGTAATTCGCTAGCATCCATACCAACCTCTGTCCCTATAGCAACAATGACGTCGAGGTCACCGAGGTTCAAACCGTCTTCAAAGTAAGCTTTATAAACTGCTTGGACAACATCGTTTTTGATGTGATCCGGTGCTAGCGTAATTAACCGATGGGAAAGGGTACTATTGACAGCTAAACGAACCTTGTCGAAATCTAATTTTACTCCGGCGGCATCACCCACATTTTGCACGTAGTCAAATAGCTGGTGAAGTGCTTGCGGTTCTATGCCTTTCCTCTCCTGCATATAAGAGCGAAATTCGTAACCACCAGCAGGAATAGAATTATCTAGGAGAAATGGGTGCCAGCGAATTTTGGCTGTCTCTTGAGATTGTGCCAAGGCATCAAAAAGATGCTTATGACCGATTCGGCACCACGGGCATACGGTATCGTGAAAGATGTCGATCAGCATGGTTTTCCTGACTCAGCTTGGGAGAACTGATGTTTTCCTCGCTAAAAAAGCTTTGAGCATTTTCAAATTCCTCGATTAATGCAGCTCGATCTTTGCGTGCAACTAACCTCGCCAAGCGGTTGTAAGTATCAGCTAACTTAGCAATTGCTTGGCATCTGTCTTGGGTCGCAAGCATAATGTCCACACATAAATGTGGGCTTTGGGCAAACAAACGCTTGATGATGTCTATTTCTTGGCGATAGCTTGGGCTTGACATGGACAAACTGCGCTCTATGTCAATCCCTTCTTGCGCTAAGAAAACACCGACGCTAAATCTGGAGAAGTGCCTGGTTGCCTGAATAATCACCATCATGTAGTCGTGTTCTTCAGGTGTACAGACAATGACTTCGCCGCCCTGACTCTTAATAAAATCTAATAACCACTCAAATGAATCGTTGTTGCGACCTGGACAAGCGACTACCTTTTCTTCAGCAAAGGATTTGACATTTGGACCAAACATCGGATGTAATCCCATGACTGGACCACGATGGTATTCCAGCATCGCTTGAACTGGCTCAGCTTTGAGACTTGTGATATCACAAAGTGCTGTGGTTGGGGCAAGGTATTGAGATGCACGCTTGATCACATCTACTGTCCACTTAATCGGAACACAGACGATCACAAGTTCAGCAGAACCTAGCAGATGATCTGCGTATTCCCAATCTTCGTTTTCGAGAATACTCACATTGTGACCAGCTGCTGTCAGTTGTTGGGTGAAGAATCTACCCATCCTACCACGTCCACCGATGATAGTGATATTTCGGGGTGTGGCTTTGTGTGTTGGCGATGAAGCAACACTGGAAAGGGCTGCATGACAACCGTTGACTAAATTTGTCCAAATAGATTCCGGAATACCAGCAGAAGCAAGTAAGGGTCGCACTTGAGCCAGTTGCTCCTCGGCGGGAATTTTTGATGCTGTCAGAAGAGATAGGCGATCGCGCAGCAGTTCGATCAGGCATTGGTCAGTTTGCTTGAGCTTTTCTGGGATCATATGTTGTTCGCTCGCTACGGAGGAGATGAAGAGAATAGAAAGATGCACCTGAGGCGCAGAATCACTGATAACCAATGACTAATGACTAATGACTAATGACTAATGACTTAAATATCGATAATAGATTCGCTTGAAGTCAATTTTGGTAGCATCCCGACAGTTGGTGATTGAGAACTTGTCGCAATCACTTCAGTGAATAATGCTTCGTACTCAACTAACGCTTGCTCGAATGAATAGCGTTCAACAGCAAACTGTCTTCCTTTGTGACCTAGCTTTGCAACTTTTGCTGGATTGGTATACAAATCCATGATTCCATCTGCTAGCGCTTGCGGTGATTCTGGTGCCACAACTACGCCACCGCCACTCTTGCGCACTGCTCGCGCTGCTGTACCAGAGGCGGGAACTGAGGCGATAATAGCACGACCACTAGCTAACAACAGTGGGATTTTGGAAGGCATATTGAAGGAAATGACATTCCGCTTTTGCACCACCAAACCGACATCCGCCGCTGCCAACATTTCGGGTAGTTTTTCTCGTGGTACTAAAGGTAGAAGCAACACGTTATCAGCCCCACATTTTTGGCAATATTGCTGCAATCTTTGCAATGCTCTTTCTTCTCCAGCAATGACAAAGACGATTTCTGGAATATGACACAGCCGAGACGCGGCTTCAATGACTGTCTCTAATCCTTGTGTCAAGGCAATGTTGCCAGAGTAAACCACTACGAACTTGTCTTCTAGTTGATAGGCAATGCGAAATGGGTTGCTCTGTTTTGGTAAGGGGCCGATAAAGTTAACGTTCACCCAGTTGGGAATGCAGACGATTTTTTGCGCTGGTACTCCCTTCTCGACTAAATTCTCAACAAACCCATCGGCAATAACGCTTATGGTGTGGGCGCTACGGTATGCAAATTGCTCGATCGCTTGCAAAGCGCGAATCATCCATTTGTTTGTGATCAGCCCAACGCGCACAGCGGCTTCTGGCAATATATCCTGTACATTCAGTACCACTGGGCAGTTATATAGCCAACCTAGTAGTGTTGCTGGTAGGGTAACTAGTAGTGGCGGTACTGTCAGGAGAATAACATCCGGTCGCCAACCGTTGAGTGCTTGTGGCAAGCTTGTGAATACAAAGCTTAACTCCAATAGAAGCCTGTCTATGAGATTGGGTTTAGACTTAATTCGCAGGTAACTCCGCTGAATGGTTACGCCATTTTTTTGTTCTGTAACGTACCACTTACCGCGATACTCTTCGTAAATCTCGCGCTGGGGATAATTCGGCATTCCCGTAATCACTCGCACTTCATGACCTTGCTTTACCAGTCCCTCTGCCAGTTCAGTCATTAAAGGAGCAATTCCAATTGGCTCCGGATGATAGTTGTAAGAATAAATGAGAATCCGCATTATCCGTTTCTTTGTTACGTGAAGTCAGGTCAAAAGTGTGAGCTTTTTTGTTTTCGCACAAGATGCACGGTGACTCGCGGTGGCAGAGTAGCATATATCCTGCGTACTCGCTTCTTTTGGTCTTTTGTTATAATTTTAACGCGTGCTTCAGGTAACAGCAAAGATTTGTGACAATGCCATTGAAATTGGTAACAGGATTAACACCAGCAATCCGTATGGCAAGCTAGCAAAACCAGCAGCGACTGTAGCATCTAAAACAATAAGTGACAGGACTCCTGCGCGCACAGCCGTGCGGATGTTTTCTGGAGTCGGTTCGCTCACAGCTTTGATAAAAGGAAGTAATACCCGCGCAGCTAGGAACACTACGAAAGGCAGGACTGCAAGCAAATGATAATTTTTTAACAAACCTAAGCTCAGTAGTGCGGCAATGACTGTACTCATTAGGACGAGTGTAATGATACCAGTACTAGTTTTGCCTCCATGAACTTCACCCCGGCTGAGGGTTGTTATAGCAGCAATGTAAACAACGGGAATCAGAGCTAAAAACCAATAGTTTGATACCATTGGTGATACCGCGCTGACGCCAAGCAATAAGTTGCCGCCGCGACACACGCCCATATTGATGGGACCAAAAATAGGATCATGCTTGCTGTAAGCATCGTAGAGGATGGCAGCAGCAGCGATGCCAAAAGCTAGAGTTGCACTCAACCAACTCACTTGAGAAGCTGCGAGTATCCCAGCACTCAAAAGCAAACTTCCCAGAATTGATGCTCCCATACGTGATGCTCTACCACTGGGAATAGGTCGCTCTGGTCTTTCTATAGCGTCTATTTCAGCATCAAATACATCATTAAAAATAATACCACCGCCATATAGACCTGTGGTTGCTAGAAGTAACCATGCCAACGCCATCAAATTAGAGGAAGATGAGGAAATTGGCAGATCAGGAGATACGGAAATAAGGACAGCGCACCCAGAAGCAGCGAATCCAGCTAAGATATCTGCCCATGCGGTGACGATATTAGCAGGTCGCATTAACTGGAGATACGCCCAAATGCGAGGGGAGGAGAGTGCAGTGTTCATGGTGAGGAGGGGGAGTGAGTGAGGGAGTGAGGGTAAATTTCATGTAGAGACGCGCCATGGCGAGCCAGCGCTGCAGGAGGGTCTCCCGACCTAGGCGACTGGCGTCGCGTCTCTACAATTATTGACGTTTTACTCAATCAATGCATATTCGCGGGTGGGGGACTCGACGACGGGTTTTTGTCCCCGAAGCACGGAGTTACCGCTGAATAGCTGTCGTTGGTCGATGGGGGTTGGGTTGAGCCAGTCTGACTCTTGAATTTGACCGCTTTGGCTGTAAGCAGCAAGGGCATTTTCATAACAGACTGCTCGAATATGCGCTTCTGGAATTCCTCTTTCTCGCATCAGTTGGGCAGTCTTGGGGACAGCAAGTGGATCGCTGACTCCCCAGTCAGCACTGCTGTCTACGATGATGCGATCGCATCCATATTGGCGCACAACTTCAACCATGCGAGCATTCCCCATTTTGGTATTGGGGTAAATTGTAAAAGCTGCCCAGAAGCCTCGATCCAAAACTTCCTGCACAGTCTCTTCGTTGTTATGATCCATAATTACGTTTGATGGATCTAACCCATGCTCGATACAGACATCCATAGTGCGACTGGTACCCGCCTTTTTGTTGCGGTGCGGTGTATGAATCATCACCAGCATATCGAGTTCTTTTGCCAGTTCTAACTGTAGACGGAAGTATTTGTCTTCTGCCTGTGTCATGTCGTCATAGCCAATCTCACCAATGGCAACGACGCCCTCTTTGCAAGCATATAAAGGCAAAAGTTCCATGACTTGCTCTGCCAATGGTTCGTTATTGGCTTCTTTGGAGTTCAAGCCAATCGTGCAATAATGGCGGATACCAAACTGAGCAGCCCGAAACCGTTCCCACCCGACCAAGCTGCTAAAGTAATCTTGGAATGAGCCGACGTTGGTGCGGGGTTGTCCAAACCAAAAGGCAGGTTCTATCACAGCTACAATGCCAGACTCCTGCATCTTCTGGTAATCGTCGGTTGTGCGGGAGCTCATGTGAATGTGAGGATCTATGTACATCATGGGACTGGTGTTTATAGTGCTTGTAGTTAAAGGTCAAAGGTCAAGGGTCAAGGGTCAAGGGTCAAGGTCAATGACTTTTGACTCTTGACTTTGCGTAGCAGTTAAGCTATGCCAGGTAAGATGCCCTGCTTGAATTTGAGCCTGTAAATTTGGATAACGGGCAAGAAGTTCTTGAGCATCTGCTAAAGGACACTCAGCAAGAGCGATCGCCCCTGCGGCTTGTTGGACTGGATCCGGGTCTTGTATTACGCGCTCCAAATCCGCTAACATCGCATGGTTGGCAAATCGCCCCACCAGTCGCCAAAGTTCGGGAGATACTGTGCGGTGGGCTGCCCAACGTTCGTGAGCATAATCAACCAGCATAGTCCCTAGTTGTGGATTTGCACGGTGATCAAGTCCTTGAATAAGATCTAAAGGGCTGCCCACAAACAGAGCCTTCAAGACTATCTGGTTCCAAGCAATGTCACCCAGGTACTCTGCTGGATAGGAATTTCGCAAAGCCACAGCATTGAACACTGCTGTCATATTGCTACGAACTCCCTCAGCTGCACGAGTGCGGAACTTTTCTGGATAAGCTAAAAGCGGTAAAGCCTGATAGAGTGCTATTAACTCTCCCATATCGGCGGCTGTAAAAACTCGCTCCAGCGTCCGAACGTATTTCTCCTCGTTGTCCTGCGGTAAACTCAGTACCAGTAAGGTGCGAGCCGCTTGATCTACGCTCCAATAACTGGGGAACCAACCTGTCCGGGCTGCTGAAGCTGCTTCTAGTTCTTCTAGTGTCAGTTGTAAATCATGTTTGCCTGTATAACGAGGCACAGCGCTAAACGCACTGAAAAACATTGAGGTATTGACACCGCTTTTAATCTGCTTTATCTTCTGTTCTAGCCAGGTTAATCCTTGAGTAGAAATGCGCTGGGTCAGCCAGCCATGCAGTAAGTCAATGGCACTCACTGTTGTTTTTTCTAAATAACTTGCAGAAACCATTACTTTATAATTATTTAGTTATGCTATGGAGCTAAAAATTCTAGGAATTCGTTCCCAGGCAATTGCCTGGGAACGAGGTTAAACAAAGTTAAGGTTGAGGAAGTACAAACTTACGAGTGTCTAAACAGCAGCTTTTTCTGGTTCCTCTAAGCCGAGGTTGCCTTTTGCTGCTTTTTCCGCAATGTGGTAACAGTAGCGCCAATTCCTAACAAACCTAGACCTAATAGTGAGGCAGGTTCGGGGACTTTGGTTGCGCCATCTTTAACAACGTTCAATACTTGGACACGACCTTGGAAGAAATCGCCCACATACAGCTTGTTATCTTTGAGGGTTGTGCCACCCGTCCAGTTAAATCTGCCGGGAGCGAGGTCGAGGGGATCGCCAAAAGGAGGACCAGTTAATGCTGGAGGCGGTACAGGGTTACCTGATGCATCCCGGGCATTTTCACCGAAGGAAGTCAAGAAGTTACCGTTTTTATCAAACACCTGAACGCGGCTGTTGATAGAATCAGCTACATAAACATTCTCTTCTTCGTCCACTTCGATGCCAATTGGCTGAAGAAGCTGTCCAGGTCCGCTACCTGCTGAACCAAATGCCAACAAAGGATTACCATTTGGATCGAGTACTTGAACGCGGTTGTTATACTGGTCAGCTACAAAGATATTTCCACTAACTGGGGAAATTCTTATACCTGCTACACCTTCGAACTCCCCAGCTGCAGTGCCTCTGGTACCACCAATGACACCAAGTGGCTGTCCGTCTGGTGTGAATTTAAGGATCCTTTCGCCGTTAAAATCACCAACGTACACGTTGCCAGCTTTGTCAAATGTCACACCAGATGGTCCAAAGAACAATCTACCCTCTACCAGACCGGTAAATGATCCATTTGCAAAGGATCTAATAAAGTTACCCTGAGAATCGTATTGATTAATGCGGTTGTTGTAAACATCACCTGCATACAGATCCCCTGTTACTGGATTAAAGTCTACAGTTGTTGGCTCGTCAAACTGTCCGGGTCCTGTGCCGCCGGAGCCAATTGCTCCAATATACTGACCGCTAGGACTAAATTTTTCAATTTTGTTACCAAGGCTGTAGTTAGGAGTACCATCCGGGTTAACACCGCGTCCGTTAGATATAAGGGTATTCCCTTGGCTATCTACCGCTATGCCTTGGGGAACAAACAGTTGCCCAGGACCGAAACCAGGCTCACCTATAGAGCGATCATAGGTTAAGGTTAACGCCATAGCTTGAGCCGCCGCCGCCGCTACAAGAAAGCCGGCACCAACTAAGGCAAATGACAAATTTTTGACTAATCCCATAGTGATTATTCGGTGTTGTGAGTTATACTCTTACTTAGGTTTATGTCGTTCCCAGACCGAGTCTGGGAATCCCGAATTTGAGCTGTTGCCTTTTTGAAACAAAACTTTCTATTTAAGGCAGCAGCCTATTTCTTAGGCATTGCTAAGCAATGCTTAAGAAACAAGGAATTAGATGGTTTCAACCTTATCCAACAGTTCTTGTTGACGCTTGCGCTTCATTGCTTTTGCGCCTAAAGCTGCAGTTGCTAATAAAGCAATTACTGAACCCGGTTCAGGAACTTTTGCTGCGCCAGCAGAGTTAAGAGCAATCTTGACGAGTTGTCCTCCTCGTTCCCCTGGTGCGAGTCTCGCACGGTTTGAGGTATATAAAGCACCATCAGGACCGAAATATAATCCAGAAGCCGCCTCTAATCCATCACCACTGATGATAGTTTCGCGAGAACCATCCTTGCCAATTTTGATGATAGAACCACTGATATCACCAGTGATGACACCGCCCTGTTGAATTGCTTTCCATTCTGACTGATTAATGTGTTGCAACGCATACAAGTTGCCCTCGGCGTCGTATGTCACACCAGTCAGCTGTGTAAAGCCATCAGCAATGGTTTGTATTGACAAATCATCTGGGTTAACTGAATAGATACGTGCTTTTCCTTCTGGATAAGGGAAGTAAGTATATTCACTTACTGTTAAACTTCCATCGGGAGCAACTGTGATCCCTGTGGGTATTGATTGTTGTGATACCGGAAGACCATTATCAGCAATTGCAAAACCTGGAGGTGGTGCTGCGCCTCCTGTTGGGTCTACTGTGCCCTCAGGAAGAGTTGGGAATTCGAGTTGATTTGTTGGGATGAGTTGCTGAGGGAATGCAGCTACTTGCTCAATACCGGTGCCATCAAGTCCTACCCTGTAGATAACGTTTGATCCGCCATCAACCACATAAGCTTTATCACCCTTAATTGTGAAGCCATAGGGGTTGTTAATCAAATCAGTGCCATCGGGGTTATTTGCGGCTTCATAAGCTGCAAAATCGGCAAGAGGTGTCAGCGAACCAGTGTTTAAGTCTACTTTGTATAATTTTCCGAGATCAGGAGCTTGCAGTACGGTATCGCGGTTGTTTGGATCGCCAGCAAGACCCATCAAAAGATAAGCGTTGCCTTTAGAATCAAATTTGAAGTCCGCAGCACCGGCACCTTGTTCCCCAGAAGGCACCAATGCTACGGAGGTGAGATTCGGCAGTACAGGTGTTTTTGTACCGTCTGGAGCAATTTTGACAACGCTACCAGTTTTACCAGAACATAAAGGAATATATTGCGCGCTGGGTGATGGTATACAGTTGACTCCGCCGTTTCCATCTCCTCCGGAACCACTCTCTGTTAGATAAATATTGCCTTGTGAATCCCAGTCAAAATTCCGTGGGTTGTTAAGCTGGTCAGCGACTACTGACAAGGATGCAGCTTGTGCTGCTTTGGTTCCAGCAGCAACACTGGCAACACAAAGAGTGAGAAATGTAAGAGCAAATGACTTGAACTTCATACTTATTTACGATCGAGTGTTGGTAGTTTGTGGAGTTGTGTACGGTGTCAGGGATAAAGAGTCCCAATGACTGGGATGTGGAAATCAAGCATCCACGGCAACATAGCCTCCCTGTTGAGAGGAACTGGCATTGTCAGCTTGAAACTTGTTACCCAATTTGCAGGAGTCTTGCTCTTATGTTGGGGAGAGAGAGACTCTTATCTGTTGGTCATGACTTCATAGCAGCTTCACACAACAGAGCTTGGATTCTGAATTCTGATGACTTGCCCTTTTCCTGGCATGCCGCCTCGGTTGATGAGATAAAGAGCATCATCAGGACCAATAGTCAATGCACTAGGTAGCTCTAGCCCATCACCACTGAGAACAGTTGTGTGGCTCCCATCGTGTCCTATTTTGATCAGGCTTCCTTCTGGTTTTCCTTTCCAGCCTGAGGAATTCATATGTTGCAACACATACAAGTTGCCTTGCCCATCGAAAGCTAAGTCAATCAGTTGCGTAAATCCATCAGCATACACTCTTAGTTGACCATCAGCATCCACTCGGTAGATTTTTGCTTCACCTTCTGGAAAAGGAAAACCTGTGAATGTGGTCACGTAGTAAGCACCATCCGGACCTTTGGCGACGCTTGTGGGTACTGATTGAATTGCAATCTGCGATGGTAGTGCATCACGATAAGCACTAGGAGGTGGCACGTGTCCCTTGTCAAAATTCTGCGAGTTAGAACCTGGGAAGATTGGATTCGTCACTGTCTGCTTGGGAAGTACGGCTAGTGCCTTCAAATCGCTTCCATCAGTTCCCACACTCAGCATGTCGTTCGCACCTGCATCAACGACAACAATTTCGTCTCCATCTATTAATAGAGCCAAGGGATTGCTAACGACTTCACTGCCATCAGGATTATCAGTCAGTTCATAGTTAGCGATATCGGCAACAGTTGTCCACGAATTTGTATTGAAGTCGGGAGCGATGATTTTTCCTAAGTCAGTGTCACCTAATGCCGTATCGCGTAAAGCTGGATTAGCAGCATAGCCTAGTAAAACATAAGGCTTGCCTGTAGCATCAAATTTTATATCGTGAGCACCTGCGGCTCCAGTACCATCTGGAAATGCGACAGAAGGCAGTTCTGTCAGTATACGTTTGACTGTACCATTCTCAATTTTTACTATAGCACCACTGGCACCGTAATATAAATCACCTTGACCACTGGGTGATGGAATACTAGCTCCACTTCCCCCCGTTCCTGCCTCTGTAATATAGAGATTATCGTCAGGACCAAAGCTCAGACCTTTCGGATTATCAAGACCGTCGGCAAGCACCGTAAAAGATGTAATAGTAAGTTGCTTGAGTTCCATGTGTCACAACAGAGGTCGGCTTTGGATGTTACTGGTAGAATTTTGCATTGCTGACAATAAGCAATGACGGCACTCACACCCTGAAAATATATTTATTAATTAATTATTTGGAGCGTTGTAGAGACGCGCCATGGCGCGTCTGTACATTTGGAGCGTTGTAGAGACGCGCCATGGCGCGTCTGTACATTTGGAGCTACTTAGCGTCCGGCATATAGCTCAGACCTTGAGCTAAAGTATCCACGTTGCCAGCTTTGCCTTCTAAGATACGCTTGATATTCAAGCTCTCAGAGCCAAAGTCTTCGATTTGGAGTTTACCGTGAGGTAGTTGCTCACCTACTTTCCAGAAGGTGATCCGATGCTGGATGAAACCAGGAGCTTCTGGATCCCGGAAAGCATGGGAGGTTGGGATCAGCAGCACCGGAGAGCGCTGATAAAATCCGTAGTCTGGATAAAAGAACTCGTGCTCCAGCAAGTACGATTCGTTAATAGGTTGCAGACGCTGAGTTACTTTCACCTTTTGACCGTATTCATCGCGAAACTCTCCAGACTGACCAGAAATTTCGCCATCTGCTCGCAGTAGGTGTGCCCAATCATCCATGTTTTTGAGGTCTGACAAATACTCAATCCCCATCTCTATTGGGGCATTAACATAGATCGTGTCGGTATCAACGTAGTAACGTCCTTTTGATGCGGTCTTAAGACCAGCCTTGCGTTCCAAATTACCTTTGAGAGAACGACACTCGGAAGTGTGTACCGTGTGAATTCCCTCCATAATCAAGGGACTACGCCGCTTGGGATCGACAAAGCTGACCCAGTGTAAGTACACACCCTTTTCATCTGTTCCTGGCTCAACGTAGTCGGCAGGAAAAAGCAAGACAGGGTAAACCTGATAATATTTTTGATACTCTAAGCCGCACTGCCACTCAATGCCGTAAAAATTGGGATGATCCAGTTTTTTGACATGATAATAGAGCTTTGTCTGGTAGCCAGACGCAGTTCCGAGCCAAGTGTCTTCGTCGATTTGCTCTTCCATGCGGCTATAGAGAGTCCACTCGCCTAAGTTTTTTAGCTCAGCAAGGTATTCAAAGGCGGTCTCTGGAGTCGTTTCGATGTAGGCAGATGTCCCAAATGTATTTCTTTCAACTACCATTTGTCACTCCTTTAGACCACAGCTAAGGTCTTGAGATGTCTGGCTTTGCGGATTCTGTCCTCTGCCAACTGCTTAGAAGCATCGTTGGTAGTGATGTCCTGCTTTTGTGCTCTGTCAAATATTTCAAGCAGCGTGTCGTAAATGTTACGCACTTGCTGGAAAGCTCTTTCTTCGTCGTAGCCAATCATTTCGTTGTAAACGTTGATTAGCCCGCCACCATTAATCACGTAATCAGGGGCATAAAGAATCTCTTTCGCTGTAAGCATTTGACCGTGCAGCAGCTCAACTCCCAACTGATTGTTTGCAGCACCAGCAATCACCGACGCTTTAATGTGAGGAATTGTCTCACTGTTAAGAATTCCCCCTAAAGCACAAGGAGAAAGCACATCGACATCTTGTGAGTAAATTTCTTCTGGCTCTACAACAGTGGCACCAAAAAGACGCTTTACTTCCTCTGTTTTTTCTTTGCTGATATCAGTGACAAACAGTTTTGCCCCATGCTCGTGCAGGTGTCGGCAAAGATTTTGACCGACATTCCCCAGACCTTGAACTGCAACTTTTAGCCCCTTAAGGTCAGAGGTTTGCAAACGAAACTCAACAGCAGCTTTAAGTCCCAAGAAAACTCCCCATGCTGTCACAGGAGCAGGTCCACCTGACCTTTCTTCTACCCCAACGACATATCTAGTTTCTTGACTGATTGTTCTGACATCATCGGGGGTCAGATTCACATCTTGACCTGTAATAAAACGTCCATTGAGTCTTTCAATAAACCGTCCGTATGCTCTGAACAGGTCTGCATTCTTGTTTTCAGGATTGGCAATGATGACTGCCTTACCTCCACCAACTGGAATACCCGCACAAGCAGCCTTATAAGTCATACCACGGCTCAGACGAAGAGCGTCTTTTAAAGCAGCTTCTTCGTTGGCGTAGGGCAACAGCCTTGTTGCGCCCATTGCAGGTCCCAAACTCGTGTCATGGATGGCAATTATTGCCTTGATATCTGGGTCTTTGCCATGACAAAAGAGCACTTGCTCATGACCCATTTCTGTAACAGTTTCAAATAAGTTCACCCTTGTCTCCTCGATCACCTCAGCTTGACCCCTTGGGGAATGGAAATCGCTTTTCCCAATCCCCGTTAGCATTTAGACATTTGGAAATGAAGCTTGTGGAAATGAAATATGCAATTCTGTCTTTTCAGCCGGAGTTGACTTTACTCCTTGTGATGCCAGACCGGCGTTGCGTCCTTTGGATGGCGCGCGTCTATCTGCCTCAATCACGACATCAATAACGATTGGACCGGTCGCTGCCATTGCTTGCTCTAGCGCCGAGATCAGGTCAGACTCTTTGTTGATGCGGATTCCTTCGGCTCCCATACCACGAGCAATCATGGTAAAATCTGCCTGCGGAATTGTTGCATCTGCACCTGTGAGTCCCAGCATTCCCATGCCTTGATGGCTCATGTTGTAGCGGGCATCGTTGAGTACAATCCAAACAGCAGGTATTTGGTATTTGACAGCTGTGCTGATTTCGTTATTCATCAGCATTGCGCCATCCCCAACAATGGCAACTGCTTTGCCATGACGTGCTGCTGCTGCTCCGACGACTCCGGCAACAGCCTGACCCATTGCCCCGACTCCGGTGCTGATACGATAACGGTTTGCGTTTGGAAATCGTAGCAGATGCGTTGACCAAAGGAACGAGTTACCACACTCCGCCAGCACTATGGCGTCACTGCCTTCGACAATGACCTGTTGAATTGCTTCCATCAAGACCTCTGGTCTGACTAAAGAGTCTGAACCTGGAGCCAGATCCTGGCGTTCTGGACGAGGTAGCCAAAAAGCTGTTACCCCACTACTTGCCAGAAGGTGCTCGTGCTCCAACAATGCCTTGACAAATGCTTTGATCTCGGACTGGACAGCAAAGGTTTCGGCTTTTGAATATGCCACCCCGGGGACTGTTGGGTCAATGTCTACATGCACGAAACCTCCTGGGGGAACCAACGCTGGACTCCAGAAGGAAGTCGGTTCGCTCAAGCGCGTTCCTAGCACGAGTGTACGTAAAGGAGGTTGTTGTTGTAAGTAAGTAAAGACGGAACCATGACCGCCCAAACCAGTTACACCGACAAACTGAGGATGATCTTCGGGAAAGATGCCTTTGCCACGAGGTGAACACATAACTGGTGCCCCAGTCAATTCCGCAAGTTGGCGAATTTCTTCTGCTGCGTCACGAGCACCAAATCCTACCCAAATCGCAAACGGTCCCTCAGATAGCAAGTGTGCACATTTAACAATTGTTTCTTGACTGGGTGTTCCCAAAGAAAAATCAATTCCTTGGAACATGTCGAGATCATCAACCGGGCTTGTTTGCACAGCTGTAGGAACGCTCAAGTGGGCGACGAAACCTCCTGGTTGCGACATACCCAGAGCCAGTTTGCGAAAAATCTGTGGAAGTTGTGCCGCGCTTTCTACAGTGGTAGCATAGTTAAACAGCGCTCCTGAGGTAAATATTCCCTCAGTTGGCAGGGTCTCGGTGCTGGTTTCTTGAATAGCCCACCGTCCGCGCTGTGGGGAGGAGGTGCAAGCTGACAGCAAAATCACTTTTGCACCCTCACCTCTAGCAGCGAATAATCCAGTTAAGGCATTGGTGATCCCAGGTCCTGCAGTGGTGAACACTACAGTAGGACGACCAGTGGCAAAGTAGGCTTCAGTGGCTGCAAAGGCAGCTCCTGCTTCATGACGGAAGTTCAGGACTCGCAAGAGGCTATTCGATAGCGCTCCCCAAATTCCTGCCATCGCACCTCCGTTGACGCCAAAGGCGCTGGATACCCCTAAGGCTTCCATCATCGTGGCGATCGCATTTGCGACCGTTAGGGATCGCTGTGTTGGTTCTTGCACAACAGGTGCATTTTTGGAGTCACTATTCTTGGACTCACTATTGAGTTGGTCTTCGGAAGAGTGTACTCTACCATTTAGCTCGGACTGTGTATTGCCGTTTGGTTGGTACACGTCGTATGGCTGAATGCCAATTTGAGATGTCGTCTGAGTATAGTTGTGGCTCATTGCGTCTACGTACTCCCTGATTGTTGGAGAGGGTGCCAGTTAGCTTACTCAGGCTGCGTTTGCACTCACAGCCTTAAGTGTGTTTTATGCCAAATTCCGTATCTTTACGTACAAGCTTTCACCCAGGCTGATAAACACTGGGAACGGTAAGTTACCGCTTTTTCGTCTGTAAAAAACTCGTACTGTAGGAGTCAAACAATTTAGGCTGTGCTTATGGAAACAAGCGTACAGAAGCTGAACACTTTGCTGCAATGAATAATCTTTTGATTGACTTATCAATTTTTTTGCTGTTGTTTTTCCTAATTTTGACGCCTGATCAGCCCAGTTGAACAACACTTTTCTACCTTTTGGTAGTTTACGGTCTGTTTTTTCTGTCTTTGTTTTCATTTATACAAGATTTTTGACTGACACCAGAAAAACCAAGGATAAGTCGTAGATGATCGAGCGAGAAAAAGTCACTTTCCTATTATTAATAAAATCTTAATATTTGTAGCTGATTCTGCTCAACTCAGTGACAATGATTGCGAGATTGTTACCGTAAAACTCCTGTAAACTCAAGCTTTTGTTCTAATTGATACTAAGATTTTTTATATATTATATATCTTTTGGTAGATGATAAAAAAAAAACTATTTTTTTAAAGAATAGGGTATTTCTTTTGACAGATGACTTTGTTAAGTATTTTGTAGTTGAATTCATCACAGAGTAAAGAAAACAAATGAAACTAATGAGTCAAGAGATGCCCGTAATAATTTCACTGTTTGTCAAAATTCCTGGTAAAATTAATCCAACTTAGCCGCGTTTTGCGTTTGTGAATCACGATACCCGTGAACAACGAATAGTCAACAGTTATCACTTTTGCAAGTAAGACAGGTATATAAGCCCTGAAATTGATGCAGGGCAATGTTGATAAACGATGTTCAGGATGAAATACCCTGACTCTAGTTTTACGCAGACATAGATAACTTAATATCTCTTTCCTGGATATGGATAATATCCATGTGTATCTGACTTGCTACTTTAAGCAGGAACAGAGGCACAGTATACTTTTTGTCGTTTTGAACAAATGTTGAATGGAGGTATTTAAATTTTGTGTGAAGATATATTAATTTTATAAGGATTTTGATAATTTAAGGTTGGGCAAAAAAAACCCTAATAGCAAATATAGGAACTTTTAATGACAAGCCCGTTGAGCGCTATAGTGCCAAATGATACTAGGGGAGCATAAGAGGGCTATGACCTTTGGCGACTACATGTTATCTAACGCTAATTCTTACTCAGTGCTACAGCCGGAAGAAGAGTTAAAACTGGCACAGTATCTCATGAACCAGGTTGCAGATGCTGTCTTCTATGTCGGATCGAACGCAAAAATTATCTACGTCAACGATGCGATTTGCCGAATGATGAAGTATTCCCGTGAGGAATTACTCTCAATGAGGCTGAAAGATATCGACGTAGACTTTTGGCCCAAAAATTGGTCAGAGAAATGGACAGCGCTCAAACAACAAGGTTCCCTCACCTTCAAAACTCGATATCGAACAAAAACAGGTCGGATATTTCTGGTAGAAATCACTATCACCTATGTAGAACATCAAGGCAAAGAATTTGGCTGTGTTTTTGCTCGCGATCGCAGTGATGAGTTACTAGACTTAGGCGTGCAACGGTATATCAACAAAACCTCTAATCCAAAAGAGGAGTTACAGCAAGAAGTTATTGAGTATCAAAGAACAGAAACAGAACTAGAAACATCTCTTTCTCTACTTCGTTCTACATTGGAATCTTCTGCAAATGCCATACTTGCAGTGAACTTTCAAGGAGAAATCCTTTGCTACAACCAGAAATATCTGGAGATGTGGCAATTCCCAAACTCGGTGAGCCTATCTAGGAAATCTAGCGCAGCCAAAGCCTTCTTTGAGAACAAAGTTAAAGACCCAGAAGTTTTTCGTCAAGCTGTTTGGGACATGTCCAGCCAATCTGATAGAGAAAGTTACGAGTTAATCGAACTGAAGGATGGTAGGATATTTGCACATTACTCAGAACCACAGCGGCTTGGAGACAAAATTATCGGTAGAGTGTGGAGTATCTGGGACGTTACTGAATCGAGAAAAACAGAAGAAGCACTAAGGCTCAATGAAGCCCGGTTTCGTACTTTAGCAGAAACGACAGAAGCAAGTATTTTCCTGCTCTATGACAACAAGCAGATTTGCTATGTCAATCCAGCTGCAGAGCACCTGACTGGATATACAAGAAAGGAATTGCTGAATAATTTTAATATTGATCGACTGATTAAAGGCAAAAAGCTTAGGCAGGTTCACAAGCAGGATGGATCTGCTTGTTGTGAATATCAGGAAATGCAGATTCTAACAAAAAACGGTGTGAAGCGCTGGCTAGCTTGTACAGTCGGACTATTGGATGGAGTGCTGGATTTTGCCAATCAGTCAGTTGAATTAGTCACAGCGATCGATATCACAGATTATAAGCAGGCAGAGTCCGAGGTTCGTCAAGCTCTTGAGCAAGCAAAACGACTCAGCGAACTCAGAGAACGCTTTGTCTCTATGCTTTGCCATCAATTCCGCACTCCGCTCAACGTTGTTTCATTCTCTGCTGATTTACTCAAACGTCATATTCATCAATGGACTGAAGAAAAAAACCGCTCGTATCTGGATTTGATTCAAGTCGCAGTTCAACAAATTAGCGAGCTATTAGATGAAATTCTTTTATATGGTCAGGCAGAATCTGCGAGACTGGAGTGTGAGCCAAGACCAGTCAACCTGGAGATGTTTTGCAGAGATATTCTAGCACAGGTGCAGATAGCAAGTGGAGACCAAAAAGGGATCAGCTTTGTCAGCCAAGGCAACTGTTCTACTGCTTATTTAGATCCAAAGCTCCTACAGCATATATTAACTAACTTACTCTCAAATGCTATCAAGTATTCACCTAATGGTAGCGGGGTGACTTTTAAACTTTGCTGCCAAAGTGAAGAAGCAATTTTTCAAATCAAAGATTCAGGTATTGGTATTCCGGTAGTAGATCAACAGCAAATATTCGAGCCGTTTTATCGTGGCAGCAATGTTGACAGTATACCGGGTACTGGACTGGGTTTATCGATTGTTAAAACCCTAGTAGATTTACATGGCGGTCAAATCACTGTGGAAAGTGTAGTTGGCGTTGGCACGACTTTTACTGTCAATCTGCCCTCAAGCTCTTAACCGTCATCCAATACTCGGCCCAGAATTCAGCAACCCTTAACTCCCTCAAATTCTACTCAAGAACATGATACAAGAATCACCAAAAAAAATTCTGATTATTGAAGATGATGCAATGACCCGCAATATCTTCTTGGACGGTCTTCAGGCTGAAGGTTTTGAGACCATAGGTGCTCAAAATGGTATTATTGGTATCCAGAAAGCACAAGAGCATCAACCCGATTTGGTTATTTGCGATGTCATGATGCCTAATATGGATGGTTTTGGCGTTCTAAAGATGCTGCGCCAAGAGCCAGTGACCGCAATTATACCCTTTATCTTTCTTACTGGTAGCGATAGCAAGTCATCTCTTCGCAAAGGTATGGAGTTGGGAGCAGATGATTATCTTACCAAGCCCTGTACTGTACAGCAGCTACTCAAAGCTATAGCAGTCAGATTAGAAAAGCAATCAAAACTCATGCAGTACTGGTATGCTGCTTGCTGCCAAAATCTTGCACAACCAGTCGCAGCGAACACGACATCATCAGCACCAGAATCAATCTTTCCCACAGTTCCACAACTCAAAGAAGTTTTCGATTACATTGAAGCCAATTATCACCAAGGTATCACTCTATGTGACGTAGCTGAGGCAGTTGGTTACTCTTCGGCTTACTTGACGAACAGAGTTGCAAAAATTACAGGAGAAACAGTCAACGGCTGGATTGTTAAGCGTCGGATGTCAGCAGCACGTTGCTTACTTCAAGAAACTGACCAAACAATCGAGCAAATTTCTTCAGCACTCGGTTATCAAAATGCGTGCCATTTCTCCCGCCAGTTTCGTCAACACAACGGCATTCCTCCCCAAACTTGGAGAAAAGAGTATCAACTGATGCGGCGTAGCACAGTCGAAGTCTGAAATAGGAAAATAACTCACCGTTTGAGTCATTTGTGTGCTTCAACTAAACTAGACAATGATGCAGCACAATAGTACCAAAGCGACATTTTTTAAACTAGGTCATTGGCTGAGCAAGTCGGGTTAGAAAAAAAGGATGAATTAACTCTACCAGACTCTCCATTATGGCTTTAGAACAACAAGCACTTACGAAATCCACTAAAAAGTAGGAAGAAAAGACGAAAAGACCCTACACAGTTGCGGACAAATCTCTTTGTGCTCAGCATCTCAAATCAAGGCTTTCTTCGCGGAAACATTCTTTGTAATGTTAAGCTATTTACTGCTTATTAGCATGAATCAACACACTTAGCTCTAAACGGTGAAATAGGCAACTAGACTGTTTGTGCTGAGGAAGTCGTACTCAGTCTGGCTTGTCCAGAATGTCTGGGTCACCCCTTCGGGGAAGTCAAAAGTCAAAAGTCAAAAGTCAAAGTATCAGGGATAAGGCGTTTGCTAAGAAAAAATTATCAAAAGCCTTATCCGTTTTTGCTGGAAATTGAGCAAAGCCGCTGTTCTGGCGGCTTTGCTAAGGTTATGGTATTTTTTTTATCGAGTTTTATAAATATAAGTCTACATCATTGTAGATAGTAGACGTTATAACTTATATATGATATTGTAGAGTTCCAGCTCGTGTCATTCTCAACGTGATTTGGTTAGTCTGTAAAACATCTGTGTGCATGATGATGGCGGTAGCCCAATTGACAAATTGGCTGCAACAGATTCGTCATGGCGCTCGAGGAAGCGCTTACTTATTTGCACCGATGGCAGATTTTAACATCATGGCAGAAGTTGGAGACACTCCACCATAATTTAGTTTTACTTAAATAAAAATACCAAGAGAAATTCAACAACAGTTATATTTTCAAGTAAATCAGAGGAGAAATTCAAACTCGTTTGCAATAACTTGAGAAATAATCTAGTTGTGTTGAACAAGCAGTTGGTTTAACTGCATCTTTTGGAAATGTTTAAAGCTACTCAGCAGGCAGTCCCCTCAACAAGAATAACTGTATCGGTAGTTGCGTAAAAGTTTTTATCTTAAAATTTTCTGAGAAAGATAAAATAAGCCTGCTTATATTTGATGGTTGATACTTCCACAAACTTAATACAAGGCTTTTAAACTTGCTCAGAGAAAAGATTAATAGTGTATCTACTTATAATATGGATACCGTTACAACTTTTTCTTGCTAGCAAACACAATTAAACTATACGTTGTGCATCTAACTAAAGGGATTTGACAATACTTGCATGAGTTCTTCAAACATTAGCAGGTTATGAGGAATTCTCCAAATGACTCCACTTCAAATCAACTTGATGCGTAGAAATACCCGCATCAGCCGAAACGCAAAGAATGAAACACGAGTTGGAAATAAGACCATAAAAACTGAATTCTGTCAAAAACCCTTACCTCAGGATGACGCACTTATGAATAGAGAGCAATCTTCGTTAAAGTTACAACGTTTGCAAGAACTTTTAGCCATTAGTTTAGTAGGAGGTCTTCCAAGCATTATCTTGGGACCAAAGCTGCGCAATATAGTATATAGTACTATCTTTGGTCGGATGGGTAAAGCAGTTTATATTCAAGAGGGTGTTGAATTTCTTAGTACTTCTTGTATCGAAATCGGCAATGGGGTGTTTATTTTTAAAGGTGTACGTCTAGATGCACGAGGACACCAAAACAATAGAATTTTTTTGGATAATGGAGTAGCTATTGAACGTAACGTTAATATTGGGTGTTTGGGGAATACTAGCATACACATTGGTCAAGAGACTTTCATTGGTCCTGGCGTTTGTATTGCTGGGCCTGGAGACATCAAAATTGGCAAACGGTGTCTCATTGCAGCAAATGCTGGTATCTATGCAAATAATCATAATTTTTCAGATCCGATAGAGCCAATTAAATACCAAGGTATTTCTCGCCAGGGAATTGTTATAGAGGATGACTGCTGGCTAGGACATGGCGTAGCTGTCTTAGACGGAGTCACCATTGGTGAAGGTAGCGTCATTGGTGCAGGAGCAGTTGTTACTAAAGATATCCCCCCGTTCTCAGTCGCTGTGGGGGTACCTGCAAAAGTTATTAAAACCCGGACTAGAAAGGAACTGGTGAACACCAGAGACTAAGAGATAGCAGCAACTAACAGGCTTTGCATTTACCCAAAGCCTGTTAGTCAAACATGACATATTTCACAAAAATATTCCTGAAGATTGTTCACATAGTACATGACCTTTTCTTTCATAATATTTAAGTAAAATTCTTACGTAAGTTGTTCAAGTAATTGTGTCCCTGATTCTCTCTTGTGAAGAATTGTGGTAAACCATTTATTATCAAGTGTAATTTGACAATGAATAGCAAGCAAAGTTTTTTTCGGCGCAAGCATTTACCAGAAAGTTTATTGACTAACTTGTTAGGCAATATCCCCACTAGGGTTGTCGGCAGTAACTTACGAAATCTGCTCTATCGTGATATTTTTGCCCGTATTGGTAATTCTGTTTATATTGAAGACGGCGTTAAATTTCTCAACACCTCATGTATTGATATTGGAAATGAGGTAAAGATTCTACACGGTGTTAGTATCAATGCGAAAGGACACCCAAACAATAGAGTTTATCTTGGAGATAAAGTCACCCTTGAGCGTGGCATTGATATAAGGGCAATGAAAGATACCCATATCCACATTGATGAAGGTACATTTATCGGTCCTTATGTTTGCTTGGCAGGTCCTGGAAATATCAAAATAGGCAAGTGGTGTCTGATTGCAGCGCACGTTGGGATATTTGCTAATAATCACATTTTTGATGACCCAACGGAAATTATTGAAAACCAAGGAGTTAGCCGTAAGGGTATTGTCATTGAGGACGACTGTTGGCTAGGACATGCGGTGACTGTATTAGATGGCGTGACTATTGGTAAAGGTAGTGTCATTGGTGCAGGAGCAGTTGTGACTAAAGATATTCCGCCGTTTTCAATAGCTGTGGGGGTACCTGCAAAAGTCGTTAAAAGCCGTAAGGCAAAGGAAGTCGTTTCCTCAAAAGACTAACAGCAAATCTATGTGTCTATTTCCCAACAAATAAGGGGCTTCCAAATTAAAAAATATCCAACTTTTTCTTCTGGGAGTGGCATTAAGCGCCCGTCCGAATGTACCTCATTGAATTGCAAATTGCTATGTATTGCAATACGGTTCAGTTAAGGTTGATGTGTAAAAAATCATGTGTGTAGAGACGCTTCAAACAGCGCGTCTCTACATTGTTTTCCTGATAAGGGTTCTGGTCTTATCTGAACCCTATTGAAATATATTGTTATCAAATGATGACAATATTGTTAAGTTTTTAAACAAAATGTATGGTAAAAGTAATAAAAAAATATGATTTTTGAAGAGAATATCGTAGTTCCAACAGCGTAAACGCAAGAAAAGGGCTGACTCTAACCTTTAGCGCTCTGCTGCTTAAAAAATTCCCTTAAGGCTCTTGTGGATTTACAAGGGTTTTCACCCAAAAACAGCAAAAAAGTCCAGAGACAGAAAAGGTGCCATCAACTGTAGAATTTTTAACATTACAATTTGAAAAAATTAATTACCTTACATTCCATGAATTCTTCCACAAACCAAGTTTACCCTGTTATTTGGCACAACGACTCAGTTTCACTGATCGACCAAACCCGCTTGCCTAACGAGTACACATTTGTCGAAATTCACCGTTGCTCAGATATGGCGCAGGCAATTAAAACCATGATTGTCCGAGGTGCGCCTGCAATTGGTGTCGCTGCAGCATACGGAATGTATCTTGGGGCAAGGGAAATTGAAACTAACAACCGCGATGAGTTTTTGAACAGCTTGGAGAAAGTGGCAGAACTGTTGCGTTCTACTCGTCCGACAGCGGTGAATTTATTTTGGGCAATTTCACGGATGATGAAAACCGCCTACGAATCTCTTGGAACAATAGAAGACATCAAACAAACTCTCTTGCATACTGCCCAAACGATCAACGCGGAAGATTTACAAACCTGTTATGCGATCGGCGACAATGGCTTGGCAGTCTTGCCTGAAACTCCAGAAAAATTGACCATTTTAACCCATTGTAACGCAGGAGCATTAGCAACCGCAGGTTACGGTACGGCTTTAGGTGTTGTGCGTTCTGCTTTTCGAGAAGGGCGTTTAGCGCGGGTGTTTGCAGACGAAACTCGTCCTCGCTTGCAAGGTGCAAAACTAACGACATGGGAATGTGTCCAAGAAGGCATTCCAGTCACGTTAATTACTGACAGCATGGCGGCTCATTGCATGAAGCAGGGTTTGATTGATCTTGTAGTTGTTGGCGCTGACAGAATTGCGGCTAACGGAGACACAGCGAACAAAATTGGTACGTATAGTTTAGCACTCGTAGCAAAGGCGCATAACGTTCCTTTCTATGTTGCCGCACCCCTTTCCACCGTTGATTTTTCTTTATCCAGCGGTAACGAAATTCCCATTGAGGAACGCAATCCAGAGGAAATATACCAAGTCGGCGACACCATCCTCACACCAAATGGCGTAGAATTTTACAATCCAGCTTTTGATGTCACACCAGCTGAACTGATTGCAGCAATTATTACAGAGAATGGGGTGTTTGCTCCAGGGGAGTTAGCAAACTCTCGGGTCAAGCAATTTGCTTAACGGCAAATTTTTATGATCGTTGAAGTCAAACAAAGCCTGCGCTCACAAACAGTAGACAAGGTTTGGGCGCAGGTCTCCCTATTGCTGTATCTAAGAGTCATTAAGAATACAATTTATCCCCAGTCGCTGAATCAAATACAAATAACTTATCTAGATCTAATTTTAGAGAAAGGCGATCGCCGGGATGCAGACGCACATTTGCACCCGTCTGAATATTCAGCATCACACTCGAACCTGGTAAACCCCCACGAATCAAAGTTTCTCGCCCCAGAGGTTCCACCACCTTCACCTCAACCACCAGTTCTCCCAACTCTTGGCGCTCTTGGCGTCTTGGCGGTTCATTTAAATAAATATCCTCCGGACGAATTCCCAAATCAAAACTTTGCCCCGGCGTAGGGCGCAAACTCTCCCGCATAGAATCAGGACAAGGTAACACCTGACCACCCACATCAAAACTATCACCTGTGAATTTGGCAGGTAGAATATTCATTGGAGGATTACCCAAGAAAGTTGCCACCATGCGGTTAGCTGGTTGGGAATAAATACTTTGTGGCTCGCCGATTTGTTGAATTCGTCCCCGGTTGAGGACTACAATCTTATCAGCCAAAGTCATCGCTTCAACTTGGTCATGGGTAACGTAGACAGTGGTAATTTCCAATTCCTGATGCAGCTGTTTCAACTCTGCTCGCGTATCATCTCGCAATTGGGCATCTAAATTAGACAAAGGTTCATCCAACAAAAACACTTGTGGTTCACGGGCTATTGCCCTTCCTAATGCAACCCGCTGCTGCTGTCCGCCAGAAAGCTGTTTAGGTTTGCGATCCAACAGATGTTCCAAAGAAAGCGATCGCGCCACCGTCATCACTCTTTCTTGAATAACTTTGGCGTCGATTTTCCGCATCTGCAACCCAAAAGCAATGTTTTGCGCCACCGTCATGTGAGGATACAAAGCGTAGTTTTGAAAGACCATCGCCACATCTCGCTGTCGGGCTGGGATATTGTTAACTTGCCTATCCCCGATGTAAAGTTTGCCAGAGGTGACAGTTTCCAAACCGGCGATGCTTCGCAAAATAGTAGACTTACCACAACCAGAAGGTCCCACTAGCACCCAAAACTCACCATCGGGAATTTCAAAAGAAATATCCTCGATCGCGGTGACGTTATTAAATCTACGCTTAATACTTTCTAGACGAACGCTTGCCATTTTGGGATTTGTCCTTTCTCAGTAATGACTAATTCCAAGCAGGGTGAGAGAGTAAAGAAGCAATCACTCGCACTCCACGCAGTTGATTCGATAGAGGTAAGTGTCCCCGGGGAGCGCTTAAGTTCCAGGTAAACTCGTTAGGATACCGCGTCCAGTTATTGCCTTTTTTCCAACCAATTTTCGTCCAAAGATTTTCCCAGTTTTTACCCAACCCCAACCAAATTTCTCGCTGTACAGTAAAGCCAAATTTCCCCTCTGAGTGAACTAACCACAAGGTATTGATGGTTTTGAGATCCGTGATTGGGAAATTTTCTACTTCGGTAAAATACAACCATTTTCTTTGCACCGCCGCTGATCCTGCTAGTTCACACATTTTTTGTAGAGTCATGCGATCGGCTGCTTGAAAATCTTGAGTTGCTAGTAGCTGTTGCAGCGGACTGTAATCAATACCACCATCTGAGGTTAGAGGTACAATCCCAAAAGGGAAATAAGTTTGCAAAAATTCTTTTGCCTTGGGTGAATCAGAGTTATAAAGAACCTGGTATGCTTTGCCATCTACCGAAGTTGCAGGATTTTCTCTACGTTCAAATAAAAATTCCATCAGCACATCCAAGCCCGTATCTCCCAAATTAGCTAACTGTGGGATCACCTGCTGTTGGACGCCAATAGACCCAGCGACTAACGGTTGGCGAAGGGAGTCGATGTCATTAGCAGTGCCTGATACAATCAATGGGTCTGTCATGCCATTTCTCGTGGAATGCAATTGGGTGAATAAGCTATTGGCTATCAGATGTTGTGGACGCATGTTGCACTGATAGCGAAGAGTAGTTTACAGGAAATTGCCAAGAATGCCCACTCATTCTTTTTACATTTACTAGGTAAATGGGTGTCGGTACATTTTTGAATTTTAAATTTTGAGTTTTGAATCAATTTTCTTTAAACTTGTACGAGTGCAATGCCTTCCCCTACCTCCTGCCACCTAATCCGTTTCTTCATACCCAGTCAACATAGTTACTTACCTAACAGTGGGATTCTAACACTGCCGACTCTTACTCAGTCACGCTGATGGTCATCTCTGTTGGTCGCGCCATTATATTTTGCTATATATTCAAAGAGTACACTAATAAAGCGTGCAAGCTATCAGATAGCAACGCTTTAGCTCGATTGCACGCACGTGTACCCAGGATCCAAATACGGGAAAGAAAAGCTCTGCGCCGCATCAGTCTGATCAATTTATCAAAACTTATTAAAACAAGACACAGCAAAATCTGCTAGCCTTCCAAACATAACTCTTTCTCCTTTGGGAGATAAATCCGAAGGGTAGTAAGTATGTTGCAGCGTAGCCATCAGGAGTGATTAATGTACGACAAAATAACCCCCCCTACAACAGGAGCAAAAATTACCTTCAACAACGGGGAGCCGATTGTTCCTGACAACCCGATTATCCCTTTTATTCGAGGCGATGGCACGGGCATAGATATTTGGCCTGTTACCCAGAAAGTACTTGATGCTGCGGTAGAAACGGCATACAAGGGCAAGCGGAAGATCAGTTGGTTTAAGGTTTATGTGGGTGATGAAGCTTGTGAATTATACGGCACATATCAGTATTTACCTCAAGACAGCTTGACGGCGATTAAAGAATATGGTGTCGCCATAAAGGGACCTTTAACAACCCCGATTGGCGGTGGTATACGTTCCCTCAATGTTGCCCTGCGGCAAATTTTTGACCTTTACGCCTGCGTACGTCCTTGCCGTTACTATGCAGGTACGCCCTCACCTCATAAAAACCCAGAAAAACTTGATGTGATTGTCTATCGGGAAAATACCGAAGATATTTACTTAGGAATTGAGTGGCGACAAGGAAGCGAAATAGGCGATCGCCTGATTTCCATCCTCAACAACGAGCTCATCCCCGCCACACCAGAACACGGTAACAAGAGAATTCCTTTAGACTCAGGCATTGGCATCAAACCAATCAGCAAAAAGGGTTCCCAGCGTTTGGTACGCCGTGCCATCAAACACGCCTTGCAACTGCCCAAAAATAAGCAGATGGTGACTTTGGTGCATAAAGGCAACATCATGAAGTACACCGAAGGCGCTTTCCGTGATTGGGGTTACGAGCTGGCAACCAGCGAGTTTCGCAGTCAAACCATCACTGAAAGGGAATCTTGGATTTTGAGTAACAAGGAGAACAACCCTGATATCTCCTTGGAAAGAAAACGCCCGACTGATTGATCCCGGCTTTAATGCTTTAACGGAAGAAAAGCAGGCTCAAATTGTCAAGGAGGTTGAAACAGTTCTTAACTCAATTTGGTCAACTCATGGTCATGGTCAGTGGAAAGATAAAGTGATGGTCAATGACCGCATTGCCGACAGTATTTTCCAACAAATCCAAACCAGACCCGATGAGTATTCCATTCTGGCGACGATGAACTTGAATGGCGATTACTTGTCTGATGCAGCAGCAGCGATTGTTGGCGGGCTGGGAATGGGACCAGGGGCAAATATTGGTGATCAATGTGCCATTTTTGAAGCCACCCACGGGACTGCACCGAAACACGCAGGGTTAGATAAGATAAATCCTGGTTCGGTGATTTTATCCGGTGTGATGATGCTGGAGTATCTGGGTTGGCAAGAAGCGGCTGATTTGATTAAAAAAGGTTTAGGGGATGCGATCGCCAACCGTCAAGTGACTTACGACTTAGCGCGTTTGTTGGAACCGCCAGTCGAAGCCTTGAAGTGTTCTGAATTTGGCGAGGCGATTATTAAGCACTTTAGTTAGTGCATTGCTCAAATGCTAGTCTCTCCCCCACTGGGAGGGACTAAACTACATAATCTCGTCTCCACTTAATATAAGCGTGTGAGTATATAAGGGTGTGAGTTCGTAGTGAGGACTTTAGTCCTCTTTATCCACAAAGCAAAAGCTCTTGTTTTTACTACAAATAACTTTTATTATGAACAATGAAGCGAAATAATATAACCTCTACAAGTCTTTAGATGAAACGCTTTCTTTAATGAAACGGTGGATCAAGCGGCAAGGCCAACAAAAAGCTCCACACAGGCTTACCGAAGCAATAGCGGCGACAACTCGCCAACTCGGGCTAGTTGGAGTGGCAGACTCTGTTGAGTGGTCTTCTATGCCTTTAGCTAGCTCTGGTGCTGAATGAGATAGTTGACTGGCTGTAGTGACCCCTTCAATCGCCGCTCCAATGAGATAAGCTACCAGGGCAATAGCTAGCCAGTGATTTATCATGTTGTAGTGGTTAAACTCTCTTGAAGATTCGGAAGCAGTGAGCAATCATTGGATTTGTTGCGTTAAGTTAATGATTGCCTTGCCCAAAGGATAGCCGACCTTCAGCCGTGTCGCGAATCAGAGGCAGTTTAGATTTGATGTAAGTATTGAGGCTGCCATCTGTCTGCGCATCAAGCCCCTGCTTGGCTTTTAACTGCTGGAGGAGTAATTGTACTAAAGCAGTATCGTCAAACTGGAGCAAGGTTGTGACTTGGGTAGACTCGATTACCGCCCAGATTTGTTGGATCATTTTGGCTGATATCATGAGTCTTTGACCTTTAGATTAAATTTAAGACTTTCTTTATAATCGCACAATTTTGCAATTTGTGCTTAGTTTTTTCTCAGGATTAATCAATCAACACAACAAAACACACCTTAGGAGTAGTTGTGTTGCAAAAAGTGGCAGCGTTTGGGCAGATGATAGTTATGCTAAGTATGGGCAAATATAGTTGATCGCATTTCGTCCACTATCCAAAAGTTAAGTGGCTTAAGCCCTGTCGTTATTTCTTGCGAGCAATAACATCTCTGAGTTAGACAGTTTCCTAAATTCCGCCAATCAGGCGAATACCTCCCACTGCCAATGTTGAGATCATTTCTAACCTTTAAGAGCCTTTCTAAAGTTTTGACGATAGGATTTACTTGTCATAAACAAAGCTGGCCACAATAAGGCTAGACCAAGACGATTAGGCAAAGTTCGCTGGAAGTTAGTCCGGTTAAATCCACCCAAGAACTTCCAGATACCACCTGCATAAACCACCACTAATCCAAAAATGACTAATTCCATTCAGCACAACTCCACAAGCAATTGGTCACAATTTGAGTTAAGCTTTACCTACACCATCTTGGCAGTTCATAACGATATCGAAAAGCAATCTTGTTAGCCAAAAAGTCAGCAGAGGTAGAAACCGCGGGTAAACACTTTGGCTACTGTTGTCTTCGCTATCGTAGTGAGTTGATAAGTTGATACATCGTTATATCAAGTTTAGAGCAGATCATTGCATTATAGCCATCTACCCTTGAGTCCAACAGCCACAGACAAAGAAAGTCAAAAATAAAAACTAAAAAACTCTTTTAACTTTTACTGACTGTACAAATGCGCCAAAACGCGTCTGTACACCTTTGTCCTTCTTGATTTTGTACAGATAAACAGGGTAGTGTGACGAGTAGATATTATTAATCCTGACCAGATGCATCTTGCGAAAGTTCCCTAAACTTGAAGATCCATAGGAGACTAAAGAAAATCATCTCATTTTATGGATATTAACCCAGCAAGTGGTGCAAATAGCTAAGGAGGATTTATGCGTGCAGTACTGATGGCAGGAGGTTCAGGAACGCGGCTTCGTCCGCTCACTTGTGACCTGCCCAAACCAATGGTTCCCATCCTAAATAGACCAATTGCCGAACATATCATCAATCTTCTCAAACGGCATCAAATTACAGAAGTCGTTGCCACATTGCATTATTTACCTGATGTCATGCGAGATTACTTCCAAGATGGCAGCGACTTTGGGGTGCAGATGACTTATGCCGTAGAAGAAGACCAGCCTTTGGGTACCGCAGGTTGCGTAAAAAATATTGCTGAACTTCTTGACGACACCTTTTTAGTAATTAGCGGCGATAGCATAACCGATTTCGACCTGACAGCAGCAATTGAATTTCATAAACAAAAAAAGTCAAAAGCGACCTTGATTTTGACCCGTGTCCCCAACCCAATTGAGTTTGGGGTGGTGATTACCGATGAAGAAAATCGGATTAAGCGATTTTTAGAAAAACCCTCTACGAGTGAAATTTTTTCCGACACTGTTAACACTGGTACTTACATTCTAGAACCAGAAGTCTTGGAATACTTGCCGGCAAACCAAGAATCTGACTTCTCGAAAGAGTTGTTCCCTCTGCTTTTGGCAAAGAATGAGCCAATGTATGGTTACATTGCTCAAGGTTATTGGTGCGATGTCGGTCACTTAGATGCCTATCGCGAAGCTCAGTATGATGGATTACATAAGAAAGTCAAACTTGACTTTGCCTATAAAGAAGTTTCGCCTGGATTGTGGGTAGGTCAAAACACTTATATCGACCATACAGCCGAGATTGAAGCCCCAGCAGTCATTGGGGATAATTGCCGTATTGGGGCAAGAGTACAGATTGAAGCCGGAACCGTCATTGGAGACAATGTTACGATTGGCGCTGACGCTAATCTCAAGCGTCCAATTGTTTGGAATGGGGGAATCATTGGCGACGAAGCACATCTAAGTGCTTGTGTTATTTCCCGTGGTGCGCGTGTAGACCGTCGCGCTCATGTATTGGAAGGCGCTGTGGTTGGTTCGCTTTCGACTGTGGGAGAAGAAGCTCAAATTAGCCCATTTGTGCGCGTTTGGCCCAGTAAAAAGATTGAGTCTGGGGCAATTTTAAACATTAACTTGATTTGGGGTAACACCGCGCAACGCAATTTATTTGGGCAACGAGGTGTCCAAGGGCTAGCCAATATTGATATTACCCCAGAATTTGCCGTCAAGTTGGGAGCAGCATACGGTTCCACCTTGAAGCCGGGTTCTCGGGTTACAGTTTCCCGCGACCAGCGCAATGTTTCTCGCATGGTTACGCGGTCATTAATTGCTGGTTTGATGTCAGTAGGTATCGATATTCAAAACCTAGACGCCACAGCTCTGCCGATCGCTCGCACAGTGATACCCACAATGTCAGTTGCTGGCGGGATTCACGTGCGGATGCATCCAGACCGCCCCGACTACATTCTAATTGAGTTCATGGATGTCAAGGGAATTAATATCACCAAATCCTTGGAAAAGAAAATCGAAGGAGCTTATTTCAAGGAAGATATGCGGCGATCGCAAATCCATGAAATAGGCAATGTTGCTTACCCCAGCCAAGTGATGGATCGATACTGCACTGCTTTTGAGAAGCTTTTGCACATTGATACAATTCGTAACAGTCGGGCAAAAGTCGTCATTGACTACGTTTATTCGGTATCTGGTGCAGTGTTGCCGCAAATGTTAGATAATTTTGGTGCTGATGCGGTGGTGCTGAATGCCAGTCTGAATAAAACTGCCATGTCCACAGCGGATCGTGAAGCACTTCTGACTCAGTTGGGTCATGTGGTGGAAGCTTTGAAAGCTAACTTCGGCGTCCAGGTTTCCGCGAATGGAGAACAGCTGATTTTGGTTGATGAATCTGGCATTCCTATTCGTGGGGAAATGTTAACAGCGCTGATGGTAGATATGATGTTAACAGCTCACCCCAGAGGAACTGTGGTCGTACCAGTTCATGCTTCTAGTGGTGTGGAACAAATTGCCCGTCGTCACGACGCTAAAGTGATTCGCACGAAGGCAAACCCTACAGCATTGATGGAAGCTTGTCAGAAAAATTCCAATGTGGTGTTGGGAGGTAGTGGCGACATTGGCTTTATTTTCCCACAGTTGCATCCAGGATTTGATGCTATGTTCTGTGCTGCCAAGCTGATTGAAATGCTGACGATACAAGAGCGTTCTCTCGCCACTGTACGCTCAGAATTGCCGCGTGTGATTCACAAAGCTCATACAATACGTTGTCCCTGGACTGTGAAGGGAGCGCTGATGCGTTACTTGGTAGAAACTCACCCAGCTCAAAACTTGGAGTTAATTGACGGGGTGAAAATTTGTCAACCTTATGATGACAGTTGGGTGCTAGTGTTACCAGATGCTAGCGAACCAATTGTACATTTGTATGCTAACAGTAACGATCGCGACTGGGTTGATGAATCATTAAGACAATACCGCGCTCGCGTGCAGGCGTTTGTGGAAAGAGAACAGGAGCAAGTGGTTGCTGAGGTGTAATTAGTTCTAAAGTTGCAGAGCACAGGACGAAACTCAATGATGCTTGCAAGCATAGTGGGTTTCGTTCTTGATTAGACCTCTTGGACGAATACAAAACTTGCCCTCATCCCCAACGCTTGGATAAATCCTGCTCAAAGTTGGTCAACCTTATTCATTCTAAATAGGTTATACCCGGCTTTGAGGCGGCAAAATGCCCAACCAAACATGCGTTCTTAACATCAAAAACGAGTATTCAAGTTGGGCATTTTGCCAAGGTTGACCAACTTTGAGTAATTTTAATGAAACCCCTTCTCACAAAATTAGGAGAAGGGGAGCCAATTTCAAAGTCCCTCTCCCAAGCTTCAGAGAGGGATTTAGGGTGAGGGTAGAGAGGGTAGGCTGAAAACCCCTAGGCTAAAGCCCTTGTCATTACCCACATTTTTCCTCAAAAAAGGCGATGTTTTATATTTGACAATGGTTTTAACTTCAGTAGTACTAATCCCCAAGCACCACCACTACTCACAATTAATGTTCCTATAGGTTTGCAATATCTGCATTCAATCGTGGGCTTTTTGGCAGAGGAGTGGGAGGAAATATTAACATTAATGCAGATAAGTTAATTGTCCGAGATGCAGGTAGGGTGAATGCAGAAAGTCGGGGAAATGGCGATGCAGGTAACTTACAGATTACTGCCAAGGAAATTTTACTTGATAATGGTGGGAGATTGAGAGCTGAAACGGTAGGGGGAGAACGGGGAAATATTTTCCTCAATGCAGATAGCAGCTTGAGCCTCCCTCTGAGTAACGATTTGAATCCTCGTGCATTTATGCCGAGGAGAGGTCAAAAGATATGCGAGACGCTAATTCTAGTTCTCAAAATCGAGATATGCAAACAAGCAATATCAAGAATTTACGAGAGGGAAATTTGGCTGTTGTTTTGGCGGTTCTATAGCAGGGCTTGCAAACTGCAGAACATCAAGCATTTGTGGAGAGATTAAAGGGTAGGGTGTAGGAAATCACTACACTCCACGCCCCCAATTATGGATATATCGCTTGCTCTGTTTCTGGGTCAAAAAAGTGAATTTTTTCTAGTGTTAAAGATAACCACAGTTGTTCGCCGACACGCACAAAACGCTCTGAAGGAACTCGCACTTGCACTTCGTTAGCTCCAAAAGCCGATTTTTGAAAACCTGGTTCGAGAAGTCGTGTGGACAGATACGTATCATTTCCAAGATTCTCTACTAATTCTACTTGGACTGGTAGATTTTTATTTGCAGCCACGCTCAATATCAAGTGTTCCGGGCGAATACCTAAAATGAGCGTTTGCCCATCGTATTTTTGCAAAGCACTTGCCCAAATTTCTGGTAAGGTGAGGCGAAAATCACCATTGGTAATCAACTGGGGAGCATGGAATTGCACAGGGATAAAATTCATAGGTGGTGAACCAATGAATTCAGCGACAAAGCGGTTTGCTGGACGATTGTAAAGTTCCAACGGCGGCGCAACTTGTTGCAATTGACCTTGATTAAGGATAGCAATGCGATCGCCCATCGTCATGGCTTCGGTTTGATCGTGCGTCACATAAATCGTTGTCACACCCAAGGAACGTTGGAGTTTCACAATTTGGGCGCGGGTTTCTGCACGAAGTTTGGCATCTAAATTAGAAAGCGGCTCATCCATTAAAAAGACTTGAGGATTACGTGCGATCGCTCTTCCCAATGCGACTCTTTGCCTTTGTCCACCAGATAGTTGTTTGGGTAAGCGATTTAACAGCGCTTCAATTTGCAACAGTTGCGCAACAGTACGCACTCGCTCATGCACCGCCCGTTCTCTTTCAGAAATATACCTTAGTCCCTTGGGAAGCGATCGCGTTACTGCTACCAACAAGTTTTCTGCCCAATCACGAAGATGGGATGAGGAGGGTTTTAGTCCCTGATCTTCCTCAGCTTTGAGGGAACGGCGTCGCAGTCCAAAAGCGATGTTGTCATAAACTGTCATGTGGGGATACAAAGCGTAATTTTGAAACACCATCGCGATGTCTCGTTCCTTGGGGGGTAAATCGTTGACTAGGCGATCGCTCACCCAAATATTGCCTCCTGTCATCGTTTCCAACCCAGCAATTAACCGCAGCAGGGTGCTTTTTCCACAACCGGAAGGTCCCACCAGCACCATAAATTCACCATCTGCTACCGTTAGGTTAATCCTCCGTAAAACATTGACACTTTCCCCACGCTGAACAATATCGCTTTGCTTCCCAGATTTGAGAGATTGTGTTTGGGATGCAACACCTTCCCCTTTACGAGGGGCAAAACTTTTATAAACGTTTTCTAAAATAACTTGCGCCACGAGAATTTAAGATAGCTGTATAAGATAACTGTAATAGTCATCAGTCATTAGTCATAAGTTATGAATTTACAAAAGACTAACGACAAATAACAGAGGTTTAGCGCCCATGATACACGCTTGAACAGAATACGAAAAGGTAAAGGCGAGTACCCTAGCTCATGCTGGGTTCTAACGACGAGCGGTTCTTATGAAGGAATCGCTTAGTTGAACTCATCCGTCAGAAGCAATACCACAATCTACCCTTCCCCCCTTATCAGCTGTGCCAGGTAGCCCTAAACTGTAGGTGAGAGTTGAAAGGCAGTCGGGAGAAATAAGAGTGAAAAGAGTTTTGGCAATAATCCTTGGAGGGGGTGCAGGTACCCGCCTTTATCCGCTCACCAAACTACGTGCAAAACCAGCTGTACCTGTAGCAGGGAAGTATCGCTTAATCGATATCCCTGTTAGTAACTGTATAAATTCCGAAATATTCAAAATTTACGTTCTGACTCAATTCAACTCGGCTTCCCTAAACCGCCATATTGCCCGTACATACAACTTTTCTGGCTTTACAGAGGGTTTTGTGGAAGTCTTAGCTGCACAGCAAACCCTAGAAAACCTCAACTGGTTTCAAGGTACGGCTGATGCGGTTCGCCAATACCTGTGGCTGATGGAAGAATGGGACGTAGATGAATACCTGATCCTCTCAGGTGATCACCTGTACCGCATGGACTACCGTCAGTTCGTACAGCGTCACAGGGAAACTGGAGCTGATATTACTCTCTCGGTGCTACCCATTGATGAGCGCCGCGCTTCTGACTTTGGCTTGGTGAAAATTGATCAGTCCGGTAGGATCATCAATTTCAGCGAAAAACCCAAAGGTGACGCTTTAACCAAAATGCGCGTCGATACGACTGTGCTGGGATTAACACCAGAACAGGCTCAAGAACAGCCCTATATTGCCTCGATGGGGATTTATATCTTTAAAAAAGATGTTTTGACTAAGCTGTTGAGAGAAGGTTCAGGAACTGATTTTGGCAAAGAAATTATTCCTGATGCTTCAGGAGATCACAACGTTCAAGCCTACTTATATGATGGTTACTGGGAAGACATTGGAACAATCGAAGCATTTTATCATGCAAATTTAGCACTGACTGAGCAACCTCATCCGCCCTTTAGCTTCTACGATGAACAAGCACCAATTTATACCCGTGCTCGTTACTTACCTCCGAGTAAACTCTTAGATTGCCAAATCACAGAATCGATGATTGGTGAGGGTTGCATTCTGAAAAAGTGCCGCATTGAACATTCCGTTTTGGGAGTGCGATCGCGTGTTGAAGCTGGCTGCGTCATCCAAGATTCCCTACTTATGGGAGCAGATTTTTATGAACCATTCGCTGAACGCCAGTCAGACTGCAAAACCAAGGAAGTGACCTTGGGCATTGGTGCTAACACCACAATTCGTCGTGCCATTATCGACAAAAATGCCCACATTGGCTGTGATGTGCAAATTATCAATAAAGACAACGTCCAAGAAGCTGAGCGTGAAAATCAAGGCTTCCACATTAAAAGTGGTATCGTTGTCGTGCTGAAAAATGCCGTCATACCCGATGGAACGATTATTTAGTCATCAGTCATCAGTCATTAGTCATCAGTCATTAGTCTTTAGTTAATGGTTAGTAGGCGCGTAGTTAGTGGTTAGTAGAACAACTATCAACCATCAACTACCAAATGTAGAGACGCGTCATGGCTCGTCTCTACAACTAATGACATAGGACAAGGGACAAATGCCTCACTTAATTTTGTTAATTGGTCTTCCTGGTAGCGGTAAGTCCACTTTGGCAAAGCAATTGCTAGCAGAATGCCCTTGGAGGCAACTCATTTCTACGGATGCCATCCGGGGACAACTGTTTGGCAATGAAGCCCTTCAGGGACCTTGGCTGCTGATTTGGCGGGAAATTCAGCGGCAATTTCAACAAGCCGTAGCCGCAGGTGGTACAACAATTTACGATGCTACCAATGCCCAGCGACGTCATCGCCGCGAAGTCATCGCCATCGCCCGCGAAGTTGGCTTCACTCACATTACCGGAGTGTGGGTAAGAACCCCAGTATGGCTGTGTTTAGCACGCAACAAAAAACGGGAACGTAAAGTGCCAGAAGACGTCATCTTGCGTATGTATCGTCAACTTCGCGATGCCCCTCCAACCTTAGAGGAAGGGTTTGATCATTTCATTTGCTGTACCCCGGAAGTTCAGGAGTACGGGAATTGCGCTCGTGTGGTGAGCAAGAACCGCACTTGAATTTATTTAAGATTTGATAATTTAATATCAGAGTGTATGTACTGGAATTATATCTGATGTACTATCTCGACTTTAATATTAGAAAAAATATAACGGAAATTTTTAGAGGAGGCTGGTAGATGGCTGCAACTGACTTCAAGGATTATTACGCAACTTTGGGCGTTAGTAAAACTGCCAGTCCAGAAGAAGTTAAACAAGCCTTTCGTAAATTAGCCCGAAAATATCACCCTGATGTTAACCCAGGCAACAAACAAGCTGAGGCACGCTTCAAGGAAATTAACGAAGCATACGAAGTTTTGTCAGACGCCGACAAACGCAAAAAGTACGACCAATTTGGTCAATATTGGAAACAAGCGGCTGAAAGTGGCTTCCCATCTGGTGTCGGTGTTGATATGGGCGGTTTTGACTTCAGCCAGTATGGTAGTTTTGACGAATTTATCAACGAGTTATTAGGGCGCTTTGGAGGCGCTAGCGCACGCAGTGGGGGGCAAAGTTATTACCGCACTAGCACTGGTGCACCTGGTGGTTTTAACAACTTTAATGATTTTGGTTTTCAAGATGTAGGTACTGCTGGCGCTACTCAAGATAGCGAAGCTGCGATCGCCCTAACTTTTTCCGAAGCATTTCATGGTGTACAAAAGCACCTAAATCTAGGCAACGAGGTCATTGATGTCCGTATCCCCGCAGGTGCCAAACCTGGCAGTCGTCTGCGCGTAAGAGGCAAAGGACCAGTCAGCCCTTTCAGCCAGCAACGTGGCGATTTATATCTAAAAGTCGAACTTCAACCACACTCTTTCTTCCAGTTTGAGGGCGATAATTTGATATGCGAAATACCAATTACGCCAGACGAAGCAGTTTTAGGAGCCTCAGTTGAAGTACCCACACCCGATGGTGCAGTTACTGTCAAGCTTCCTGTGGGAGTGCGTTCTGGTCAATCCCTGCGCTTACGTGGCAAAGGTTGGCCCCAACCTCGGAGTGGACGTGGTGACTTGTTGGCAAAGGTTGCAATTATACCACCAAAAGACCTGAGTCAACAGGAGCGCGAATACTATGAAAAAATCCGCGCTGTGCGTACCTTCAATCCCCGCAGTCATTTGCAGCAGGTGAAGCTTTAAGGATTTTGCATTGAGATTTGTTAGTTTTAGAGACGTGCCCTAACGCGTCTCTAAATTATTATTTATGAGTTTTTGAACTAGGGATTGGCGATTAGGGATTAGGGTAAGGTGCGAGTATTGTCCAGTCCCGAGTCCCGAGTCCCGAATACCCAGTACCCAGTAAAGAGTCAAGCGAGCAGCGTTCCTCCCCAACCAGTGCATGAATCTGATTGGGGACTCCATCGGGCGAGTGTTAAATTTTTGGCTCCTACCTATGGGGTTTCTCATACTGTGGCTGGACGGGAGAAAATGGCTAAGAATCATATAGAACTTAGAAGGAAGAGATACTTCAAGCTCAGTTCACAAATCGCTCAGTTGGATAATGCACAATTGCATTCTCTGTTTAACAATAGTGAGTCGAATGAGTCGAGCACGGGTTGGGGGATAAATCATGCGATCGTCCTTGGGCAATCCAAGGTCTTTGTGAAACGTGTTCCAGTTACGAACATCGAATATGACAACCTGTTCTCCACCAGAAACCTCTATGACCTGCCGACTTACTGTAATTACGGCTTCGGTTCCACTGGTTTTGGGGTCTTCCGTGAACTCGTGACCCATATCAAGACCACCAACTGGGTATTGGAGGGGGCGATGCAAGAGAGCGCAGTGCCGTTCGCGGAGCGTCTCCGTCAGGAGAAGGCGATCGCCACCTTTCCACTGATGTACCATTATCGGATTATTCCGTTCTCTGGGCGGCGGGCGGCTGTGGATAGGTCGCGTCTAAAAGATTATGTGGAGTACTGGGGTAATAGTGCGAACGCCGGAAATTATGTGGTAGATAGAGCGAACGCCAACTATGAGTTGGTTCTGTTTATAGAGCATATACCGTATGTTCTGGAAACATGGCTGCGGGAAAACCCCAACAAACTTGAGAAACCCCTGGATGACTTACGCACGACGATTGACTTTTTGAGGACGAAGGGAATCATCCACTTCGATGCGCATTTTCAGAACGTCCTTACCGACGGCGAGCAGATATATTTGACCGATTTTGGTTTGGTACTTGACAAGAGTTTTACGTTGACGAAAGATGAAGAGTCTTTCTTTAAGCAGAACACATTTTACGACTACGGAGAAGTCCTGCGGAATCTTGGACATCTTATTCAACCGTCGTATGATTCATGCTCCGAGAACGATAAACGCAGGATAATGGAAAAATATGGCATAAAAGAAGGCTTACAGCCTTATGAAGTGCGATCTATATTACTCGACAACATCGAGCAGATACATGCTGATGGGATCATGAAGTTAGATGAGTTTTATGTTGCCAGCATCGTCAAATACCGCAGCATCATTGCGCTGATGCAAGGCTTCTTTTCTGATATGTGGGGAAATAACAAGAAGGACACGAAACTTCCTCATGCAAAACTACGGCTGCTCCTCAAAGAAACGGGGTTTGTTCCTGATGCTGAATCCCACGCAGAGTAAATATATTCGTGATTATAATCGCTCTGTTGCCAAATTGCTATTGCCTCCTCCAGGTGTCACTTGAATTGCTCTAGTAACTTCTCCACGCCAGCATTATGATTTAAAAAGGAAAATAAATGCTTGTAACTGACTTTGCCCTGTTTATCTAACACAAACTGTGCTGGTAAAGGCGCTCCTAATGCTTGCCCAACTTGATAAGTACGAAACACTTGGCAGGTCGGATCACTCAACAACGGCATTTTTAAGCTCAAATCTTTGACAACGATTTGACTCTGCCGTTCATTGGTACTCGTTATCATCAAAACTTCTATGCCCCGATTTTGAAATTGCTCGTAGTTTTCATTTAAGGATTTGATGTGAGGATAGCAAAAGGGGCAATAATTCTTTTCTGTAAAGATACGAGTAAAGGCAAGTAACACTGGTTTCTTGCCTCTATAATCGGATAATTTTACTACGGTTCCGTTGGTGATATCTGGCAGTTGAAAATCTGGTGTAGCTTGCCCCAATTCTAATGTATTTGATGCTGGGATTGGTAGAACATTGCGGAAGAACCGTTCATTAAATAAGCCGCTAGAAGCGATTGAAGTGACCATCTGTTTATCCCTGTTGTTATTATAATAATATGGTTATAAGGGGTAGGCTGAAAACCCCGTGACTTCAGTCCGGGGATGAAAGCCACAACGCAGGGTTTACCCTGCCGTGATGTTTTCTTTTTGTGGTTCGGGTAAAGTATCAATTAAGTCTTCAATAATTTGAGTAATTGTTTTATCTTTTTCGACTGCTAATAAACGTAGCTTATTGATTCTGCGTTCAGTAATCCGAATATGTAAATCTTTTTTTGCCATTACTTGTACACAGCGCGAACATATTAATATTAACATAGATTCAATTAAACAAAACAAGGAGGTGATAACGCAGTGCTGGTACTAGAATACAAAGTGAAAGGTAAGCAAGAACAATATCGCGCCATTGATGAGGCTATTAGAACTACTCAGTTCATCCGAAACAAGGCGATTAGATATTGGATGGATGCACCAAGAGAACAGAAAGTAGACAAGATTGCTCTAAATAACTATTCAACAGCATTGCGTAAAGAATTTGGATTTGTTAAAGAATTAAATTCAATGGCTTGTCAGGCTGCAACAGAAAGAGCCTGGTTATCTATTGCTAGGTTTTACGACAACTGCAAGACTAAGAAATCTGGAAAGAAGGGTTTTCCTCGTTTCCAGAAAGATAATCGTTCAGTTGAATATAAGACTAGCGGCTGGTCATGACATCCTACGAAGCGACGCATTTTCTTTACCGATAAAAAAGGTATTGGAGAAGTCAGACTACTAGGAAAATGGGAGATTCAGACGTATCCTACTAAGTTAATCAAGCGAGTTAGATTAGTTCGTAAAGGTGACGGTTACTATTGTCAGTTCGCGGTCGATGTTGATATTAAATCAGAACAAAGAACAGGTAATGGCGAGTTAGGGCTTGATGTCGGGCTTGAGTTTTTCTATTCTGATTCCAATGGACATCATGAAGAGAATCCTAGGTTTTTGAGAAAAGCCGAAAAAGTCATCAAACACGCTCAACGTCAGATATACAAGAAGGAAAAAGGCAAAAATCAACGACGAATAGCTCGACAGAGATATGCTCGGAAGCATTTAAAAGTAAGTAGACAACGTAATGAGCATTCCAAGAGACTGGGACGCTGCGTGTGCAAGGTTAACGCCTTAGTCGCCTACGAAGATTTAACTGTGAAGAACATGGTAAGAAATCACTGTTTAGCCAAGTCTATCAATGATGCGGCTTGGAGTCTTTTTCGTCGTTGGTTGGAATATTTCGCTCGTAAGTTCGATACTACAGTTGTAGCTGTTAATCCGAGAATGACATCTCAAAAATGCTCGGATTGTGGCACAGTCGTGAAAAAATCCCTCTCAACTCGTACACATAAATGTGTTTGTGGTTGCGAGTTACAAAGGGATGTGAACGCAGCGATAAATATTCTGAATCTTGCAAAAGGTAGGGATGGGCAATCCCGAACAAACGCTGTAGGAGTTGGAATCAATACGCTACTTGGTGAAAATCTGGTAGGGCAAATTCTGACGTAGAGTACAGAATCCCCTGGCTTTAAGTGGGAATGAGCGAAGCGAAATTCACACAGCCAGGGGAGTGTAAAAAAAAAACACAGAGATACACGGAGAATCAGCAAATAATTAGTAACTTTAACTCGAAATAAATGACGAATTATTAATTACAAATTTGATTCATCTGTGTTTCTCTGTGAAGTTTGAGTCAGCTTGTAATAGCGCTTAAGCGCTACTACAAACCTACTACCTTTCAAACCTAAACAGCAGCGAAGTAAACTTTGGACTTCACGGGGTCGGGAACCATTGTCTGGTCGCCTGGTTGCCAGCCAGCAGGACAAACTTCGTCCGGGTGGGACTGAACGTGTTGGATGGCTTGCAAAGTTCGTAGGGTTTCATCAACGTTGCGACCAAAAGCTAGGTTGTTGATGGTGGCGTGCTGTATGACACCCTCTTTGTCAATAAGGAACAGACCGCGCAAGGCAACGCCAGCTGCTGGATCAAGCACGTTGTAAGCTGCGCTGATCTCTTTCTTGATATCGGAAACTAAGGGGTAATTGAGGTCGCCCACCCCACCAGACTTGCGATCTGATTGAATCCATGCTAAGTGAGAAAACTCACTGTCAACGGAAACACCGAGGATTTCGGTGTTAAGATTTTTAAATTCTTCGTGGCGATCGCTAAAGGCTGTGATTTCAGTGGGACAAACAAAGGTAAAGTCTAGAGGATAGAAAAACAGTACGACATACTTGCCGCGATAGTCGGAAAGTTTAATGGTTTTAAATTCCTGATCTACGACAGCGGTTGCTGTAAAGTCGGGAGCCTGTTGACCTACACGGAGGCATCCTTCTGCTGAGTAAGTGAGAGGCATTAACCTAATTCTCCTTCAACTTATATCTGTCTAGTATTGTTGGAGTTCGGGTTAGGTAAATTTCACCCGTCCTCGTCTTCACAGTTTAATTACGATCTGTTACGACTATATCATACTCATAACGATTTTGAGTAGCAAATGGTGGATTTAGATACAAGAGAATGGTTACTAACCAATGGCTTAGGAAGTTTTGCCAGTGGTACAGTTTCTGATGTCAGGACTCGCACCTACCACGGGTGGTTGTTTGCCGCGACTAGCCCGCCTTCTGGACGTACTCTGCTGCTTTCGCACTTAGAAGCTAGCCTAGAATTAAGCGATCGAGTGATCGCACTAGGAACAAATTTGTGGGGTAGTGGACAGATAGAACCAAAAGGTTACCAACAGCTGCGCTCTTTTGATATTAACCCAGTTCCAAAATGGATTTGGGGTGAGGATGAGTGGCAGTTGACTAGGCTTTTGATCATGCCGTATGGATTGGTGGAGGAAGGACAAGGAGAGGACACTTCCGTGCGGGGGTTCCCGAGGCAGGGCGTTGCGGGGGTTCCCCCCGTTGAAGCAACTGGCGTCCCGTTGTTCGCGCAGCGTCTCCGCAAGGAGAGGAAAGTGTCCGGGGACAAGGGGCTTTCCCCGTTCTGTGCGTCTTCTTTCTGTCATCGGATTTTGGTTAAGTATCGCTATGAAGGTACAGATGCAGCTACCTTGAGGCTGCGATTGCTCATAGGCGATCGCGACTTTCACCATCAACAAAAGGTCATTCCAGAATTACAATTCTCGCAATTGGTGGGACAACAGCAAGTTTGCTTGCAAGCAAGAAGTTCTCACAATTTTGGAACACCTTGGCACTTGCGCTGGACGCAAGGAGAGTATCAACCAGATACGGTTTGGTACTGGAATTACGGATTAAGAGAAGAAAGTTTGCGGGGGTTGGGCGATCGCGAAGACCTGTATAGTCCTGGTTACATAACACTCACCCTCAAGCCAGGAGACGCAGTGACTCTGGAAGCGCGGGTGGGTTTTCCTAGTGAACTGCAAACTCCCCTGACCTCAGAAACGTTTGCAGAAGTTGTAGAAGCAGAGCAAGAGCGTCTGTCTCAAGTTTTTGGATGGGGAGAAGAGGAAGTGCGCACAGGGGAATTAGAGTTTACACTCTCGCCTACTCAAGATCTCCCCTGCTCAAGAGCTCCCCACTCTCCCCTTTGGCGACGACTCCTGCAAGCAGCAGATCAGTTTGTTGTTTATCGTGCTTCTATTGCTGGTCCCACTGTGATTGCTGGATATCACTGGTTTAATGACTGGGGGCGTGATACCTTGATTGCCTTGCCAGGGTTGGCGCTGATCCCGCAGCGCTTTGACTTGGCGAAAGGACTGCTACAAACCTTTGGGCGTTACTGTCGTCATGGTTTAATTCCCAATGCATTTCCTGACATTGGTGGCGAACCGTTTTATAACAGTATTGATGCAGCGCTGTGGTGGTTTGAAACTTTAGGGCTTTACTTGGAAGCCACTCAAGACTGGCAGTTTTTGGCAGAGCAATATCCAGTGGTGCAGCAAATTTATAAAGCTTTTCTTGGAGGCACACGCTATAATATACAGCTTGACGCTACCGATGGACTCATTGGTTGGTATGCTCCTGGTGTAGCTCTTACCTGGATGGATGCGGTAGTAGAAGGACAGCCTGTGACTCCTCGTCGTGGTAAGCCAGTGGAAATTAACGCTTTGTGGTATTCCGCTTTATGTTGGGCAAGTCGATGGGCAGAAATTTTGAGCGAACAGGAAGTGGTTGCTGATCCAGGGCGTTTTGCTAAGCAGGCTCTGCGCTACGCCCAGCTAGCACAACAAGTGAAAGCTTCTATGCAACAGTTCTGGAATCCTCAACTGGGCTACTTGTACGACACGATTGAACCAGATGACCGTCGAAACTCTCAGATTCGTCCAAATGCAGTTTTGGCACTTTCGCTGTCACATTGTGCGTTCTCTCAAAAGCAAGGGCAAAATGTTCTTGACCTAGCTCGTTCTTCCTTGCTCACTCCTTTTGGTCTTCGTAGTCTCGCTCCAACAGATCCAGAATATATTGGCCAATATAACGGCAACTCTGAAAAACGCGATCGCGCTTATCACCAAGGTACAGTTTGGAGTTGGTTGATTGGTCCTTTCATCCGGGCTTGGGAACGTTTTTACCCTGAACAACCATTGCCTTTTGATTGGCAACCCTTACTAGAACACTTTCTATCGGATGCCTGTATTGGCTCTATTTCCGAAATTTTTGATGGTGATCAACCCCATACACCTAGAGGGGCTATAGCTCAAGCTTGGTCTGTTGCCGAGGTTATTCGCCACGTAAAAATAAAATAATCAAAAAAGAAGAACGAAGAAAAAACTATCTCTTCACTCTTCTTTTTTCTTTCTTCATTTTTGATGAGTAAGTGGCTCAGGTCGGATTCGAACCAACGACCCCAGGCTTATGAGTCCCGTGCTCTAACCTACTGAGCTACTGAGCCAAACATTTTTTCGTTTTCCTAATATAGCATACAAAAATTTTGAAGTCAAAGCTCAACTTTTGAGTAAGACTGGGTAATCTCTTAAAACAGTTATCAGTTATCAGTTATCAGTTATCAGTTATCAGTTATCAGTTATCAGTTATCAGTTATCAGTTATCAGTTATCAGTTATCAGTTATCAGTCCTGACGGCGTATGGTGGGGGACGCGTGACCACTCGTATTTAACTGATAACTGTTTACTGTTCAGTGTTCACTGTTAAAGAGTAACTCCGTATCACCGAGTCCGCAACGGGCGCGGGTGTAAGGGTGTAAGGGTATAGGGGAAATCCGTCTGTGAATATTGGTTAGAAGCCTCCCCTTTCAAGGGGAAGAGAAAGAAAGATGTGTTTTGAGACGCACAGCGCGAAAAAATACGGTGTCCTTGTTTAAAACTCCATCCCGTTCTTGGTGGAGTCCCCGAAACCCTTATACCCCTATTCCCCTACACCCCTAGTTATTCTGTGCCTACACCCAAAAAAAGCAAAAGAGGGAGTTGCTCTCCCTCCAAAGAATAAGCAATCATTGAGTGACAGATAGCCACCGACTACAGACGTGCTACTGCTGGCAGAAAGGCTATTGGGTTGACTGCGCCTTTGCCAGATGGATGGATTTCAAAGTGGGTGTGCGGACCAGTGCTAAAGCCAGTGCTACCCATTAAAGCAATTGTTTGACCTTGCTGTACCTGTTGACCAGGCTGCACCAAAAGCTTGCTATTGTGACCATAGCGAGTCATGCTGCCATCAGCATGGCGGATATCCACAAGGTTGCCATAGCCACCACTGTTCCAGCCTGCCTTTTCTACGATACCGTCAGCAGCTGCATAAATCGGCGTACCAGTTGAGTTAGCAACGTCAATTCCTTTATGCATTCTTCCCCAGCGCCAACCATAACCAGAGGTGAGGGTACCCTTTGCAGGCCAAATATAAGCTGTGGATGAGGTAGACGGGGCGGGTGTATTCTCGTCGATGACTCTAGGCAGGTATCTATCCACCGCTGCTAAAGGCGGTAACTGTGGAGAAACAGTTGATCCCTGCAAAGAACCGAGCGAACGCGAGGCATCACCACCCATTGAAGGCGCTGCTACTGTTTGATTAGGTGGTAGCAGTTCTGGATTAATTGGTTCGTTTGCAGGTCTTTTAGCAGGGTATATAGGCTTGCCTGGTTTGGTATTATAGTTGTTGGATCCTATCGGTCTAGGAACGGGTATTTGTATAACAGCATTGTTCGATCCAGTCACTGGCATCTGCACTGCTGTGTCATTTGGTTTTGGCACAGCAATTGGCACGACTGCATCATTTTGATTGGAAACGGGAACCGTCACCGAGGTATTGTTGGTTTGGGAACCCTCTGGAACAACGATGTTACCAGCCTGTTGAGAGCGGTATTTCTCCCGCAATTTCTCAATTTCCGCTTGTAAGCTGCGCAGACGTTGACTATTTTTTACTTGTTTTGTTGTCGTAGCAGGTGGTTTGTTTGCTAATTGAATTTCTGTAAAAACTTTTGGCACTGGAGCATCACCACCAACACCATTAGGAACATAAGATGTGTCAGCACCAGAGGTTGTTTGGGAAGTTGTAATAGTATTTTCTGCTGAGTTACCAGTAGTTGATTCAATGTAGGTTTGAAACTGTTTGTCCGTAAGTACTGGTGTCGGGACAGTCACACTGCTGTTGTTAGCAATGACTGAGTTTGCACTGATTTCGCCAACGTTGGTAGTACCACTAGCTGCAATTGGCTGGGTAGTACTGCGGTTCTCAATCACGGGAACGGACAGTTTTTGGTTGATTTGCAGCTGATAGGGATTGCTGAGATTATTCGCCTTGAGTAGTTGTGAGACAGAAATTCCGTAATGGTTGGCGATCGCCGCTAGTGTTTCTCCAGGCTTAACTTCGTGTGTTATCGCAGCTGCCGTTTGTGTGGTTGGCGCTACAACTGCGGCTGTTGCTGGTGCGGCTGTTGGCATTGGTGCTGGTGACACCTGCGCCTCTAACCTTTGCTTTAACTTCGACACAAGCTTTGTTCTGCTGATATCGCTGTTTGTTTCCAACTGTTGACTAGCAGTGATACTTGTGCTTGTCTTTTGCATTTGTTCAGCCACTGTCATTGGCTGTGCGAACCGAGTCACTGCTTGTTGTGATAAATCTTTGGTTTCCTTAGATTGCCAATCAGCCAGACTTTTTCTTAAACTGTTCGATTTTTCTTGTAATCTGTTGAGCGCATATTCTTGCTGCGCTTTCAATTGAGCATTGACTTCCGCATCCAGTGTGTTGTTTGCTTCTGCTGTTTTTGGTTGAGCAGACACCGAGGACACCTTTTGCACACCAGCCACACCATCAGCATGAGAGAGTGTTTGTACTCCTAGCTTTTTGGACTGCTGCACGTTGGTTTTTTCCCAAGCAATGCTTTGTTCCTCTGGTTTTTTGGGTGAATTTGGAACTACCACTGGTGCAGAGGCTGGGACAGACATCCTGCTTGCCGCGACTTGCCATTTAGCTCTCAGATCGGGTAGCTGTGAAATTGCTGTTGGTTCAACTACAGCAGGACTTTCAGGCACACTTACTGATGAAACAGCTGGCAACTTTAGTTTTTTTGTGGAAGTATATTTTACTTCGGCATCAGAAGCAGGAACCGTTGAAGCTGTATTTTGGTTACCCAACGCTTCTGCTGCGGTGGCTTGGTCGCTTTGTCGAGTCACCAAAACGCTGGTTGCTCCCATTGATATTGCCAAGCCAATCATTGCGGCTGTTGTTGGCACCCGGCAAGAGTTAACCCTTGGATTAACGATGTCTATGTGTTCCACCGGGGCATCATCGCCTAGGGCTTTGTCCAACTCAGCTTTCACTTTCTTCTTCAATGCTCGTTTCAAAGACGACCTCCTATGATCACTAGCGCTTAACTGAGCTCAATTTTTCAGTCTGATACTAGTCAATGATTTAGATCACTACCAAGAATAGATCAAGATCACACCTATCAGAGATACTTAGGCAAGATTAACCTGGTTCTCTGATTTAGACAAGTTCACAGCATTCAATTCTTAAAAATTAAATTTACGCGTTGACTTGTCCTGTTCACACTTCACACCTTAAGGCACTTACATCAAATAAGTTTTCTTCTTTACAGTTTGCGCCTTGGTCGCTTTAGCAGCCCGACTGACAATCACACTTTTGCCAAGTCTTGTCTTGCTTTCAGCAATCAGATGCTACGACTAAGAGCGAATAGCACTACACCCTGCTGTAGATCTCTTCAAACTTTTTCTACCCCATCCGTCTTACCCACACGAGACTTTACGTTGATTATTCCCCAAAATACAACCGTGTTAACTCGCAGTTTCTTCTAGCCAAGATTAAAATGACACCTGGGTTGCAAATAGCTTAAACTCCTGATTTGACTGACTCAGAACGTTTTTGTTCCCCAGCGAGAGAAAATTCAAGTTCACAAAAATCTATCATTCAATATTGGTTGTTTCTCAGATTATCTATATAAATTTCTTATATAAACATATCTTTAGTCTTCAGTAATTCTCCTTACATTTTGCCATGTCTATCATAAACAGTGTATAAGATAAATCAGTAATCCTGAGAGAACCAAAGAAAATTTTTCCGATGGGACGGCAATTATAAGTCAGGATTTTTATTTCTCATCTCAGTAGATGTACAAAAAAGGCTATGACGTATAAGGAGGAAGAAGGTCTTCTTCCTTCTGCACAACGGGGAAACACCACAGGCAAGATTGAAAATTGGTGGTCTACAATTGTGTCTGTGCTTACAATCCCCCACTCCAAACCTTCTTCCTTCGCGTTTAATACCCTAATTGACGGCGAGCTTCAAACAGACCTACTGCCACACTCACAGAAAGATTTAAGCTACGAACATTCGGTTCGCTCATGGCAATGTAAAGTGTAGCATCACAAGCTGATATAACCTCAGGTGGCAAGCCAGTCGTTTCACTACCAAATAGTAACCAGTCATCAGGTTGAAATTGAAAATCTACGTGCTTGCAAGTGCCTTTCACACTAAAACCTAGCCATCTTCCGCCACGCGCCTGATGTATCAACTTAAAAGCTTCCAAAGATTCGTGATAGTGCAGCTTCACATACGGCCAGTAATCTAAGCCGGCTCTTTTGAGGTAGCGATCGCTTATTTCAAACCCCAAAGGTCCTACTAAATGTAATTCCGTGCTTGTGGCAGCACAAGTGCGAGCGATATTACCTGTATTTGGGGGAATCAGGGGGTTAACTAAAACGACCTGCGGCATTTGCTCTGGAATAAATATGTTTAAATAAGCAATTTATGGATTTTTTCAAATCTATCTTAAGGCAGAGGTCATTTATAGTTTTTATTAATATGGTTTTCCTCAACCCATTGATTAGAAATTTAAAATAGACATGAAATATATCTCAGAATATCTGAGAGATGCTCTGAGATATATGACGATTTTTTAAATGCTGTATACTTGCATCACACAACACTTGCGCTTTGCAGAATATGTGTTGTTGCTAAATGGCAAGAAGTGACTTGAGATTAACCAACGAGCGAACACAATTTATCTTCGAGTTCCATTTCGCGTTCTCGTGTTGTACTAATCGCTTGAGTGAGAACGTGTCTTGCACTCAAACCGAGTGCGTGCAGTTGCAGCCACCCTTGAGCTTCATTACCTTCGCGGAGGATTTTTTGCAGTGGTGAAAGGAAACAGGCGAAGCCGTGCTGCTTGGCGATCGCCCAAACTTCTTGATACATTTGGGCAATCCAATCTCTCGCTAAAATACTTCTGCCATCTTGCCAATGCCTGAGTTGAGCATCGAGACTCGAAGTCGCTGCTGCAGCTTCGTTGGCATAGGTGAGGGAGACGAGTTCGTCTGGAGAGAAGGTGCTTTGGGTTAACGGATCGAGATCAGGATTATCGATAAGTTGCTGAATACGTGCCTCTAACAGGGCTGTTATTGCCAGTAAAGCAATTGGATCTATGACTAAATCGCAAATTCGCAGTTCTAGGCGATTTAAGTCATAGGGACGGCGATCGCCATTTGGGCGCACTGATACCCAAAGATGACGAACATTTTGCATCGTTCCAGCTGCCAGCTGGTTTTGCACCCAATCAATGTGGTGGGCGTGGCTTTCAAATAACGGGACTTGAGAAGGCGTTTGCGGAAAAACACTCCAGCGTGTGGAATGATGCCCAGTCGCTTTGCCATTGAGGAAGGGAGACGAAGCACTCAAGGCAAGGAACAAAGGTGCTTCTACCCTGATCAGCCGACACGCCCGCATTAATAACTCTGGATCGCTGATACCGACGTTGATATGAACGCTGGCTGTCACGACTTTTGTGCCGTATGTTTGCTCAATATAGGCATGATAAGGGTTTGTTGGATCTGAGCGAAAAAAGCGATCGCTCCCACCTAACGACAGAGTGCTTCCTGGAATCAGCGTGTAATCGCCCAATTGCTGAATGAAGTTTCGCAATTTCAGCCGAGGACGCAACAAGGCACATAAAAGCTGGTCGTAATTTCGCTCTGGTGCAGTTGTGTATTCTACGTTTCGATTATCTGGCTCCCAGACAAATCCATCCAAAGACGTAACAATCTTGTCGGAGAGTCCGACGATATCACCACTAGGGGTGCCAGTATACATCTCAATTTCAAAGCCTTTCAATAGCACCAGTCTGTTCTCCTCGGCTCTCCTTACTTCATAGATTGTATCGAAGGCGACGAAATTCTGCTTGTGACGTTAGAGTTAATTAACAGTTGACAAAGGGAGTAGGGGAATGGGGAGATGGAAACAATAATTTTTAACTTCTGAGTCTTGACTTTTGACTACAATTTATTATTTAATGGTTTTGCGCTTTTGAGATTGCTTGGGCATATTTTGAGATGGAGTATGTGCCGCTATAAATTGCTCAGGAGTCTTGACAGGCGGTTGGGTAATGGCGAGACGCACAAACTCGTGCCAGACTTCATCGCCGAGTAAGTTTAAAGCCTGCTGAGGATTGTTAGTAGCGATCGCGCCGATAACTTTACGCCATCCTTGCCGTAATGATTCAATAAAAGCCGCTTCTGTAGGAAGCTGATCCAGCAAAGAAAGTGCAGTTCTAAAACTTCCTGAATCACCGGATACCTTTTTCGACTTTAGCCCGTGACATACGACATTCAGCCACACCGGAAGAAGTTCTAGCCAGTTATTTTGCTGTATCGCTGTGAGTGCCATTCCTTCCATACCTATAGCACCCCACATGCACAGAGTATCGGTAGCTAGTTGAGTAACGCGGTTTTGTACAGCATTTTCCCATAATTTCTGGGCATGGTTTTTGAAACGATTGGCGAGAAATTCATAGGCTTCTTGAACTTCATGCAAAATTGTGACTTTATAAACTGATTCGCCTCGTGGTAGATCATCGCCGCGATAAGACAGCCAATTATGAGATCCACAAAGATAGATTTTCCCATCAACTATGACTTCTTTGACATGGGAATTTCCTAACCAAAAAACCTGTATTGCTGGTAAGCCATCAGGCGTTTTGACTCCTCGAAGTTTTTCCTCCACTTCTGCTGGTATTGGTTTTTCTTCATCTTGTTGTCGCTGGGCAATTCCATGTCCAATGAGAATCCAAACCCCACGATTAGCCAATGTTTGCAGCAGGAGAAGAAATTGTTCGTCTACAACTTTCTGACTTACCCAAGGAGAATAGATAAGAATCTGATGCTGTGCCGAATTTAAAACTTCTGAGAAAGCTTGAGGAATTTGTCCATCGCGTAACTGTACAACTGTACGTGACAAGTTGATTTTTTTCTGTTCTGCACTAGCAAGTCTTGCAGTTTCCAGCGCCTTTTGCTGAATCTTTTCCAGTCTAGCCTCAATTTCTGCGTTTTTCTGATTGAGAGTTGCTTTGCGCTCAAAAGAGATGGTTTCGTCTGACAATTTGTATAATGCTTGCAAGGACATTTTACCTTCAGCTTCTAGTGCTTCCAGCCAGTTTGATTCCGACTTTAGAATTTGCTTTCCCTTTCTGAGTTGGATGTTCAACTTATTTTCAAGTGCATCAAACAGAACGAAAAGCGATATAGTTTTCCATATCTTTTTAGTCGGAGCTATTACCTTACAGGAAATGACGATTTTTCCCTCTTCTGGAACATGAAGTGCTAAACCTGAACCCTGAATACTTTGTTGTAATTCTTCAAGGGAGAAGGAAGAAATATCAGTAATTGTATTATCAATAGTTACAATTTCTGCCAAATCAGGTAGGTTTACCAATGTATCGTTTAAAGGTTCAGACTCAAAAGTAAGCTTTCCACCCAAGGGATCTACAACAGCATAAATTTTTTCAGAGTATGGGGGCTGTGGTACAGTTCCTTTCTCATAAAATAAACGCCCTTCAGGAGTGACTGTAATTGCTGATGTCATTTCGAGAGTTTGTAACTTCTGAAGAGTAGCAATAGTACTTCGCACGAATACAGGATCAAGCCCAAGTATAGATGCTAATTCATCTGCTGTTAGAGGAGAGTCTAATTCAATCCCAGCGCGGATTATAAACTCTTCGAGTACATTGAACTGGCGGGGTTCCTTGATAGTGACTTCTACATGAGTTTGACGTAAAGTATAGCGGAATTGACGCGCTGCTAAAACCGATAAACCAGGGCTTTGTGCTTCAATTTCATTTACTAAATCTCTGAGATTATTATCAATAGGTTTAGCAGAAGACGTGAGAAACATCAACTAAACCTCCATGACGATGTACAATGTTGGAAACCTCTGAGTACATACTTCCGACTTTGCCTGTTTGACAGGTAAATAAATCGTGACAACCCACAATTATTAGTAGTTCTTGCGCACGGGAAAAAGCAACGTTCACCCTTTCTGACTTCTTAGCAAAACCCACATCTCTATTGCTATTGTTGCGAACCATACTAACAATTACAACAGGTCTTTCCATCCCTTGAAATCGATCAACCGTTCCAGTACGAATTTGCAAAGAAGGGAAAAGTTCAGATTGCAGGCGCTCATCAATTTTTCTGAGTTGAGCGCCATAAAATGTAATTACGGCGATTTCTTTTTTGGGTTCACCATTAGCAACTCTAGCAGCCCAAGCATTCTCCATCTGCTGACACAGACGTTCGATAGCATCAATTTCCTGAATATTAAAGAACGAAGTTCCTTCACGTTGCTCTTGGAATTCATTTTCTGCTGGCATTTTTACCCAGAGAATATGGTGGTGTTTTTGAATGATTTTACCTGCCAAATTATGTGCGCGTTTAGTGTCAGGTTGTAAAATTCCACATTCTAGTTTACCGTCATAAAACTGATTGATCGCCCCCATGATAAAGGGGTGCATTCGATACTGTGTAGTCAGCATCTGTTTGATGCTTTCATCAGCAGCTTCAAACTGGCTTTTGAAAAGTGATTCTTCTAAGAATTGCAGTTCTTCTCGTGTACTACTAATTTCTTGAGCAACTTCTTCTAAAGTGCTAGTATCAAGCATGGGTGGTAATTGTCGATGATCACCTACCAGGACTAACTTTTTGCCTTTCAAAGCTGGGATGAGTAATTCTGGTGGAGTACACTTACTCACCTCATCAATGATAACGACATCAAAGTTTTTGAATTCTTCAGAAAATTCTCGATTTGCTGCTTGAACACACGTGATACCGACGACGTTAGCATTATCTAGGTAAATTCGCCTCAAATCGTTGCGATCGCCCTCTGAGGGGTTGCGTAGTTTTTCAATCCAATCTTGGACAAAGTTCTGATATCTATTGAGATAAGTTTCTTCATTTTGGAGTTGCTGTTGCCAAGATTCAAACTGAGTTTTGATGATGCGTAAAACGTCTATATTAAACATGTTTGTAGCAGGATTTTCCGGCTTAAATTTATCAGGTATTGCTTGCCATATCATCTGCCACCAGTTTCGCTCCGATATTAAATTATCTGATAGCTGTGGTTGTAATTGTTGCTCTAATTCACGTAGCTTTATTTGTGATTCTTCAAGTTGGTGTAGAGAAATTGTGTTTTCTTCTTTTAGCCTTGAGAGATGCTCATGCAGAGAGTTTTTGATAATTTCCAGTACAGCAAAAGGTTCTAAGGATAAAATTAAGGTTTCAAGCTGACTTATGCAATTTGCCCAAGAATTGACTTGCTGTGATAATTCTTGGGGCTGTTCCCAAATATTTGATTGCTTGGCGAGATATTGTTCAGCTAGAATGCGTAATTGAGGAGGTAAGTTTTGCTGCCGGGTAAGTTCTTGCAGAATAGTGATAACTCGTCCAATTTTCAAATTACCATCTTGTCTTACTCTTTCTACCTGATGTTGATGGGCAGATATCTGCTCTTGAGTAATTGAATTTTTTTCAAGTTCATTGAGTTGTATTTGTAAATTTTGAAGCTGTTGTTCAGTCTCAGTTTTCACTTGTAAAACGCATTGACGTGCATTTTTCAGGATACTATCCAGTAATTCTTGTGTAATACGGGTGAAAGTAGACTCAATGTTATTCAATTCCCATGAACCACCATACTTTTGCTGCATTCTAATCAGAAAAAACTGTGTATTCTCAACCAGCAATTTTCGCTGACTAGGTTTGAGTAGTTGATAGTTATTAAACTGTTGGTAAAGTTCTTGCCATTGGGTGCTATCGCTTGTTGACAACACCATCGGAATTTGACTGAAGCTTTGCTGTAAAAAATAACTAAAACTATACTGCTTACCTCGTCGGTCAATAAAACCGCCCTCTATTTCATAAGCGATCGCCTTTGCCAATAACTCCCACTCTGGCAAGTTAACTGTGTAACCTTTTGGCACAATTTCTAATTTTAATGTCTTAGCAAACATCAACAACCCTAGTGGTAAGTCCGCTAAATTTTCTGTTAATGGTTGACCGGATTTATGACAATCGTTTAATACATGATATAGAAGAGAATATGCTGTAGATTTCCATTCCTTAACTGCTGTGATAATATAATCTATTTCCCGTTTGCGGTTTTCCCAACTCCGAATTGTTTGTTGTAAGTTTTGCTGCTTGGTAATAAATTGCTGATAATCTGTTTGTAGCTGATTTAAATAAGTAGAATTCTGTCTAAATACCTGAACCGACGCCGCAACCTCTGACATGGCTACAGTTGCCTCTTGCGCAGAACTTAATGCTGTTTTAAATTCAGATACATCTGCTACAGTTTCACGCAACCAAACCGCCAAGCCAAATGCGCCACGTTGAGGGCGAACAAAACCAAGTTCATCACTATATTTGATGGCTATACGAACATCTGCCAAAAACTTTTCTACTGTACTGTTGCCTTCTGTGTAGGGTTTAAGAAGTGGCAAAAAATTTGTCACTTCTGGATCTTCCCAGTTTACGTTAGGTGCAGCATTTAGCAGTTCCTCCAACCTTGCAATGAGGGATTCGACCTCATTTTTCTGTGCTTCGGTTTTCTTGTAGGCTATTTCTTGATTTTTACAGTTTGCCTCTAGGCTTGCCTTGCTCTTGTTGAATTCATTTTGTGTTTCATAAAATTCTTCTTCTGCTTTTAGGTAGGCTGTAAATCGTTGTGGTGATGTCAACAATTGACGCAAAACTTTTACATCATCAAGACGTTGGGCGAGATTACTTTCGCAATCAGTAGCGGTATTTTGTAGCCATGTGCCAATCACTTGGTCTTCTAAAAATGGCTGTCCTTCTTCCCCAACTTTCTCGGCTCGTCCCTTTCGTACAGCCCGAATCACTGGGTTGTGAACTAATCGACTCAGGGCGTTATCTACTGCTAAATTTGCTTGAGAGGCAATGAGGGTGCGTCCACCCCGAAGGGCAACTTGATAGCAAATTTCGGCAATCACAGTAGTTTTGCCTGTACCTGGCGGACCTTGAATCAGGACAAGATCCTTCGCTGCAAGCACTGTCTCCACTGCTGCTTTTTGACCAGGATTAGCGGAAGATAATAACAAATCTTCTGGTCGAAGTTCGACAGTTTTTTGAATCGGTCTTGCCTGGGAAGCGTCGAATAAGAAGTTACCCAAGTAAGGATTTTGGGTGTAACCATTATTCAAGTCGTCTAAAGCTTTTTTCTTGCGCTGAATTTGTTTGATGTCACCAACTGCCTCGAAACACAAAAATCCGGTGGCTGGTAGCTGATAACGCCCTGCGGCAATGTATTCAGCTAAGTCGCGTTCTAGCCTTATATGGATGATGCAACGGTTGGAGTCAACTTCTTCAACAGACCCGAGTTGGCGGCTGTTCTGCCAGTTTTTTCCTGTGGGTGCAGTCTCGAAAAGTTTCAGTTCTTCGTTTCTTGCCCGTTTTGCCCGTTCCCAAAAGTTTTTCACACCCAAAGAATTTTCAGGAGAACCGTCAAGCGTGGCTGAGGCGACATCAATTTCAAAACTGATCCGTCTTCTGGAGCTATAATTATGAGCCAAGTAACGCACACAAAACTGACGTGCCTTAGCAATGTTTTCCTCAATCTGCAAAAACGCTTTCCAAGCTTTGAGCTGCTCTTCTGTGGGCACATGATCACCGCAGGTTGGCGTGGCTGCTATGCGTGCCAATGCCGCTGACGGAATGCCCAGATGATGTTCGTGGTCGGGTAGCAGACACAAGCGACAAGGGACAGCATAGCCATCGGCGTGTCCCCATGAGAGTTGTAGTAACTGAACGGACAGTATCTTTAAACCGCCGTATCCATTTTGTTGTACAGCTGCTCTGAATCCTAATGTTTTTCCTAGCTTTTTAAGTCTTATGGGTAATTGAACATCCGAGTCTGTTGCGATTGTCAAGTCCCAAATTTCTTGTTTTGGCTCTTTCCCAGCGCCCTTGCGACGAACATAAAACAGGCAAGGCTTTCGACCGACACATTCAAACATTAACTCGTTGGCACGCTCGCGCCGCTCCCGAAATTCGGGATATGATTCAAGGGCAGCATCACCTTCAAGATTGCGGATCAACCTATCAATTGTCGAACCTACTAACACATAGCCCCAGTTTTCGGAGTCTGTTTTAATATTTAAGGAATTTTTTTGCAAAGAGGTCGCAACGTTAGCAACTGGTTTCTTTGTCGCTTTACGAATACGTTCTGCCTCGAATTCAGAGATTGTGCTGCTCTGACTTTTGGCTGCAATGTTGAGTTGGTCGCAAATTGCTAATAGCTTTTTGTTATCCAACTTCAATTCTTTTGATAGTTCGTAAATTCTAACTTTGCCGTTGTTCATCCACTCTTGCCCTTGCCCACATTTTCCAAGTTTAGTTTTACTTATACCAATTCTCTGTAAACTTGCACTTAATACTTACTCTTTCACTCTTGGCGTGCTTGGCGTCTTGGCGGTTCGTTTAATAAATATTAAGTACATTTTCATGGAGAATTGGTATTAATAGACTTCTTACAAAAATAGGATTTATGAATTTTTGAACCACAGATGGACACAGATGGACACAGATATTTATCGGTGTTATCAATGTTTATTTGTGGTTTCATTTCAAAAACATTGACTGTATGCAAGAGTTATACTATATCAAAGTCCGTATTGCTGATAAACTTGACTGGCAGCGCGATGCACTAGGGAGTGACGATAAACAAGGG
>NZ_JBAHYJ020000137.1:0-87601 GCF_036697665.2 Scytonema sp. PRP1 | reverse complement strand
ACCAATTAGGCACAAAAATTGTGTCCTCACGAATTCCCTCCCAAATCAAAGCTGTTCCTTTGATAGACCCTCTGGGGCTTTCGACAATTATCTCATCGCCGTTATTAATGCCTGCTGCTTGCGCTACTTTGGGATGGATTTGAACTAGGCGAACACCGTTCATTTGTTTACCCGTGTAAGTCCAGTGTGTGACGGAGTGAAAATGAACCACACTGGATCTGCCAGTCATGCCCATAAGCGGATACTCCCTATGAACCTCTCCAGAAGAGACTTTCCCTAATTTGACCTTTTGGGTGAATGCCTGCGGATTCACCGGATTTTTTACTAGTTGCTCTGTATACTCAATGGTAGGATGTTGACCAGTAACTTCCGGATGAGTGTAGAAGATCGGTAAGGCAGGGTGTCCAGCGATCGCTAGCTGCTTTTGCATCTCGGGCGTATAAATCTCTACCTTGCCACTGGGCGTGAGGAATCGCTTGCCTTTATTCTGAGGATTGAGAGCCTGTGCTGCACTATACCAAGAAGGATGCTCCAGGTAAAGAGTACTGACACCGGGATGATCCACTGATGGGCAGGGCCAGCGCAAGGGTTCTGAACGCGTCTGCATGCGTTCCGTCGTCATTCCACCCATACCGGGAGTGTTTGCCACGAAAGTTGCCCAAAGATTGCGGTAGTCTTTCCATGCCTGAGGAAAGTTTTCTGTCCAGTATTGCGGTGGATTGCGTTTGTCTAACTTTGCTGTGGCGTGTGCCAGGTCAATCCAGATGTGCCAGTCTGGTTTGGACTCTCCTACTGGGGGAACCACTTGCTTTTGCCAACGGATTGCCCGGTCATCTCGTCGCATATAAACGGTTTCCATTTCAAAGCCACTGGTGACAGGTAAAATGATGTCGGCGTAGTAAGCAGACTCCTCCATGAACAATCCAGTGTAGACGTAAAAGTCTAATTTGCGGTACGCTTCCTGTACTTTAGCTGTGTGCGAGGAGGCGAGAAGGGGATTGCCTTGGGTAACAATAGCTTTTAGCTGGTAAGGTTTGCCTGTGAGGATAGATTCAGGAAAATATTCTGGTCCAACAGGCAGGGCAACATCTTTCTTTGGTGTGTTGCCTTTGATGGGTGGCAGATTTAGCCCACCGGGCCAGGTGTTGTGCATGAAATTGCAGCCTCCACCATTGATACCAATGTTACCTGTTATCGCGGCAAGAAATGCCAGAGTGCGGTAGGTGTCGAAAGCTCCCACTTGGTGAGAAATTCCAGCATTGCAGAAAATGGCAGCGGGCTTGGTTGTTGCGTAAGCCTCAGCAAGAAGTTTGATTTTAGTTGCTGGAATATCCGTGATTGCCGCAGCCCACTCAGGCGTATAGTTGTTACTGACAAGGTGCTTTTTGAGTTCGTCAAAGCCCAGTACCCACTTTTGCACAAAGGCAGTATCATACAAGTTGTTGCTGACAATGTGGTAGAGCATTGCCAAGACTAGAGCTAAGTCCGTGTGCGGCTTAGGTGCAATCCATTCATCTGCTTGCGCTCCTGTAGGAGTTAAGCGAGGGTCGATGACGACTAGCTTTGCTTTAGTCTGAGCGCGGCTTCTGAGAAGATAGGCAAAGGTTACTGGATGAGTTTCCGCTTGGTTGGTGCCTAAGAAGAGAAAAAATCTGGCAGACCCTAGATCTTGTTTGCCCGTTGCGCCATCGATACCGTAGCCATTAGTAAAATTACCTAAACCAAAAGTCCATGCTAAGGCATTTCCACCAGCATCATTGCAGACAGGACCTACATCCGTGTCATTGGGACTACCCAAGAGGGTGAAGTAGCGTCCGACTAGAGAACCAGTGCCGCGTGGTAATCTACCAGAAGTTTTGTTGGCGATCGCCCTAGCTTCCCCCGCATCTCTCAACGCCAGAAACTTGGCGGCGATCGTCTCTAATGCTTCGTCCCAAGAAATCTGCTCAAATTGAGAATCGGGTGAACCCTTTTGCCCTGCAACCCGCTTCATCGGGTGAGTGAGGCGGAAGCGATTATACACCAATTGCGTCATCATCGGACCCTTGACACAAAAGCCTCCTGCCTGTACTGGGTCATCCGGTTCGCCTAACACATCTATAATGCGTCCGTCTTTCACATGAACCTTTAAACGGCACAGAGAGTTGCAGAATTGGCAGGCACTATCTATAATCTTGTCCGGTTGCAACGCACCTGATTTTTGGGTAAAATCAAATTTAGTTGATTCGATGACTGCACTATTGCGGTTTTCCTCGGCAGCATCTGCCTGTTGTTTTCTGAGTAACTCTGCTGCGGTGACAGTGGCGGTACTGACTGCTACCCCTTTGAGAAAACCCCGCCGTGAAGTCTTTATCTTGCGTGACATGATTGAGATGCTCCCTGTAAGTTGGTAAGAGAGTGTTGATATCCTCATACAACTATAGGCAAGAACCCAGCTGTCGAATCACAAATTATTTGGGAGCCTGCCCCACAAATTAACTGTCGTTACCGCTCATAGAAACCTAGACAAAGCTACCCAAAGGTAGTGAATTCTCGACATCTACGTTTGCAATCTTAGTCCAAAGTCCTAAAACTACTGGGATAAACGGCAATCCCACTATCCCATCCATAAAGTTTGGGATTACTTTTCGAGCTATATTCATGCTTCCATTGGTGTCTGCATTGATTGTTCTGCCAGTGTTTGTTTTGTATAGACCTCGTTTAACACGTTTGCCACTAAATACGGGTTTTGTTTCTGATTTACTGTTGAAAGTTGGTAATTTATCACCGTCCAAAGCACTAGCCTTTGATGTGTAACTTTCCTCAGTTAAAATCACTTCGATACCTGCTAATTGTGCTTTATAAGTTAACAAGTCAATCAACTTAGCATGAGGAATTTTGGTAAACTCTTGATTGTTCTTTTTACCAATATTGATTTCCTGCTTCCATCCTTGGTTATTGCCGATGATTAATTGACCAATATCGTTGAGTTGACACCAGTTAATGACACGACGACTAACTGTATGGAGATAGTTATCAATTCTTCTATCGCGCTTACTGTTGAGTGCTTTAATTTGTCTCCAAGCTTCAATTGATTGCGCTAAGGCTACTCTTTATTGAAAAATTGGTTAATACTTTTCAACGGTCTACCATTAATCAAAAGCGGTCTGATACCGGGATGATTGGATGTTATAGCCATTAAGTTGTTTAAACCAAGGTCTACACCAGCAATGTACTTACCGTTTGATTTCGGCACGTCATCAATTGTGTAAATAACCTCAATAACATAGTGGTCTAGCTTAGGAACAATCCGCACTTGGTCTACATTTTTAGCTTGAGTAGAAAATTCTATACTAGTCAGAATAGTTTAACAATACCTTTAGCCAAGGCAGGTTTTGATATTGCATCTATCGGGTAGATGACAACGTTTCTACCATGCTCTTTATGCTTGTATCCTGGTATTTTAGGTTTGCCAAGATATTTTTCCGGATGTTTTGACCAATCCTTTAACGCTGTTAACCAACCTTTCCAAGCGTCCGCTACTCTACGAACAATCTGTTTACTAACTTTGGTTGGCAGATATCGATAAGACTCCAATTCTTTAGTTTGGTGATAGATGTCAATTGAGTTGTAGTATTTTTTGGTTTCAAAAAAGTATTGACGTTGAACGTAGTTAGCCGAATTGTAAAGATGTTTAGACTGTAGTGCTAAATAGTCGCACTCTTTCCAAAATTTGTGCTGTTTGTTGACTATATGTTTCTCTACTAGCTGCATTTGACTCGACCTTTCAAATGTATCATAGTCGTATCATATATGAGTGTGATAGGGAGTTGTCAATATGGCTGGTAAAAAAATCTATAACGAGTCAAAACGTAGATTCACTATGACTTTAACGGAAACAGCAATACAATGGCTTGAAGAAAAACAAGCAGAATTAAGCGCAAACAGTCTTAGCGATGTTATTGAACGTATGGCACGAGAAAAGCTACCCAAAAATGAGTAGCAATGGGTAGGTTTGTCTAGAAATTAAGTTACAGTTCCTTACCCCGACATCTCTGGAGGGGGGCAATTTGACCCTTGGGTATCTCGTCGATAGATGACTTTTGCAAGAAATTTATGATTGTTGAGAATTCGTAGCTTATTCTAAAAAATGCTGTGGTTAGAAGGGTAATAATAATTGTTAAGCTACTTGAATATTTTTATGGGCAGCCAGGGCGAAGGCGACAAAATCTCTAACCCGTTTGAGGAACTATTAGATAAGTTAAGTATTTTCACACACAACTCGGGTGCTGACGATAAAGCTTCGCGTCGTAGGTTCGATGGTTGGTCTTTGTCGGAGCGAAACCCTGAGGCGATAAAAGCTTGGATGCCGATATGGGAATGGTTCTACCGCTACTATTTTCAGGTTCAAACCTCTGGCTGGCATCATATGCCATCGGTTGGGAAAGTGTTGATTGTCGGTTCCCATAATGGTGGGTTAGCTTCACCAGATACATCGATGTTTATGTATGACTGGTTCCGCACCTTTGGCTATGAGCGATTAGTCTACGCTTTGATGCACCCGTCAGCCTGGCAAACTCCCATCTTCGCTTTGCCGGGTGCCCACGTGGGGGCAATTATAGCGCATCCCAAAATGGCGATCGCTGCTCTACGAAGAGATGCAGCGCTACTCGTTTACCCAGGAGGTGCCCAGGATTTGTTTCGTCCCTACAGTTGGCGAAACCGAATTCATCTGGCAAATAATAAGGCGTTCATCAAGCTGGCTTTGCGGGAGGAGGTGCCAATTGTGCCGATTATTTCTCATGGTGCACACTCAACTCTGATTGTGCTAGCTGACCTCTACCAACAGGTGAAACAATTGCATGAATGGGGCTTTCCCTGGTTACTTGATGGCAACACGGGCGTCTTCCCAGTTTACCTTGGGCTGCCTTGGGGGGTGGGGATTGGACCTGTACCAAATTTCCCGCTCCCCATGCAGATTCATACTCGTGTCTGTGCACCGATTGTGTTTGAGCGTTACGGTTGTGCCGCTGCTCGTGACCGTGGTTACGTAGATGCTTGTTACGAAAGGGTTCGTACCATGATGCAAGCGGAACTCGATGACCTAGTACAAAAGTATGACTGCCAGTAGCGCAAATGAAATCTACCAGAAGCCGCCCTCTAGGTGTCGGGAGCATCGCTGATGGGTAGGCTCCGGCAGGCGTTGTTTGCTTAGCCACAGGTTCCGGTTCCTGTGGCAGACAAGATGCAAGATGTGGAACTTCGTGAAACTTAAAACTTACTTTGCTCCCGGTATCAGCTTGATGACATTTGCTCTAATAACGGTGTCATAGCTGTAGCCATACTTTCTCAAATCCAAAGTGTCTTTTGGTGTGACAATATCATCTTGTGAAAAAGCAGGTAGCATGGATAACAAATCCCCTGGTGTCCAATTCGCTGGAGTGGACTCACCGCCATCCCAGGGCCACAATCGGTCATTGAGATTTTCTCCATAATGTCCACCTGAGGCAGGATAATAATTGCTACCTTCATGCCCGTTTGCCTGCCATTCAGCCCAAAGGCGATCTACATTAGAATGAATTAGCCAAAATACTGGATCGTTGATAGAACAAGCAAGGTCAGCCATCGTGCCAAGAGCTTCGGGACGACCTACCGCAGGGTCAAAAGTAGCCCCACCGACGAAGCTATGAAAGTAGTTATGTTGAAACACTCCAGGCGTTGGTTGTTGACTAGAACTATCCAGTTTAATAAATCCTTCTAGAGCTAGACGAAAAGTTCCATAGTCGTCAATAGCAAGGACTTGATCCATATCTTCTTTAGGAAGAGGGTAACTATTTGTAGGAGGCGATTGCATAAAGCGTAAGAGTGTGTCGCCCAATGATTTTCCCGAGGGCTTAGTATGTAAGTCTGGGTTGATAACCCATCCATTGGCTTTTGTAAAAGGACCAGACACAACAGGTCCTCCTTGAACATTACCTAATTGGGGGATGTTGAGATTGACTCCTTGACCATTTGGTCCCAAAAAGTCATCTTGAAAGATCACTTCTAACGCCTTAGGATCTGTCCAATCCCAGTAGGGAATCGTCACATTCGGGTCTACTGATTGTAAGGCTTTTTCAAATCGGTATACCAACTCACGATGCCACGGTAGTAATAGAGCGCTTTCATGAGCACCATCATGCCCCGCTGCTGGACCTTGGGCACTATCGTACATTAAACCCATTGCTCCCAGATGGACTGCAACAAACTGGTCATAGATACTGACATTGCTACCTTCTGGGAATGTATGTTTTAATGTCTGCACAGCATGAACGAATGCTTGTTTCTCAGATGAGGTTAGGTCAACAACGTTCTTTCTAACACGTGCTCTATAAGGAGGAATCCTTTTACTAATAAGACCCTTGCTGTTTGCAGGAGCAAGAGTAGAATCAGCGTTATAAAATACTGGCAGCTTGGTATTAGAACTGCCGTTGACGATCGCATTTGATGCCTGTTGATGCTGAGCATTATGGGAAAGTGCGGGACTTCCAAACACGACTAGGGCAGCAACTATAGTAGCAATAATGACTGTTTTGATAGTTTTGGGGAAAATTTTCATAATTTACACTTCTTTGTGTTCTCAAGATAAGATTTGCTGGGCATTCGGGTAATATCAATGGCTTATAAGTATATAAATTTACATAAATTAGATTTGCTCACAATATAAAATTTTTCGGAAAATCCCTCTATTCTTTTGCAAATAGGGAGAAAGCCGCTTGTCGAATCAAAAATTATGGCTTTTTTGTTACTTTGATGAAAGAAAAATATTATACTGACCAAGCTAATTAGTATGATCATGGATTATGCGATCGCAGGACGCCATAACGCCTATCGCGCAAGTCTAGGTCGAAAATCCTGTTGTTTGCTCTTGGCTACAACGACTACGGTTTAATTACTCTGTCGAACTTACGTGGTATAAAAGTGAATTGTGAGAAGATTGCGATATGTGACTCAATTACTTGTAAAATTCTTGACATGAGAAAAAAGTTAGTTGTACCGTCTATTTTTCTTTGTTTGATGAACTCTTCTTTTGCAAACGCACAAATCAGTAATTTTGAAGACCCGAGACTGACGCTCTCAACTGTTGAGGCGGATTGGTTAATCAAGACTGATAAAACTGAAAGACCGCAAGTTGGTAGTAGTTCTGCGACATTGCTCAAAGCCGAAAATGAACTACAATTTCAGGGTGAACTGGCTGCTATTCAAGGTAATGAAGGACTTGTCGGGTTTGCGCTTGTAGAAGCACCTTTGCCCCTAGATTTAAGCGCATACAAGTACATTGAGTTTTACGCTAAGTCCAAAGATCCTGGAGTTGTTTATACCCTCACACTTAAAGATGAGCAAGCTCAACAGGACACTGGTACTCTCACATTTGAGCAAGAGTTTATTGTTGGGACAGAGTGGACAAAGGTAAAGCTTCCTTTGAGCCACTTTAGAGCAAAGATTCGTGGCAGACTTGTTGATGGCTTCCAATTGGATTTGCAAAGAGTGCGATCGCTCTCTTTTCAAATCAATCGCAGCAATCAGGAAGCAGGTTCACCAATTCCATTGCAATTTGCTTTAGATATAGGCTCACAAGTATATGTAACAAATCAAGAGTGAACTCATTATTGGTTTGTTGTGCTTACGCCATAAAGAGACTGGAGAGATTTTTGGTAAGCACTGATTCGCACTTCTAGTTGAGCTGCGCTCTTTTTCAAACCCAAAGAACGCAGAATTTGGACAGCAGCCATTTCACCCGTTCTACAACCACCTTCCATATAACCTTGGAACTTTTGGGAGCAATGTTCACCAGCAAAAAACAGATTCCCCACCTGTTCTTGTTCAGCTCCTGCAATTGTTGTCCACTGTCCAACGAGATAGCAAGCATAGGAGCCTTGTGTATATGGTTCTCTGCGCCAATAAGCACAGATGGGTTGACCCTGGCGTACACTACTCATTCCTGGGAAAATATTTTCTAATTGTGATAGCAGTTTTTGAGCTTGAGATTCAGCCGAACGTAGCCCTAGTGGTAAACTTTTTTGACCGCCAGTAAAATTGGTAAGTACACCACTTGAACCTGGTTGATAACGAGAAGCTTCCCAGATGGCTGCAAAGTCTAAGTCAGTAGAAACAAATGCAGTTGAGTTATACCGTGTGCGCCATATGCGTTCTTGATAAGCAGTAATTAACTTGGCATTGTTACCATAACCTAAGGAAGCGATCGCTTTCTTTTTCACTGCTGGCAAATCCACATTTAATGAGACTTGACGCAGAGTAGTAAATGGTAACGCCAGCAAAATTCGCTCATATGTGCGTTCAAAGGAGCGGTTACCAGAACGTAAACTGACTCGGTAACTGCCATCGCTTCGAGTCGTGATCGCTTCTAATTCGGTCCCTGTTTCAATAGAATTTGTCAAAAATCGCGCTAATAAACTCGGGACTTGGTCATTCCCACCAACAATCTGATAACGTTCATCACTTTCCCCAGTAATCTCAAAGCTGCTTGGATCTGTGCCAATAAAAAGCAGCATATTCAGACTAGACTGCTCGCTCGCTTCTCGACCGTATAAACCAGTGTAAGCGACTTGTATTATCTGACTAAGAATTGGGTGAATTTGCGCGGAGTTCAAGTACTGAGTGATAGAGGTATTATCCAACTGAATCGCAACTTGATTGCGTGTGCGATAAGTTACGGGAGTCTTGCCAAGGGCTGCTAAATCCTGCTTTATCTTCTGCACCAGTGGAGTGAACCACTGTGTGATTTCTTTTTCTGATATTTTACGTCCTTGAAAATACGATGTCCCTTGTATCAAATCCTTGTCACCAGTATACAAATCTGCAATTCGCAAACCTAATTCCTGTGCCAAAGAGCGTAACCTGGTATGGCTCGTGTCGATAAATTCTCCACCCAAGTCTACAGGTATAAAAGTACCAGCAAAATTTTGTACTGTATATATCCGACCGCCAACGCGATTTCTTGCCTCGATAATATCTACTGGCACTCCAGCTTGAGAAAGACGATAAGCGGCGACGAGTCCAGCAATTCCCGCACCGACTACCAATACTTTGGGAATTGTGGCAAATGCAGCCGAGTCATCTCCACCATGCCATGTCACCGCACCGATGGCACTTGCTAATCCCAAACCCCCATAGATCAGGCGACGACGAGTGGTCTTTTGGTGGAGAATATCAACGATTTCGTTCGCAGGAATTCCTGTTTCAACAGATGCGTTGGTGATTTTGTAAGCTCGCCGTAATGATGCCATCAACGCCGATCTCGCCATTGGGGTTGCCTTAATCTTTTATCTTGTGATCAGAAATATAGCTTGGAAAGTACTACATAAATGTGCAGTTATTGTTACATTTGTTTAGATAAGTTGACAGTTCAACTATCAAAAAGTAGAGAAGCCAACAATGCTGATTAGTTGTTAGCAGGACTTGTGTTTGCACCTGAAATATTAAGGCGATCGCGGAGCGACTCCTTCGGAGTATCGCCAAATTCCCGGACTTGTTAAAACTACCCACGCTTTGGACTCACGCTGAGTTTTACCACACAACCGCAAAAGTAAGTTCTCTGAGATCTTGCACTTTTGGGTACAAACCACAATTAAGTAAAAAGCGCTGAAATAAAGTTACCAGTAATGACGTGGAAAGTTGCGGGAAACGTCGAAAAATTGCTCCTTTTAGGATTAAACTATACTAGGGTTTTGCTAATTCAAAGTTGCACACTGAGCAAAAATCAATTATGTATATATGTACTTACTAATTCCAGCTGCAGGAATGGGTCGTCGGATGGGCAGTAATCGAAATAAACTGCTACTCACCTTGTTAGATAAACCTCTGATTGCTTGGACACTTTTAGCAGCTCAAGCTTCTGAGCGTATCCGCTGGATAGGCGTGATTGTTCAGCAAGAGGACTGGGCTAATTTGCAAGAAATTGTCAAGAATTTATCCCTGACAAAGCCGATACATTTTATTCTGGGGGGAGCAACCCGCCAGGATTCAGTGTATAACGGGTTGCAGTCCCTACCCGCAATTGCAGAACATGTATTGATTCACGATGGAGCTAGGTGTTTGGTAACACCCGCCTTGTTTGACCGATGTGCCGAGGCAATTCTCCATTGTCAAGGTCTGATTGCGGCTGTTCCTGTCAAAGACACCATCAAAATCGTAGATCAAAAGACACATCTGATTACGAATACACCAGATCGACGCCAACTTTGGGCGGCTCAAACCCCTCAGGCATTTGAAGTAGAGCGACTCAAGCAGTGTCATGCCGAAGGTCGTCGCTTGGGTTGGGAAGTGACAGACGATGCTGCCTTGTTTGAACAATGCCAACTGCCTGTGCAAATTGTGGAGGGAGAGGAGACGAATTTGAAAGTAACGACGCCTGTAGATTTGGCGCTTGCCGAATTTATCCTCCGGCAGCGATTAGGAGACCGATAGAGGCAATCTCTAGAGGCAATATTTCGATTGCTAGATATTCAGTTGTCAGACACCAGCAAGACTACGGCATAGGCACTCATCCCCTCTTCTCGTCCAACCGGACCTAGCTTTTCATTGGTGGTTGCTTTGATGCTCACTTGGTCAGGTTCTAATTCTAGAATGCTTGAGAGTCGGGCGCGTATTGTCTGGATATGAGGCTTGAGTTTAGGTCGCTCTGCCACCACTACAGAATCAATATTGCTAATTTGCCACCCCCGCTCCCGTACCAACTGATGCACCTTAGCCAGGAGAACTGTACTGTCAGCACCTGCCCACTCTTGGTCGGTGGGCGGAAAGTAATGACCAATATCTCCCAAACTTAAGGCTCCCAGCATTGCATCCATAATCGCGTGAGTCAGCACATCAGCATCGCTGTGACCGAGCAACCCCAATTCATGGAAAATCTCCACTCCTCCCAAAATCAAAGGGCGACCTACAACTAAGCGGTGGATATCGTAACCGTTACCGATCCTAATATTCATAAATTCGCCGCTATCAATTGACTAACTGCCGATTCTGTGCTTACCTGAGTGAGTTGTGCCGATCGCTCAGGGCGACCAACAGTTTTACCAATCACTGCTAACTCGAGCATTAATTCCTGATATTGTTTTGGTGTTAGAGACTGAGGACCATCTGAAAGTGCCTTGGCAGGGTTGGGGTGGACTTCAATCATCAGAGAATCTGCCCCTGCTGCGATCGCAGCCTTAGACATGGCTGGCACATACTCGCAAAAGCCTGTGCCATGACTCGGATCAACCATAATCGGTAAGTGAGTCAGCGATCGCAGCACGGGTATAGCTGCCAAATCTAATGTATTCCTTGTATACTGTCGGTCAAAAGTGCGAATTCCCCGCTCGCACAAAATGACATTTGGGTTGCCTGCTGCCAGAATGTACTCAGCTGCCATCAGCCAATCTTCAATTGTAGCGGCGAGACCTCGCTTCAACAGAACAGGCTTACCTTGAGCACCCACTTTCTTAAGTAGTGAGAAATTCTGCATGTTGCGAGCACCAATTTGGATAATGTCTGCAACAGAGGCAACCTTCTCAAGATCGGCTGTATCCATAACTTCTGTCACAATACCTAGTCCGGTAACCTCACGAGCTTTCAAAAGTAAGTCTAAGGCACTCTCACCATGTCCTTGGAAAGCGTAAGGAGAAGTTCGGGGTTTATAAGCTCCACCACGTAGGAACTTAACACCAGCCGCTTTGACTTGCTGAGCTGTCTGGACGATCATCTCTTCATTTTCTACTGAACAAGGTCCAGCGACATGAACGATAGGGTGGTTTTGACCAAAGGCGACAAATCCTAATGGCGTTTCTACAAACACCTCACTTGGCTCTCCGTGGCGGAATTGGAGGCTAGCCCGTTTAAAGGGCTGATTTATCCGCAGAACTTGCTCAATAAAAGGACTGAGTTGTTGGATTTCTAGAGGATTGAGAGCTGCGGTATCACCTATTAAACCAATAACTAGTTTGTGATGACCTCTACTTGTTTCTGGTGTGATTTTCCGGTTGCGGAGTTCATTGCTGATGCGCTCAATTTCTCCTAATGGCGTGCTGGAGTTCATAACTACAATCATTGATTGCATCTCCCTAATGTTCTTAAAAAGTTTTTGCAACACAGTCCAAGGTTTGACTCGCGGCGATAATTTCCTGTCTCGCCCATCGGTCGGCTGCAATGATGTCGTGGAGAGTTGGGGTGGAGACGTTATGGCGTTGGTAGCGATCGCACGCCCGTTCAATCAAACGCCCAATATCTAAAAACTGAATTCTTTCCTCTAGGAATAAGCTGACAGCTTGTTCATTTGCAGCATTGAGAACTGCTGGCATACAACCCCCAGCGCGACCGGCAGCATAAGCCAATTGCATACAAGGATACTTTTGATGGTCTGGAGCACGAAAGGTCATCTGCCCCACTTTCACTAAATCCAACTGCTGCCAATCAGTATAAATTCGCTCCGGCCAAGACAGAGCATATAGCAGTGGTAGGCGCATATCTGGCCAACCTAATTGCGCCAGTACTGAAGTATCTTGCAGTTCAATCAAAGAATGGATAATACTTTGGGGATGAATGACAATGTCAATATTGTCATAGTCAACACCAAACAGCCAGTGAGCCTCGATAACCTCCAACCCTTTATTCATCAAAGTGGCGGAATCTACAGTTATTTTGCGACCCATTGACCAGTTAGGATGCTTCAAAGCATCAGCCACAGTGACTTGTGATAACTTTTCAACTGGCAAATCTCGGAAAGCCCCGCCAGAAGCTGTCAGCAGAATTCGCCGCAGCCCACCACTAGGCACTCCTTGCAAACACTGAAAAATTGCCGAATGTTCTGAATCTGCTGGTAACAGCTTCACTCCATGCTGCTGCACCAAGGGCAAGACAACTGGTCCGCCAGCAATCAAGGTTTCCTTGTTAGCCAAAGCAATGTCTTTGCCTGCTTTGATTGCAGCAATGGTAGGTAACAGACCTGCACAACCCACAATGCCAGTCACTACAACTTCGGCATCGCCATAGCGGGCAACTTCAATTACCCCAGCTTCGCCTGCTAGTAGAATTGGTTGGGGGTCGAGGTCTTTTATCGCTGCTTGTAGTTCAGGTAGCTTCTCGACTTCACAAATAGCTGCGATTTGAGGTCGGTATGTGCGGATTTGTTCAGCCAGCATTTCTACATTCCGCCCTGCTGCCAATCCCACCACCCGAAATTGGTTGGGGTATTGAGCAACAATATCCAGTGTTTGGGTACCGATAGAGCCTGTTGAGCCAAGGATAGAAATTGCTTTCATGACAGTGTTAGTGGTTAGGGGTTAGTAGTTAGTAGGTAGTGGTTAGTTAGTAGCTATTAAGAACTAACGACTTACAGCAACAACTTCAGGTAACAATGTTGCCAGTATTTCTTCAAGTTTTCTGTGTAACTGATATTGGCTGCCATCATTAATTATGGTGAAGTCAGCCATTGCAATTGGACCACCTTTTTCAATTCTCTCAATTTCCAGGAAATCTCTTCTCTGGGCTTCTACAATTGTTAAAGGTCTTTCTTGTCTTAAAGTAAGGCGTTCATACCTTATAGCCTTGGGAGTAAAAATTGCCAAAACGAGTAGTTCATCATTAAACTCTTTTTTTAGAGTTTTATACTCGCTAAAACTATAGAGACCATCAATAATAACTAATTGATGGTCTAACATTTTTTCTTTAATAAATGGTAATGCTTTTTGGGCACAGACATCCATTCCGTGTTTTGTTCTCAATTCTTCTCTGATAATTTGCTCATTATTTGGTGTGATTGGTAGTGCCCGCTTTTCTACTTCTTGGATGATAATGTCTCCAAACCGAATTATCGGGAAGCCATGATTTTTTAGATAGCTAGCTACCACACTCTTACCCGATCCAGGCATACCAACAATAGCAATAATTCTCACCATATTTCCTCCTTAAGAATCTGGAAATTGCAATCTTACGTGTGAAAGGATGGAATGCGAATACTGGAAGGCGTAAATTGTGAAACCCACAGGTCTAAATCAGGGTCAGCAATAGCTATCTTCACGGACTCTAGGATTTGCTGTGCCTCAGCCTGAGAGTGAGTCAAGGCAAACACGGTAGGACCAGAACCTGACATCATCGTCGCGCATCCCAACCGTTGGAATTCTTCTTTGAGCCGCTGCACTTTTTGATATTCTGGCAGTACTACCCGTTCTAGGTCATTATAGAGAAACTGACCAATGTTCCGCTCATTTTGGTGGTTGATGGCGGATACCATTTTTTCTATGCTGGCAGACTGTTCAAGATTCTCGACAGCAAGAGCATTGGACATGCAGGAGCTAAGGTATTGATGACGGAATGTCTGATAAGCCCAAGCTGTTGAAACCGAGAGACTGCGGTACTTACCTAAGACTACATAGGAACGACCCAGTACTGGCAAAGGAGTCAGGTATTCGCCTCGTCCTGTTGCTAGCATTGTACCGCCAACGATACAGAAGGGAACATCTGATCCGAGTAAAGAACCCAGGTATTGCAATTGTTTGTCGCTTAATTTCAGGTTCCACATCAAATTCAACCCGACCAAAACTGCAGCAGCATTTGTAGAACCGCCAGCCAATCCTGCTCCAACAGGAATCCGCTTATGGATTGTGATATCGACGCCGCCATATCTGGCAAAGGCATCAGGGAATTTTGTTGCCATCAGTGCTGCCGCCTTGTAAGCCAGGTTGCTCTCGTCTTGAGGCACTTCTGGATGGTTGCAATGCAGACAGATGGCATCATCCGAGCGTGAGTGCAGGTCAATCTGGTCTGCTAAGTCGATACTTTGGAGCACCATTGCCAGATCGTGGTAGCCATCTGGGCGAGCGCCGATAATTTCCAGGTATAAATTGATTTTTGCCGAGGCAATTAGGGAGTAGGAAAGCATGAGAGTAATTTTAGGGTTGGAATTGAGATGAGTGGGTAGGAGCACGCTCAATGGACGATCTCAATCTTCTTGGCTTCGTCCCCTAACAAACTTGTCCCAGAAAACTGGTTAAGAATTGAGAGTGAGCGCAAAGACGGAATTCGTTGCGAGAAGATGGTTGGCTTGGTCACTATCAATTCCCAGTGGTTCTAAATCAGAAATTTCTCCCAAAATTTCAATCATCTTATACTCTTCAACACAAAACCCTTGTTCTATAAAAAACTGTCTGGCGTGTTCCATATCATTGAAGCAATTATCTATTAATGATCTACCTGTGGTATTATAAATACCTTGAAATGTTGTATGTATTTTTGGGTTAATTTCCTGTAACCTATACCATCCATCCTTAGTATTTAGGTCAGGAGTAATCCAAACACCTCCGTAGCGTTGAAGCATATTCCGGACATTGGCGCATACCCGCTCCTTTTCAGGAAAAGTCAAGTAAAGCAAAAGCCCCTCACACAGGATTGCGACCTTTTCAGAATCATGCAGGTAATCGGCGTCAATGGGAAATTGGCTTGGTAGACTGGTAGCATCTATTGCTTCAAACTGGAGATTGGGACGTTCCCCAATCAGTTGCATAACCAGCTGCTTTTTGAAGTCAATCATAGCAGGTAAGTCACTTTCGACAAAAGTGACGTTTGGGTTTTCAGACATCGCCATACCACGGGGCAGCAAGCCTGAAGCCAGTTCGATAATTTGTGTGTAGCCAAACATGGCAATGAGATGGTTGATTACTTTGTAGCGTGACTCAATCCACAGTACCAGTGTGGCCAACCTCTCGAGATGATGTCCAGTATGCTGCTCAAAGACAGTTTGAGCATCCACTTTTTGAGCAATTTCAAGAGCGTATGGAATATCGCTGAACTGCCTACTATAGGCAGCGGCGAGTGCTGTCGGACCGATTAAATCAAAGCTAGAAGCTGTTGATGTTCCCATTTTATTATCTCCGGGCTGTTTAATTTTGCTAATTGACATTAACTGAACTGCATTTCTGCTTAGCTGCCTTGATGTCAAAAATCTTTTCGATGACATCGGAAACAACTTTATCTGGGGTGGAAGCTCCAGAGGTAATGCCTACCACAATTGGACCCGATGGTAACCAGTCTTCAAGTACTTCTAAACAGGAATGCAACTTTTTGTGCTCAATCCGATTCCCTGGTCCTATACGCTCTGCAGAGTCAATGTGATAGGAAGGAATTGAGCGCTCTTTTGAGATTGTTTGGAGTTGAGTTGTGTTGGAAGAGTTAAAACCGCCAACCACCACCATCAAGTCCAGCTTTTGTTCCACAAGCTTGTACATCGCATCCTGACGCTCCTGGGTGGCATCGCAGATGGTGTTGAAGCTGAGGAAGTGATTATTTAGCTCTTGTGGACCATACTTACGCATGAGTGTGCGCTCAAAGAGCTTGCCTATTTGCTCAGTTTCTCCTTTAAGCATTGTGGTTTGGTTAGCAATACCCACTCTGACCAGGTCAATGTCTGGATCAAATCCCAGAGAATGAGCATGAGCAAATTTGTTTAAGAATTCTTCACGGTCTCCGCCATTGAGAATGTAATTGCAGACATATTCAGCCTGTTGCAAATTCAGGATAACCAGATATTTCCCTGCAAAGGAACTGGTAGCAATCGTCTCTTCGTGCTTGTACTTGCCATGGATAATCGAGGTGTAGTTTGCTTTTTTGTGCTTCTCAACACTGTTCCACACTTTAGAAACCCATGGGCAAGTCGTATCCATAATTTTGCAGCCTTTTTCGTTCAACAGTTGCATTTCTTGAACACTGGCTCCAAAAGCAGGCAGAATCACGACATCTTCTGTTGCAACGACCGAAAAATCCTTCTGCCCCTGATCGTTAACCGGAATAAATTCAACCTGCATTGCCCTCAGATTTTGGTTAACCGACGGGTTGTGAATGATTTCGTTGGTGAGCCAAATGCGCTCGTTAGGAAATTGCTGACGTGTTTCATAAGCCAAAGCAACGGCTCGCTCTACCCCCCAGCAAAATCCAAACGCTTCTGCCAACCGAATTGTAACGTCGCCGGACTGCAACGTATAACCGTTGTTTCGGATCTGCTGAATCAAATCGCTCTGATACTCGAAGTCTAACGTTCCTGTCACTTCTTTTGCGTGCCCAAATCCTTTGCGATAGTAGTGCTCGGAACTATGGAGCGAGCGTTTAAAGGCTTTGGTATCCATTATTCATTCCTCTTGTGATTACAAATGCAGTTTAATTGCTGCTTAATTATCAATAGAATAGTTATCTATCAGTGTTAACCATCGCAGGCAGGTTATCATGGATCACAGACATGATGTGAATCATTTTCAGCGCACGGCAGTTGGCGTTGCCATCTCTTGTATGCCAAAAGAGAGTTCGCAGCTAAAAGACACAGAATTGGGCGCAAGCGTTTTCCCCCTTCGAGTATTGTCCCCAGTGCGATCGCAATTATGCAGGCGCTCCGCGCCATCGCAAAAGCCACTCAAATTGATTCAAAGTGCTCAACCTATCAATCCGCCTAAAGCTCAAACCGTTGTGCAACTCGTATCTGGAATTTGCTATCAGGACTTGGCGTAGGTATTAGGTCAATCCGGAGTTGATAGTTCGCTGGAACCATTTCTAAGCGAACGGCTTGGAGAATAGTTGCGATATTGAGCGGGATCAGTGCTTGTGCGAAATTCATGCCCAAGCACATATGTGGATCCAAACCAAAAGGTGCGAATACACCTGGCTGACGATGATGTTCTTCTCTGCCTTTTTTGTAGCGATCAATGTCAAACTGGAAAGGATTAGGATAAAATTCCGGCAGCTGGTGCGGTACGGTTGTGGCAATGAGCGCCCTTTGTCCGGCTTCGATACGGTATCCCGCAAACTCGAAGGGAACCGTAACGCTGCGGAATACAGCTGGAGCGATCGGGTACATCCGTAGGGCTTCTAGAGTAGCCCTCGGCAAAACATCTAGCCTACGCAAACTATCAGGTGTGGGCATGCCGTTGGCAAATAGTGCATTCGCTTCAAAAGTTGCCTGCTCCAGAATTTCTGGATGTTTGAGAAGGGCATAGAGCAAGAATGCAGCGGTACTGGCAGCAGTATCTACCCCTGCGAGGAATGGATTCATTACCGCCAGAATGCGATCTTCCTGCGTTGGCAGAATTTCCGGTTCCTGTTTCATGAACTGGAGTAGATCGTCAATGAGATCAGGATGACGATGCTCTGAAGCAGCCGCCGCTTTAAGGCGATCGCCACTCGGTTCGGTGGTATGGGCAGCTATGACCTTGCGTAATAATTCAAAGACCCGTGCCTTTGCCCGTCGATAAGCTGGCAGGTACGTCATAAATTCTGGACGTAACCTAGTCGTTTTGGTCGCTATCAGAATCCGAGAAAATAAGATAATGTCATCCAGATACTCGTACGGAGAGTAGTTAGTTAATAACAAACCAATTTGTTGGATAATAATCCGCTGCATCAGATAGAAGACAGGCTGTGGCTTGATGGTTGACCAGCTTGCCACCTCTCGTCTAGCAATTGCGACTGCTTGATCTAACTGTTGTTCAAGCATAGCAAGGGAATACCCTAGTTTCGACGCGTTGCGGTACTTAGCATGGTCAGGACCATCCATACTGCCTATTGATCGCGAGACACCAAGTTCGGCATTAAAATCCTGCAAAGCCTGAGCGGAGGTAAAGTATTTCGTTGCTTCTTTGGAAAAAAACAAATTCGCTTCTCGTCCAGCAAGAACTACAAACTCCATATTCAGAGCACGGATGCGAAAAATCGGTCCCAATTCCAAGTACTTCTTCCGCAAAAAGGCATCCATATCACTGAATTCCAGGGCGTTGCCTAGAACAGGCAAACCTTTTGCCAACGGGGGACGTAACGCCTTGTGATTGCGGTTCTTTTGTTGCACCAATGTGTCCATTACACCTTCCTTCTTTCAAGCTGATAAAAATAAAAAAAAATAAAACTTTTAGAGTAGGACATTTAATAATGTTTAGGTCGTGGAACTTGTAGTAGAAATTCCCAACTGTCTTAGTTGCACCCAAGCGGTTGTGTGATGTATCCGAATACCAAAGTGTTATTTAATCAGTTCCTCTTGCTTGGCGCGCCTTTATCAGCGAACAGTTATCAGTAAAGAATGAACAGTAATAACTGATAACTGTTTACTGATAACTGATTAGTTAGTTCTAGCTGTGATGAAGTCTGCTAGAGCTATCAGAGGTTGCGCGCTCTTTTCAAAGCAAGCTAGTTCAGCCTTAGCTTTTTCAACTAATTTTTTCGCCTCTAGTCTGGATTCCTCAATACCCCACAAACTGGGATAAGTGACTTTCTGCGCCTTTTGGTCTTTACCTGCGGTTTTCCCTAGTTCCTCAGTTGTTGCGGTAATATCAAGCACATCATCAATAATCTGGAAGGCCAGACCAATATTGCGAGCATAACGCTCTAGTCGTTGCAAAAGATCCTCCGACGCTCCAGCTAGGAGTGCTCCACACACAACTGAGGCTTCTAACAAAGCTCCAGTTTTATGGGTGTGAATAAAGTTGAGGGTTTCTACATCAACATTTTGCTGTCCCTCATGTTCTAAATCCAGAACTTGACCACCGACTATACCAGTTGCTGTAACTGCATGAGCTAACTTAGCAACGACTTGCAACAACTGCTGGGCGGGAACTCCTTTGGAGTGCACTGCAATAAACTCAAAGGCGTAGGCTAACAGTGCATCACCAGCCAGAATGGCAATGTCTTCGCCATAAACTTTATGGTTGGTCAGTTTACCTCGTCGATAGTCATCGTTATCCATGGCGGGCAGGTCGTCATGGATCAGAGACATGGTATGAATCATTTCCAGCGCACAGGCAGTGGGCATCGCCATCTGTTGTGTGCCTCCAGAGAGTTCACAACTAGCAAGACACAGAATTGGGCGTAGGCGTTTTCCCCCAGCCAGCAGAGAATAGCGCATAGCCTCGTAGATTTTTTCGGGATAGACTACAGTGATTGATTCCTCAAGCGCTGCTTCTACTTGGGCTTGCCGTTGTGATAAGTAAGCCTTTAGGTTAAAGGTTGCTTGTTTGATTTCACGCTCAAATCCCTGAGGCTGGACAAGTTCAGAATTTTGCAATGACCGTTCAAAAACTTGAGTATTCATTGGCTTCTGTAGTAGGTGATAGTGTCCGAAATCAGTGATAACTGTTGAGTGTTAACTGTCTTAAGGGTTAACCCAACGACCGTCAGCTTTAATCAAGTTAATCAGTTCTTCAACCCCTTGGGACTCTGGCACTTTTTTGATTTCTTCACGCCCGCGATACAGAGAGATATAACCGGGTTGCTTGCCAACATAACCATAGTCTGCATCTGCCATTTCCCCAGGACCGTTAACAATACAGCCCATCACAGCAATGTCCAAACCAGTTAAGTGCTTGGTAGCTTCTCGTACTTGATGCAAAACTTCTTCCAGGTTAAACAAGGTGCGACCGCAAGAGGGACAAGCCACATACTCTACCATAGTCTTCCGCAGTCCTAGTGCTTGCAGAATGCTATAACAGACAGGAATTTCTTTTTCTGGGGCTTCGGTGAGTGAGACGCGGATGGTATCACCAATGCCATCAGCTAGCAGAGTCGCAATTCCAGCAGTAGACTTAATCCGACCGTACTCACCATCACCTGCTTCCGTTACACCCAGGTGCAACGGGTAATCCATACCTAATTCGTCCATCCGTTGTGCCATGAGGCGATAAGCAGCAATCATCACAGGCACTCTGGATGCTTTGAGCGAAATAACCAAGTTACGGAAGTCGAGGGATTCACAGATGCGAATGAATTCCAGAGCTGATTCTACCATTCCTTCGGGTGTATCACCATAAGTAAACAGCATTCGCTCTGCAAGGGAACCATGATTTACACCAATCCGCAAAGATTTCCCTTGATCCCGCAGAGAGATAACCAAAGGCTCTAAGGCTTCACGAATTTTGTCACCAATTTCGTCAAATTCTGCTTGAGTGTATTCAGTGCGATTTGAGTTGGGTTTCTCAAACACATAAAGCCCTGGATTAATCCGCACCTTATCAACATGGTTTGCGACTTCCAAGGCAATCTTCATACCATTGTGGTGGACATCAGCCGCCAAGGGAACATCTTGGTAAGTCTGTTTAAGTTTCTGCTTGATTTGAGCGACTGCTTTGGCATGAGCTAGACTGGGCACAGTGACGCGAACAATCTCACAGCCGATTTCATGCAGGCGACGAATTGCACTAACAGAACCCGCTACGTCTAAAGTGTCCTCGTTGATCATCGACTGCACCACCACAGGAGAACCACCGCCAATGGTGACATTACCAACGCGCACAGGACGAGTTTTACGGCGGGGAATGATAGTGCCAGTAAGGGTCTGATTAGAAGAGGCGTTAGAAGCCAGTGGAGTTGAGAGAGTTTGCATAGGTTACGATTTGGATGGTAAAAGCCAGAAACTAGTCATCAGAAACTGCTTACACCACTACGCCAGAAAATCTATTTTCAATCCGCTAGTAGAATAGCGCGTGGTGCAAGGGAAAACTTTATCAGCGCATCGCAGCATCAGTCATTTGTTTGCGCGAGGCGTTTTGCAATAGTTGTACACTTAGTTTGGGTAATTCGACTTCTTTTAGGACGCGATCGGCAATTTGTGGACCAGTCAAGCCTAGTTCTAATTGGGATTGTTCCGGAGTTGCATGCTCCACTAACTGGTCAGGTACACCGATGCGGATAACTGGAACTACCACATTGTGGTCGAGTAGCGCTTCGGCAACGCCTGAACCAAAACCACCTATCAAACAGCCTTCCTCCAGGGTGAAAACTCGACCAAATTGCTTAGCCAGAGGCACAATTAAGTCAGTATCTAAGGGTTTGGCAAAGCGGGCATTGACTACCGTTGCTTCAATGCCGTATTCGCTCAAGGTGGCAGCGGCTTGCAGCGCTGGCATTACCATCGAACCATAAGCAACCATCAGCACATCGTCTCCAGAGCGGAGAATTTCTGCTTTGCCAATCGGTAAGGGTTCCCAACCTTCTACTAACAGGGGCACTCCATGACCATTACCGCGCGGATACCGCATGGCGATAGGACCATTGGTGTAGTTGATGCCAGTCACAAGCATTCGCTGAAGTTCGGCTTCGTCTTTGGGAGCCATCAGTACCATGTTGGGTATGCAACGTAAATAGGCGATGTCGTACATTCCTTGATGGGTGGGACCATCAGCACCAACAATGCCAGCTCGGTCCATACAGAAGAAGACGGGCAGATTTTGAATGCAGACATCATGGATAATCTGATCGTAAGCCCGTTGCAGGAAAGTGGAGTAGATAGTGGCAACGGGGCGCATACCCTCACAGGCTAGACCTGCTGCCAAGGTCACTGCATGCTGTTCGGCAATCCCCACATCAATGTATTGCTCTGGCAGTTGTTTCTGGAGGATGTCCAGCCCTGTCCCGGTGGACATGGCTGCAGTAATGCCAACCACTTTAGGGTTGTTCTTGGCTATTTTAGTTAAAGTTTCGCCAAACACCTTAGAGTAGCTCGGAGGTTTGGGCTTATTGGAAGCAATTGCCTTGCCTGTTTTTAAATCAAATTTGTTTTGCGCGTGGTAATTAACCCTTTCTTGCTCGGCGAACTCATATCCTTTGCCCTTGACTGTCGCTACATGCACCAACACTGGACCTGTCTGTTGATGCGCCTGCTCAAAGGTGGCAATCAATTCCTCCAAATTGTGCCCGTCGATTGGTCCCATGTAGGTGAAGCCCAGTTCCTCAAACACTGCTCCCACCTTAGGTACTGCCAAACGCTTGATCCCTTGCTTGATGCGACTCAACTCTGGGAGAACGGAATCGATATGCGTTATTGTTTCAAATTGTTCTTCCAGTTTTTTGAGTAATTGTACACCGGAACTGAACCGCAGTTGATTCAGGTGAGAAGAAAGCGCACCCACATTGGGTGAAATCGACATCTCATTGTCGTTGAGTACGACCAACAAGTTAGTTTTGGGCATGTAACCTGCATGGTTAATCGCTTCTAGTGCCATGCCGCCTGTCAGAGAGCCATCTCCAATGATTGCGACGACTTTGAAGTTTTCTCCTTTGATATCTCTGGCTAGAGCCATCCCTAATGCGGCAGAAATACTGGTGGATGCATGACCAGCACCAAAATGGTCAAATGGACTTTCGCATCGCTTGAGATAGCCTGCAATGCCATCCTTTTGTCGTAGAGTATGAAAGCGATCGTACCGTCCAGTGAGCAGTTTGTGTGGATAGGCTTGATGACCTACATCCCAAATCACTTTATCGTGGTTCAAGTCTAGAGTCTGGTAAAGCCCCAGAGTCAGTTCAACCACACCTAGACCTGGACCTAAGTGACCACCACTGGTGGCTACTGTTTGTAAATGCTTTTCTCGAATCTGATGGGCAATGTCTTGCAGTTGTGGAATTGATAGTCCGTGCAATTGATTTGGATGGGTAATTTGGCTCAGATGCATAAGAAGGTTCCTTTTTTAAGTAAGTAGAAAAATCCAATTCTGAGAGCCTGTTTCTCAAGATATGTAAATTAACCGCCTTTGTATCATCCTCATCGTGGAAGATAACTATGGTTTGCTATTTTCAAATGCAATATGAATGACTGATTGGGAGCGATCGCTTTTGGGATAATTGAGAATAGTATCAATCAGCCATAAGTTGATGATTGGCTTTCCATCTCTTGTGTTCCAACTATCCAAGTAATGGGGACAAGCCGCAGCAAAAGTTTTGTCAGTTAACTAGCTAAACCGTTAAGCAGGCATTTAAACAATAATTTTTCAGGGTTACAGGCTCATCTTGAAGTGCTACTGACATTACCTTAGGCGACCTGCCCTGTTCTACAAAGACTACCAACTTTTAGACGAAGTTTGAGTTGTGTGTGACGTATCTTTTACTCTGCCTTATCAATCCACTTGCGATAGAATTCTCTGAACTTCAAAAGTAAATAATCATCTTTGACAAAAATTTTCCCTCCATCTATCTTCATGGTACCCCAAATCGGTAAATCCTTCTTACTACTAACTTTGGACTGCCAAGCAAAAAGCATATAGAAAATTATATCTAACAAGAAATTGCCTGTTTTCTTAACCCTTACCAATGCAACCCCAATAGAATGATTTGCATTAATTGGTGTGCTGCCAAGCATGACTCTCATCACTTCCCTATCATCGAACAACATTGTAAGCACATGCCCAGTAGGCCAGGTGTCTATTATGTGTGTCATTTTTTTAAACTTTATCCCTAAAATACGGAATATTCCATCTGTTATCCCACCAAATTGCTCGAGAACATACTTCTCGACAGACATGTCAATGACTCCTCGATACCAAGCTTCTGGAGTAATGAATAATTCGTTCTGTTGTTCTGGGTGTTGCTGCTCCTGTAGGGTGTATTCAATAGGTACTTTGTCATTGATAGGCAGAGAATGAACGGAGGTATAATGACGATAATCATACATATTTTCAATCATCGTTACGATTGGTATTTTAGATTCCACAGCAAAGCGGAAAGCCATATAGTCTTTCTGCCTCTTTTTTTCTGCGGGTAAATAGACAGGTACAGGGAACAAAGGAGTTTTAGAACCATACCACACCCAAATGTGATCATATTTTTCAACAGTAGTATAAGTAGCCTGACGAGCCTTTGAGGGAATGTTTTCTACATTAGGAATAGAAACACACTGTCCAGAGTTATCATAGCGCCACTTGTGATATGGACATTCAAGACAGCCATCTACTCGTTTACTAATCGCTAGACTAGCTCCCAGGTGTGAGCAGTAACGTTCCATAATGACTGGGTTGCCGTTTTCATCTCGCCAAGCTACTAAGTCCTGGCCAAATAATACTATTGCTTGTGGCTTTTTACCCAAAGCTTTGGATTCCATAGCAATGTACCAGCTGGCTGGAAAAACCTTTTCTTTTTTATCTTCTTTTTTATCTCTAGTTTGCTCTTTGACTTGCTCAAGTTTGACGCTCATTTGTTTCTCCTTGGAAATTTAACCTGATGTACAACTTGCTTGAAAATTTGATTCAAATAAGGTGTTTGTAGTTAACGTCTTTGTAGTCGCCACCACAGTAGGTCATACTGCTAACTTCTGATTATTCGTTAGATATTGTTCATAGGTTGGATGTAAAACCTCCACAAAGGTATTGTCAAAGAAGGTGATTTTCTAAGGTCTAATCAACTTGAGAAAGTACTGAGATTTGACAATACCTTTGAGAGGGTCAATTGCAGGCTACAAATATTTGAGAGGCTCTTATTTCTCCAACACCTGTGCTGCCTTTTGGAGTGAGCTTAAGACAGTAGCAGTCGTGAAAATGCTGTTGTGATCGAAAATAATACTGCCTTCAAATCTCTTATTATCTCCTTCTTCAATCTCGACGTAATATCTCCACCGGGGGAATTCATCGGGGTTTGGATCAAAGGGAAAGGGTATCCGCAGGTAAGCAGATAGCTCCCAAGAACCATTCAGCTTCTGTTGCTCCAAAAGCCATTGCGTTGCAGCGGCTGTTGCAGCTTTGACTTCTGCATCGTCTGTGTTTAACAGCAATAACCGCAAGCACCATGCAGTGGCAAAAGTCGAACCGTTTGGATGCCTGGAAGTTGCCACAAATCCTTGGGGACTCAAGCGCTTCAATCCCCATGCCACTGCTTGCTCGATGCGGGGCTTGTCGCTGGCTTCACCACTCGCTGCTAATGCCTCTGCCGCTAATGCCGTTGTGTATTCATGGTCAGGCCACCAATAACCTTTCCAGTTTCCTTCAGAGGTTTGAGTTGCTCTCAAGTAGTCAAGCAAACGTGAGTGAAACTCTGGTAATCTGGCGACCGCAGCACTAACACACGCATGAGAGCTACACCAACCCGCAAAAGACACTTTGGCTAAATCAGGAACCTTAATATAGGCTCGTATCGGTTCCTCACGGAAGGTGGATAACCCACCATCAGGCTGCAATTGGCTAGCCAGAGCCAGCTTTGCTCGTTGCGCCCGTTCCGAATCGCTCGCACCTACTGCGGCAGCTAATTGCAATGCCCAGCCTGTGGTATCGGCATCTGTGCAGAGTTTGTAGTTATAACCCCACCCACCTGATGGACGGTGGTCGCGAGTTTTGAGTAGTTCCCAAGCTTGGAGCAGAGCTGAATGGATGCGGGTGTCAGGCACTTCAGATAGTACGGTGCCGACATAACCTGTTACCCACTCATCACCAATGCTAGCAGCCTGAGGGAAATTGTAGTCCTGCCACCATCCCTCTGGGGTTCTTGTTTCCAATAGAAATGTGACTGCGGCGTTAATGGATTTACTTAGCTGGTCGAGATCAGAAAATTGCAGTTTGTCTTGGCTGGTAGATTTTTGTAGTGATTGTGACTTCATGTTTTTTACCTCGATACACAATGGGGTTTATCAGTTATTTGCAACTCAGCGAGTTGTGCTCTAATGAAAATGGCTTGGCGATCGTCAGATGTGCATACATATGGAACTCACAAACAACTGGCTGTTGTCAGTGCTTCCTGATGCTGCAATGCCATTGGTCCTATGTATTTTCTTAGGTAAGGCGAGAAAACTTCATAAATCAGTGTTAGAGGCTTTCCTTGATGCCAGAAGAGGTAGTGGCGTCCCCAAAAATCACCCTTTTGTGCGAAAGCTGACTGTAGGGCAGCTGATTGACCGTAGTGAATTGCCAGAACTTCTCGATACAACTCTGTACGTTTTTTCGATAGACTAGCCCAAATCGGTAAACTCCGGTTCTGCAAATACTTATCTACATAATTCGCGTTCCACCATGAGGTAGCATACGCTAATCGCTGACCAGAAGCTGTACGTAGCCACACCTGCCGTCGCAGTCGTGGTCCCGGTAATAATTGAATCGCTTCTGGAGCACCATCTGAGTCCATACCAATGTTAGACATCTCGATTAAATCGACTTCCGTGCGTTCACCAGTTAGGAGTTGGAGGTGCCGTGTTGGAGAGCCATCTCCTAGGAGGAGCATCTGCCAAGAGGGTGCCAACTGGGTGTGGGGTAAGCCTTGTTGAACTATTTCCTCCCCCCCTTGCCAAAGGGGCATCAAGGAGTGCCATGTTGTGTTGTAAACAGTTGTTAATGTCATCTTCTTGCTGAAATTAGCTAGACAGAGTTAAAAGGGCATTGATTCACACCTATAGCAATCCAAAATTCAAAACTTTAGAGACCTACATCATGCCAATGAGTAACACAAAGCCAATCCAAACGTTTTCGTCAAACATTTGGCTGTAGAGAGGATTTTGCAGTTGTGGGTTACGCAGTCGTATACATTGCCAAATCCAGATTATGGTTGCAAAAACTAGGCTAACAAAGAACCGGAATGGCAACTGCATATAGACACCCAGCCAACTCAGTAGTAAGGCAGTGCCGATATAAAAAACACCAACGGCAACATAAACGTATTCACCAAAGAATAAAGCGCTGGAATTGACACCAATCCGTCGGTCATCCTCCCGGTCAGACATGGCATAAACCGTGTCAAATCCTAAAGTCCACAATACGGTTGCACCCCAGAGAAGCCAAGTGGAAAACTCTAAGTGCTTGCTGATTGCACTCCAGCTTACCAGAACTGCAAAACCCCAGGCTATAGCCAGCACTAGCTGGGGTACTGGAAATACCCGCTTCGCTGATGGATATAACACAATCACCGGCACCGCCGCCACCAACAACCAGAAGGAGAGCGGATTGAGATAAAAGCCAAGAATCACAGTGGACACCAGAGATATCAGAGCGACAACAATGCCGACTTTGACAGAGAGGGCACGGCTCGCCAAGGGGCGCTGTTGCGTTCTTTGCACCTGTGGATCGATATCGCGGTCCCACAAATCGTTAATGACGCACCCAGCAGCACTGCTGACTAAACTAATTAAAATGATGACGCTGACAAGCGGTGCCGGTGGCGTTGCCCGTGCCGCCAAAAACACAGCCCAAAGGGCAGGAATCATTAAGATTAACCGTCCGGCTGGCTTGTCCCATCTTATAAGTCGAATCACTGTGAGCCAGCTGGGTTCTCTTTGTTGAAATTCTTGTTGGGTAATCATAGTTTGCAAGGCTGAATTTAGACGAATGTAATAGCTATAACTCTCAAGAAATTCTCGATTTTCTCTCCATCCAGCACCAGCGTAAAGTTAACCGCTCTCAAGAAAACAATTCTGTTTCTATTTTCTTTGATTCATAATACTGGAAGGAGAAGTAACGACTGCAAAATGTACACCATTGAATTAGAATCTCCAAATATTAACTTTTTTCTCCATAAACTTGCGATACAAAAGAACGATATAAATGATGTCCAACACAAACACAAGAGGATACATGAAAATATTCTGTATTAACGGATAGGTTTTGTTAGAGATAATTTCTGTGAAAAGCGTTGGAAGGGTGTGAATATTTAATTGAGTATTCATATCAGGCAATCCCCCAACAAACGTTGCGAGCGCAAAAGCTAAGCTACCAATCCACTTGCTAACTGCGATGCAAAGAGACTGACCACATACGTCATCGCGTCTAATAAGCAAATCAATCAAAAAAAACGATAATAGCGCGTTTGCGGCTAAGCCAGTGTACACTCCTATTGAATCATTAAATTGGTAAGTCAATAAGACAGTGACTAATAACATAATAGCTGTTAAAGTTACAAAGATCACAGAAAAATTCTTCTTGATAAATTGAGATTTATAATCCTTGTAGCCATAAAGAAAACACTGCCAAGCAAGTATCGATTCGATTAGAAACCAGAAAGTAGCGCCATATTGTATTGATTTACTAGGTGTTGGGTAAAGGAATGCAAAAGTAAGTTCCCAAGCAAGGTTTCCACTAATAGCCAACATGGGCGTGCCAAGTAATTTATCTTTGAAGCCACGCCAGATCATGCCAACATATGCCAGCAGCCAAAACACACCAGAGACAATCGCAGATGTTAAGTACACAGTCATGTTTGTACTCATCACTTATACCTCTTAAGCTAATGCCAATACACAAATGTTGAATGTTCAAAAAAGGTGGTAAAGAATCAGCCCGAAATATCATATGGTTTGGACTAGATTCCTAATTAACTGACAAAAGTATTAAACTTTATCGACAACAAATTTCACACGAAAGCGATGCTCTACCAAGGTTTATATCGCAGATATATCAAGGGTATTCCGTGTATACTGTCTGTCAAAAGTACCAATTAAGCGATCGCCTCCGGCGGGTACTCCGTGCTATCGCGCGTAGGGCAGTGCCCCTTGGCTCAGATCTTGCACCTATCCGTATAACCCTGGGTTTAGCCAAAAGCAGCGTAAGAAAGCTACAGTGTTTTTCTTGGCTTTTCTCGGTACAATAAGGGTTTGAGGGTTAGTACGGTGTGTCAAATTGACATCATTTTTTCTTGGTGCAAGATGTGAGTTGGGCAATTTCACAAAATCACATTTAAGTTGTTTGTTAATCTGTTGCCAGGTCAGACTGTAGACAGAACCTTTTGAGACTGACGTTGAGCTGTCACAACCATTTCCAGGCTAGATGGAGGAGCGTAGGTTGTGGTGTGGCGTACAAGCTTGATGGGGCGCTGCTCTACTAGAGCGAGTTGCCAGCCCGATAAAATGGTAGCCAGGACTAATTTCATTTCAAACTGGGCAAATGCCATGCCAATGCAGCCACGATGACCGCCTCCAAACGGCAAATACTCGTAGGGGGCAAATTGCCGCTCAAGAAAGCGTTCTGGCTTAAATTGCCTCGGCTGTGGGTACAAATCTTCACGTTGGTGAGTTAGATAAGACAAGACTATTAGTGTTGTACCTGGATCAAACTGGTAACCCATAATTTCCAATGGCGCTTTCAGGTGGCGAGGATTAGTATGAGCAATCACTGGGTACAAGCGCAGTGTTTCTTGACAAACCGCATTTAGATAAGGAAGCTTGCTTGCCAAGTTTGGGTCAGTATCAATGCCAATAGTGTCAATCTCACTCTCGAGCTTGCTCTTGACCTGTGGATGATAGTGAATCGAGTGCAGGGCTGATGTCAATGTACTTGCAGTGGTGTCATGACCCGCAAACAACAGCGTCATAAGTTGATCGCGCAACTCCACATCAGTCATAGGCTGACCGTCTTCATCACGAGCCATTAGCAATAGGGTAAGGATATCGGTACGCTCATAATCCATTGACTGCCGTCGTTCTTGGATTTCGCTGTAAAGCAGTTGATCAATTTGCTTTTGCAGGCGCACAAATTTTCCCCACGGACTCCAAGGACCCAAATCCCATCGAAGGGCAGGAATAAACAGCAGGCTTGCTTTCAGGGTCGAGCTGATTGTATCCAAGAATGAACAGAGCAATTCTCTTAATTGCTCGTAACGTAGTCCTTGATGCAGACCAAAAACGGCTTGCAGCATCACACGTAAGGTAATCTCTTGCATAGCTAGACGAACTGAGAAAGCTTCACCAATCGTCCATTTTGCCATCACTTGCTGGGTGATATCACGAATCAGTTGGCCGTAGGTCCGCATACGCTCCCCATGAAAGGGGGGTATGAGGAGACGACGCTGGCGTTGATGAAATTCGCCGTCGGTCACCACCAGGGAGTACTTCCCTACAACCGTTTCAACTTCAGTTATCTGACGACTTTCAAACAAATTTGGAGCGGCAGAAAAGATTTCTTTAATCGCTTGAGGGTGACTCAAATACACAGTTGGAGAATTGTTTCTATCTCCTATCGTGAAAGCATCACCATACTGTTGTGCCAGTTTATCAAAAAATTCAAAGGGACGTACAATAAGCTGGATTGTGTGTAGCCAGTTTGGTATCCGAGGACCATCAGGAAGTTTCATAAGCTTTGCCTTGTGTTCCCTTGTGTAAAAAGTAATAGACTACTGTTGAAGTGATTATTTTGCCAACTGTTGCTCAACAGACCCAATATTCTATCTGAATGATGTTTTTAACTAGTACAGTGGGACATTAACAATCGGTTGGTACAGACCGTACAGTACAGTCTCTACAGGTATCCAAAACTGTCGAAAAATTTTCCTGTCCGCTGTCAGTAGGTAGAAATTAGTACAGTACGAATTAAGCCGTACAAAATCACATTTGAGTTACCTGCTAGCTGGTTGCCGGATCAGACTGTAGACAGAACCTTTTGAGACTGACGTTGACCTGTCACAACCATTCGCAGACTAGATGGAGGAGCGTAGGTTGCGGTGTGGCGTACAACCTTGATCGGGCGCTGCTCTACTAGAGCCAGTTGCCAGCCCGATAAAATCGTAGCTAGGACTAATTTCATTTCAAACTGGGCAAATGCCATGCCAATGCAGCCACGGTAGCCGCCTCCAAAAGGCAAATACTCGTACGGGGCAAATTGCCGCTCAAGAAAGCGTTCTGGGTTAAATTGCTTCGGCTGTGGGTATAAATCTTCACGTTGGTGAGTTAGATAAGACAAGCCTATCAGTACTGTACCTGGATCAAACTGGTAACCCATAATTTCCAATGGTGCTTTCAGCTTGCGAGGATTAGTATGAGCAGTCACTGGGTACAAGCGCAGTGTTTCTTGACAAACCGCAGTGAGATAGGGAAACTTGGCGATTAAGCTTAGGTCGGTATCAATGCCGATAGTGTCAAGCTCACTCTCGAGCTTGCTGTTGATCTGTGGGTGATAGTGAAGCGAATGCAGGGCTAAGCCCAATGCACTCGCAGTAGTTTCATGACCTGCAAACAACAACGTCATGAGTTGATCGCGCAATTCCACATCAGTCATGGGCTGACCTGCTTCATCGCGAGCCATTAGCAATAAGGTAAGGATATCAGTACGCTCAGAATCCATTGACTGCCGTCGTTCTTGGATTTCGCTGTAAAGCAGTTGATCAATTTGCTTTTGCAGGCGGACAAATTTTCCCCACGGACTCCAAGAACCCAAGTCCCATCGAAGGGCAGGAATAAACAGCAAGCTTGCCTTGAGGGTAGAGTCGACTGTCTCTAAGAATGAACCGAACAATTCTCTTAATTGCTCGTAACGCGGTCCTTGATGCAGACCAAAAACGGCTTGCAGCATCACACGTAGGGTAATCTCTTCCATGACTGGACGAACTAGGAAGGTTTCACCAATCGTCCGTCTAGCCATCACTTGCTGGGTGATATCACAAATGAGTTGACCGTAGGCCCGCATCCGGTCCCCATGAAAAGGGGGCAACAGCAAACGGCGCTGGCGTTTATGAACTTCGCCGTCTGCCATCGCCACAGAATACTTTCCTACAATCGTTTCGGCCTGAATCGGGTGGTCACTTTCAAACAAATTTGGATCGGCAGAGAAGATTTCTTTAATCGCTTGAGGGTGACTCAAATACACGGTTGGAGAATTGTTTCTATCTCCTAGCGTGAAAGCGTCACCGTACTGTTTCCCCAGTTCATCAAAAAATTCAAAGGGACGTGCAATCCGCTGGATTGTCTGTAGCCAGATTGGCATCCGAGGACCATCAGGAAGTTTCATAATTATGTGTGCAGATCTAAATAGTATTCCTAAGCTTTATAGCTTTTGTTTTTTGAAATTTTTCCTAAATAAGGAGAGTATGGAAGTCTGTATTTAGAAACTGTTTCACTCGAAATATAAAACAAGTTGCTCTTACACCTTACTGGCAACAACGCACTATGTGCTTAAATTTTTAGTGCTTAACTTTTGACGGGAATTTGAAATGGTAATCTTCCACTAGTATAGGGGATAAAAAATATTTTTGAACATAGAAAATCTTATTTTTTTCCAGAACCAACATAACTTAAGTTAATGACTCGTTACTTCACTTCTTTACATTAAAACAAAGAACTATCAACCAAACGCATTTTCGTGGAGCACACCATACGTCTGGTTAAAATCTTTCGACTTCCCCAAAAAAGATTTCGCCTTAATCAAGAAAAATATAAACCAATACGGTTGCTGTTAAGGATAATCGTAGGTTGGGTTGAACGCTCGTGTTACCCAACAAACCACGAAAAATGTTGGGTTTCGTTCCAAGGGCCCAACCTACGCAGTTTAAGGTTTTTGGCGCTAACACCAACCGTATTGAAATATAAACAGGTGATTTTCACAATTTGTGGGTTAGCGTTCTTCCATCACTGTCGCTAGAGAAAAATATAAAATCCTTATTTACTAAGGCTTTTATCAATTGACTAATGTTTTAGCTTCTTTGTTAGGAATAAAGCGCCGCAACCTTGAAAAAACGTGGATTTCCAAATTAGGGCATAATTTTTCTCTCTACATAGTGATGAAAGAGTGTTAGTCAGGTACTTTCTGGGGGCATTAATATTACCAGTCTAAAATCTGCTCATTTCCGAGCGCAGAAATTATTCATTTTCTGGCTCGTTCTTAACAACAAACATCTCAAAACCTTATTTCATTAGACTTCTTGCAAAAGTCAAAAAACGTGAATGTCATTCTGAGCGAAACGCAGTGTAGCGTTCGCGTAGCGTGTCCCGAAGGGACTCAGAATCTCCAGAGATGTTCTCACTCGGTAAACATGACAATTCAAGCATTTTTGCAAGAGGTCTATTGTTTCAACTGGCTAATTTTAGTAGGGTGCAATCGCACGTAAGGGCAAAGCGCCCCCGAAACGGGGTACGCGCAGCGTATTCCGGAGGAACTCAGGGCACTGCTTTTATGTGCGATGCTCCCAAAGAAAGGCGCGCAAGGTGCGTAAGTCCTGCGGAGGCTTGTGCCAACACAAAGCAGCGTGCCCAAAGGGCATTGGTGCGGAGCACCCGCCGTAGGCGATTGGTGCCCACTGCCCTTTGGGCGATTGCGCAAAGCAACGAAACCCAACATTATCAACGTGTTAGTTGGGTAACCCCACGGGTTTGCTCAACCTACAAACATTCTTAACTGAACTGTATTGTTTCTTAAGCGACAGGCTCTAAGTTGTGTCTACTTAAGAAGGCAGAAGTACGCGCGGCAGAAGGCAGAAGGGACATCCCCACGCTTAAAAGCGGGGGATTTAATAAAGTTTGCACTCTATTATTTGTCTCCATCCATAAGGTAGGGGGCTGTCTTACCATATGGCAGAGCACAGAGGACTTACCTTTGTATAAAAGTTACTATCTTTCCTTCAGCATAGCTGCCCTCTGCCCTCTGCCTTTCTTCCGTTAAGAAGGCAGAAGTACGCGCGGCAGAAGGCAGAAGGGCATCCCCACGCTTAAAAGTGGGGGATTTAATAAAGTTTGCACTCTATTATTTGTCTCCATCCATAAGGTAGGGGGCTGTCTTACCATATGGCAGAGCACAGAGGACTTACCTTTGTATAAAAGTTACTATCTTTCCTTCAGCATAGCTGCCCTCTGCCCTCTGCCTTTCTTCCGGTAAGTATGCCTGTCGCAAGACTTCTTCAGCAAACTTAGGATTGTCATGCATTTGCTGAAACAGTAGAACTAGTGTATTTGGACAACCTTCAATCTCGATACAAGCACCAGGGAAAGTGACCTCAAAAGTTTGAACGACTTTCTCAACCTGTTGTTGACTTTCCTGTTTGATGTTGATAACGCGGACGTTTGTATTTAGCTGATAAAATTCCTCAGTAGCTTCAGATTCTAGTTTGTCGTCCTGTGTCTTTTCGACTTGTGGCTCTAGTTGTTCCACACAATCTGGTTTGACCATAAACTTTTGTGTTTGTTGTCCCTCAACATCCACTTCAAGTAGTTTGTCAGTCGTCACGTGGCACATATTTGGAGTTTTGTTTATCCAAGTGTTTTCAATGTCACTGTTGTATGAATGCTGGATACAGATGTTATCGCCCACCTCAAAATGTTTTAAGGGTGCTATTGAGCTCAAGTCCTCTTGATGAAAAAATTTGTCTGTATAAGGAGTTAAGACATGGACTCCAACTGCACTTGGCAACTTCATTTCAGAAACCTCGGAAAATTTAGGACTATCAAAATCTCTGTGATAAATGAAGTTGCTATCAAATAGCATTGGCGTCTGTATCTGTGCTTCATTAAGTAAGTGCTCTCGAGTTTGGTCTGCACTACCGTTTATTTCAACAGTAGATTCTGCTTTCAGGACTTCAACAAGGGAGGACTTTTCGGTGGAATCGATGGAAACTATTGTTTTGTTTCGTTTACCAATATTGGCAGTATTGATAATGTAAGTTGTACCACAGCGTTGAGCTATGCGCTCTTGCGGTTGAGCGATAAACCTTTGCTGCGCCTTCTTCAAAGTGTCCTCATCAATGCCATACTTTTTGGCATATGCAGAGTCTATCTTCGTTTTGTACGAACATAGTTCCTCCTTGAGCTTACGTACTAACCCTTCAGCAACACAACATTGCTTCGCTATTTCGTTGTTGCTCCACTGTGACCATTCAGGATCAGCAAGTAATGTCAGCACAGCTCTCCTCTTGTCAGTATTGGAGCGCCTCAATCCATGTTTCGCATTAGCACCAACTGAATAAAGAACCGCGTCTCGGTAGGTTCCTTGTCGAATGTCTACTGCAATGCTAGAAGCTCCCGTCTTTAAAGCCGCCTCTAATCGGTGAAATCCATCTGCCAGCCAGTAATTGATGTCGTCGTAGAAAACAGTCACAGGAGGAAATTTTACTCCTGTTGTCATGGCTTCAGCATACTCACCAATTAACTTTTGGTTGAGGTGAGCTCTGGGTTGAGTAGCGCGATCGCTACGGATGAGTGAGATTTCAAGATATGACATTACCTGGCACCTCCTACTGATGAAAAAACTGCTGGACATTGTAATTTCCGGAACAAGCTGAATGTGGGGAGGCGACAAATACATGGTCACCTACTTATAGGAGAACGCCCACATCCATAAGTCGCATCCGTCTTTTAAGGATTTCAACAATATACTCAGCCAGTTATTTTAAAAATCAAGAGTTTTGAAAATTCGTCAAGGGAGAATTGGAGATTAGACCATTTAGAATTCTCTTAAAAGCAGAAGGGTCTATTCGTGATGCTTGAAAGGCATTTTGCGACAAACTACCACTCGTCATAGATGTAGAGCTCATGAAGTACAAATGATACCAAACTCTATCGCCGTGGGGAAACACTAGTTATCGATGTCAAACTAACTTTGCGCTTTTTTTGAAATTTTTATATTTCGTAATTTATTCTACTTGCAATCAATCAAGCTTTGTCAAGAGAAAAATGTTCCCTAATCTTTCAAAAAGAGGATACATTTTGTACTCATGTTATCCGAGGGCTAAAGATAATTTGGTAAAAATAAGCACAATATTTTCAGGATTTTTCTCAAAAAGCTTAATATAAAAACCGCTATATTCCAATCAGTATAGCAGTTTCATGATTTTTATTTTTTGTCAATACTTGTATTTGACACATTCGTGACAAGCGAAGGTAATGCAATACAGTTCGGTTAAGCGTAAAACCAGGTAAAGTGAGGCCTTCAGCCAGAAGAAATTCCTTTTGTTTTCACGCTTGCGTGAGGGAAATTCGCGTGGGAGCAGATACAGCCACTAGAGGGAAGAAGTAATCCCCTTGTCAAAAAACTAGAGCTAAGTTTCTGTCCAAGAAACCGATACACAAGGGGGTAGGAGTAAAAAAACGAAACACTCTCGTTTTCCTTACTTAAGACCGCCTACAGCTTAACCCAACCGTATTGGGCAAAGAGGTGTCAAAAGTATTAAGCACAAAATTCGGGCTTTAGTATATAGTAATATTTTTGTCAATCTATAAAGTATCTTAATAAATTTTATGTAAAAAGAATAATATTGCTTATTGTTAGCTAATTATTTGCTTAACTGTCTTAACTGTCTTAACTGTCCTTGCGTGTTGCTAATAAAATTGAGAAAATTTTTGTGGAATGCAGATAAAGTTGTTTTTCTTTTCTAAGAAGATGTTTGAAAAGTCGCAAAGTTTACTGAAGAACCCCACTTCCATTCCTCTCCCCCTGTGGGAGGAGAGGCTTTGAAACCCCCCATTCCAATAAAAAAAGTTTTTCCGCTTCCCTCCGGTTTTAGGGGAGGGTTAAAAAGAGGTGGGAAGGGTTAGGGGGGTTAGGTTTGAGAGGATTTTGATGATGTCTCGCATTCCAACTTTCCAAACATCCTCTAACGAACTTTAATAAATGAAAGTTTTTAGCTATCTCAAAGCCACTTGAATTTCACCAACGGGACGTGCATCCTTGTGCCCAATAAACGGCACCGCCCTTGATAGTACTGTGTTAGTGACAAAAAAAGTTCACTAGACAATACTTTCTTTAAAACTAACCAGCCTCTGGAGTGAAAATCAGGTTTCTATATATTTACTGAGGATTAGCTTTTAAAGGCAACTTGTATGACAATTGAAGAAGTGATTCAGCTACTCAATGCCAGCCAGCAGACTGTTTTAACGCCCCTTCAAGAAGTGGTGCTACATTCTTCTTGGGAAGGAAAAACTTACACTACCATGGCAGGCAACATACACTATAGAGCCTCACATCTTAGGAAAGTTGCCTCTGGAGTGTGGTCATTATTGAGTGATTTCTTTGGAGAACCAATTACCAAACATAACTTTCGCTCAACTTTAGAGCCACGTCCCCTCAGTTTGGAGCAACGGCAGTTAATTGAGAAATTTAGTCACCAAAGCGAAGCTACATCTGAAGCTACATCTATTGAATTTCCCAGTGGTCCCGTACCGCTTAATTCCAAATTTTACATTTCTCGCTTCCCATCTGAAAAACTAGCCTACGCAGAAATCACAAAACCAGGGTGTATTATCCGCATTAAGGCTCCTAGCAAAACGGGTAAAACTTCCTTGATGCTACGGATTATCGATCACGCTGTCTGTCTTGGCTACCGCACTGTAAGTTTGGATTTTCAGCAAGCAGACGAGGTCGTTTTCTCCTCCCTTGATAAATTTTTGCGCTGGTTTTGTGCTAACATTAGCTGGCAGCTACAGCTACAACCAATGCTCGATGATTATTGGGATGAAGACCTTGGTAGTAAGATGAGCTGTACAATCTATTTACAAAGTTATCTGTTATCACAAATAGACGTTCCCGTAGTCTTAGCTCTGAAAGAGGTAAATCGGATTTTTGACTATCCCAAACTTGCCTCTGAATTTTTATCACTGCTACGTTCGTGGCATGAGGAGACTAAACAAAATGAGGGACTGCAAAAACTTCGGTTCGTTGTTGTTTATTCTACAGAAATTTTTATTCAATTAGATGTCAATCAATCTCCTTTTAACGTCGGGCTAGTGATTCAGTTACCTGAGTTTAATTTAGAGCAAATTCAGGATTTAGCACAACGCCATGGACTAGATTGGACAGATGCCGTAGGAATACAGAATGCTCGCTCTCTACAAGCAATGGTGGGAGGACATCCGTATTTACTAAGGCTCGCACTTTATCATCTTGTTAATGATCCCCAAACAAATTTAGATCAGTTATTACAAGAAGCTCCCACAATTAACGGAATTTATAGGGCTTACTTGCAGGAACATTTAGCACTTTTGCAACAGAACGTTGAATTAGCAAAAGCACTTCAACAGGTGATTACCGCAGGCAGTTTGGAACTCAACCATATATTGGCATACAAATTAGAAAGTATAGGGTTAGTGAAATTTCAAGGGAATAAATGTACTGTATCTTGCGAGTTGTATCGAAAGTATTTTGTTGAGCAAAACTTTGGGGAAGAGAATAAGCGAGAGCAGATGTTAACTGCTGCTGAAGTAACTAGCCCAACTCTAATTACAGAAGACTTATCTAATCATGCCTCAAAAGAATCCATTTCTCACCTCAAAACTTCCAGTTGCAAAGCTAAAATAAAACCTTTACTCATGAATATGAGAAAAAAAAAGGTTGTTAGACAACAAAGAGCTTACAGACTAACAGCTCGTGACTGTGTTCGCCTAGCTAATCATTTAGCATTGTCAGGTGCCCTTCAAACTGGAATTGTCAAAATTCGTGGAGAGGCACTTTCGAGATGGCTTGCTGAAACTACAGGAATCAAAATTGCTCTAGCAAGGAAGTTGGAGCGTGGAGATGAAGAAGGGCTGAGAATTCTCATAGAAGATTTAAATGCGATCGCTCGTAAACTATACCTAGTATACTATTGGCATGAAAACATACCAGAAGTAGAACCCTTACGAAAATACGCAAGCTTTGAAGATTACTTCATAGATTTACATACAGATAATGAGTATAATCCAATAATTAACTTGCACAATAAGTTCTAGTCATATAGCCGTGAGACAATCGTTAGTCTATTATCTCCTACTGTCATAATTGTCGCACTGGAGATTTTATCACTTAATAATTTGCCATCATAATCATATAACTTTAACAAGTGTTCAGCCTGCCCTTCTTGCCTCAATTTTAGGTACCATTCATCCATTAAAGTAGGTTCAGCGCAATGTTTGTATGTAGAAACTCCACCACTAAAGCCAATCTCTAGTAAATGTGCTATAGTTCATTCCATGCTAACACTTAACTATCGATACCGAATCTATCCAAGCACCAGTCAAGAGCAGACATTGATTGAGTGGATGGAAATTTGTCGAGGCGCATATAACTCAATACAGTTCAGTTAAGGATTGATCCTCCCTAGCCCTCCTTAAAAAGGAGGGGACTAAGCCCCCTTTTTAAGGGGGTTGGGGGATCTTAACAAAACTAAACACCACTAACTGAACCGTATTGGCATATAACTATGCACTTCGAGAGATAAAAGATTGGTGTGATAGTCGCAAATGTTTGATTGATAGATGCTCCTTGGAAAAAGAGTACATCCTTCCTGCCGTCTTGAGATTTCCCAATGAGGTCAATCAGCTTAACAACTTGCCAGAAGCCAAGAAAGACTTTCCCAAATTGAGTGAAATTCCTTCTCAGGTACTCCAGCAAGCTATTAAGCAACTGCATCGCGGATGGGAATATTTTCAACGCATAGGATTTGGCTTTCCCCGATTTAAAAAGTATGGACAATTTAAGTCGTTGCTGTTTCCTCAGTTTAGGGAAAATCCAGTAACGAATTTGCATATCAAATTGCCTAAGATTGGAATGATTCCTATCAACTTGCATCGACCTATTCCTAATGGGTTCGTTGTCAAGCAAGTGAGAATCATGAGGAAAGCCGACCGATGCTACGCATCACTCAATATTCAGTGTCATGTCAGTATCCCTGATCCAGATCCTCATGGTCATCCCATTGGAGTTGATATCGGATTGGAAAAGTTTTTGGCAACCAGTGACGGTACTCTCGTAAAACCGCCTAAGTTTTTCAAGAAGCTGCTTTAGCTCGCTGAAATTGCTGCAACGCAGGCTTTCTAGAAAACAGAAACGGTCTAAGAATTACGAGAAGCAGCGCCTAGTGGTTGCACGACTTCATCACCAAATTGACAATACAAGGAAGGATTTTCACTTTAAGCAAGCCCACGCTCTTTGTGACGCTGGCGACATGGTCTTCATGGAAGACTTGGATTACCGCACCAGTGCCAAAGGAATCTTTGGAAAACATATGCTTGATGCTGGGTTTGGTCAGTTTAGAACCATCGTCAAATATGTGTGTTGGAAAAGAGGAAAGTTCTTTGGGGAAGTTGATGCCAGAGGGACTTCTCAAATGTGTCCTGAATGCGGGGGTGAAGTCAAAAAAGACCTAGCTGTTAGAATCCATTGTTGTCCTCCGCAGCGGATATACAACTGACAGGGATGTAGCAGCAGGTCAAAACATTAGAAATAGGGGCATTACCCTAGTTAGTACGCCAGGGCTTGGCGGAATGGAAACTGCCTGCGCAGACGGGCTACCGGGGATTGAGGTAACTCAATCTAGGCAAGTGTCGAAACCCCGTAAGGGAAAAACCAGGAAATTTTCTCAGAAGTGATTTTGGGAAGCCTGCATCATAATCTTTGATTTGATGCAGGAGGATGTCACTCGTTCGACAGTCTATACAACGCTGTAATTACAAATTCCTCGCAACTTTACGGCGAACAAGAGTTGTTCAAAACTCATGAGCATGAAATTGCTTTGGCACGAAGGTTTACAAGCAGTTATCCTTGAGCGACCTACAGTATGTGCGATCGCCGAAGACTTTGTGAAGCGCTACGAATTGCAGGACCGCATCAAAATACAAGAGATTGATATGTGGAGTAAACTACCCACACTGACCTTGCGGTACAGTGTGGGCTTTCAGTAGCCCTGAAGAGTCCGTGCTGAGATTACAGCACAGACCGTTCGAGCCTCCAGGCAGGTTTACAGACTGCCCCAATAACGCAATCATTTTCGCTCCGTTCAAATCAGCATCACACGACACACCGATGCTTCTGGGTGGTGGCTTTCTTGCCCCTACTGATTATTTTTATACCTGTGCTTTCTATCTTCTACCTTTCTTCTTGACATTTAAGCAAATACTTATCTATCATAAAAATAGTTAAGCATTAGCTTAAATATAAGGATGGCGCTAATGATACAACCAGTTGAACGGCACATTGCCAGCAATGGCAGAGGAATCAACGCAAATATGAACACCCTTTTAAATATTGGCAAAAAAGCAATACTAAACTTATACGGGCATGGAATCAAGGGGCTAGTCGTTGCCCCAATCCGGGTAACACCGAATAAAGCAGTAGCTTAGGAAGATTTTTCTATACTTCTGCAAATTATGAGTAGACTAGCTGCCAGTGCTGATGTTTTTGCAGCGATCGCAGATCCAACACGACGGGCGATATTGGATCAGTTACGTACTGGTGAGCAACCAGTTAAACAGTTGGCTGAGCCTTTCGCCATGAGCTTGCCAGCGATTTCTCAGCACTTACAAGTGCTTTGTGAAGTAGGATTAGTACAAATGCGAAAAGCAGGGCGACAGCGGTTATATCGCCTGAACCCGGAGCCTCTTAAGCAGATTTCTGACTGGATTGCACATTACGAACAGTTCTGGCAAGAAAAACTGGATGCCCTAAGCAACTATTTGGAGGAAGATTCATGCTCCGAAACTTGAACAAGGAAGTTTTTTATCCATATCCGCCACAACGAGTTTGGCAGGTACTCACCAACCGTCGCGCCTTAGCTGCATGGTTGATGGAAAATGACTTTGAGCCGCGTGTAGGACACAAATTCCGATTTCAGGAGTCTACACTGCCAGGACTCGATGAAAGTATTGATTGCGAAGTCATTGAACTAGAAGAGCCAAAGCGGCTTTCCTACACTTGGCAGGATAAATTCATGCCTCAGCCTTCCATTGTCACCTGGATTTTGGAACCACAAGAAGGCGGTACTCAGGTGCGCTTGCAACATAGAATTCTAGAAACCGCCATGACTGGATCGCGAGAACCGTGGCAAGGTGAGTCTGTGCATGAGCAAACGACAACAACTGCTCTATATAAAAAGTCACTTGCACAGATAAAATCAGCATCTGCCTTGCAAACAAGAACTTTTATAAGAACGAGTGGCGAACATCAATTGTCCAATTATTGGTCAAGAGGTATAGAATTTCAGGCATCGACGAGCGTGATTCTTACTTCCTATCTCTGTGGTAGGTGGGAGTACAAACTTGAACATACATTGCCACAAGTTCTCTCGTGAAGAAAATAATAGTCTTCTTACAAAAGCATGATTAATGAATATTTAGAACCACATCTGCACACTTATGGAACACAGATAAATTATCTCTGTAAAAGTTGATGCTTCTAGCATTACAAACTTTGGTGAGATAAGTTTCAAACTTGAGCAATGAAATATGACTGAACAAAATTTTGTTGACACTCACACTGGACAGTGGCAGGAAATTGAGCAACTTCCAGGAACAAAAATACTGTCATTGGCGGAACCAGTAGCACAAGGTTCAATCCATAAATTACAAATGGCTGCTGGCACTGTAATTCCAGTTCATTTTCATCCTTGTGATGGTCTATGTTCTTCATGGAACTATCGAAACAGGGGGGCATGAATGCACACCAGGAACATTTTGGTTGACACCTGCTAACACTAAAAATGGTCCTCATAGAGCAATCACATCTGTCGAAATATTGACGATTCGTCTTGGTAAGATGGGAGTTTTTCAGTAGCTCCCTACTTGAAATTTGCTCAGAAAAATAATTTTGTAAATATCCTAGCTATTTGGGCAGTTAGGTTGATTTCAATTTGTCTACTATTTGGAGAAAAACGCTATGAACAATCCTCAACTCAGCATTCCAATGGTTATTCAACCATCAGACAAAGGAGACAAAGCCTTTGATATTTATTCGCGCTTACTTGCAGAGCGAATTGTATTTTTGAAGAGTGAAGTCACAGATGAAACGGCTAATTTGATAGTTGCGCAATTGTTGTTTCTGGATGCTGATGACCCAGAACGAGACATCACATTATACATTAACAGTCCTGGAGGTTCAGTAACAGCAGGAATGGCTGTTTACGATGCCATGAATCAAATTCGTTGTGATGTTTGTACTGCCTGTGTCGGTTTTGCCGCTTCAATGGGAGCATTCTTGCTTTCTTCAGGTACTCAGGGCAAAAGATATGCTCTGCCAAATGCTCGGATTATGATTCATCAACCTTCAGGAGGCGCTCAGGGAGTGGCTAGTGATATTGAGGTTGCAGCTAGAGAAATTTTGCGTACCAAAGAAACTATCAACAAGATATTAGCTGCTAATACTGGTCAACCATTAGAGAAGATTGAACGTGATTCAGACCGAGACTTTTTCATGAGTGCTGAAGAGGCAAAGGCTTACGGCTTAATTGACGGTGTTATCCTGAAAACGCCTACCTCTGTTCAATAGACAAGATTGCATTTCTTTGATTCCATCTGTGTCCATCTGTGGTTAATTATTCTTTGTTTTGCAATGAATGCAAGAAGTCTAATGTTCAACCAACTCCCACATTGACAATCAGTTGAATGGAGGCTGATATTTGTTTTGAATTTACTTGATGCAAAGATGTAAAGACACAAAACTTCTTAGTGTCCTTGGCGTCTTGGTGCTTAGATAAAAAACTGATTGATGAACAGGATTTCAAAGATGAAAATTCTAGTCATTGGTGGCACTAACTTTATTGGTCCTCCTGTCGTTCGTCGCCTCTGTGGTATGGGTTATGAGGTGACTGTATTCCATCGAGGAAAAAGCATAGTTGAATTACCATCAGATGTGCATCGCATTTTGGGTGAACGCACTCACCTAGACAAGTTCAAAAACAAGTTTGAGGAGATTTCGCCCCAAGTCGTCCTGGATATGTTTGCCTACACTGAACAGGATGCACGGACACTGATGAACACGTTTAAGGGTATTGCCCAACGTGTTGTTGCTATCAGCAGTATGGATGTGTATCGTGCCTATGGCGTGATTTTGGGCAGGGAATCTGAACTTGTTCCGGTACCCTTAACTGAAGATTCGCCTCTGCGCTCTTCACTTTATCCTTTTCGGGAGATGCCAAATAGACCTCTAGACGCGCCAGTTGATTACGAAAAGATTCTAGTTGAACGGGTGGTCATGTCAGATCCTGACTTACCTGGCACGATTTTACGGCTACCAATGGTCTATGGTCCAGGAGATATTCGACACCGCTTGTTTCCCTACTTACAACGCATAGATGATAACCGCCCTGCTATTGTGTTGGAAGAGAGTATTGCTGAGTGGCGAGGCTCGTATGGATATGTGGAGAATGTGGCATATGCGATCGCTCTAGCAGTGTGTCATGAACAGGCAAAGGGTCGGATTTATCATGTCGCCGACGCAGAGGTGTTTTCCGAGGCTGAACGGATAACTAGAGTTGGCAAGGTCGCACGATGGCAGGGTAAGGTAATTTCTGTATCTAAAGACAAGTTACCAGTAGAGTGGAAACTGCCGGTGAACACAGAGCAACACTGGTTTGTAGACTCAACTCGCATCCGCCAAGAGTTGGGATACAAGGAAGTTGTACCCCCAGAGGAAGCACTGCAACGAACTATAGACTGGGAGCGGACTCATCCACCAAAGGAACCTGAGAAGTTGGCGGAACCTTGGTTACTGGACTACGCAACTGAAGATACTATTTTGACCAAGCTTGTATGAAATGTTTCACTACAATCCTTTCCCCAATCCGGCGTTTTTGGTTACCAATCATCCTGATTGTGACAACAGCACTTATAGTTTTCGCTTACAACTCAGCTCACTTTCAAACACAATCTGCTCCAGTTAATCAATTAGTAAGTACTATCCTTGGCGAACCCCAAACCTTTAACACTGCCTTCAATCAAGCTGGAGTTAATATTTTTGGCTTGACTTATGAGGGGTTGGTCAAAGAAAACCCAGTAACTGGTAAAGTTGAACCAGCCTTAGCCGAATCTTGGCGAATTTCTGACGACAAATTACGGATTGTTTTTAACTTGCGTTATGGGTTGAAATGGTCTGATGGTAAGCCTCTAACAGCAGATGATGTGGTGTTTACCTACAAAGATATTTACCTTAACCAAGAGATTCCCACAGTTCTCATTGATACATTCCGGATTGGTGAAAGTAGGGCATTGCCCAAGGTTCGCAAATTAGATGAGCATCGGATTGAATTTATTCTACCAGAACCCTATGTTCCTTTCTTGGGTATTACAGCTGCTGAAGTTTTACCCGCCCATGCTCTCCAAGCATCGGTGAAAACGAAAGACCAAGAGGGGAAGCCGATGTTTATAACCAAGTGGGGCACCGATACTCCTCCCGATCAACTGATCGCTAACGGTCCTTATATACTAGAGCGTTACGATATTGGTCAACGTTTGGTGTTCCGGCGCAACCCTTACTACTGGCGCAAAGATGCTCAAGGCAATTCCCAACCTTATATTGAACGGATTGTTTGGCAAATTGTGGCATCGACCGATACTTCCTTGCTCCAATTTCGTTCTGGCGGGTTGGATGTTGAAGCGCTGGAGCCGCAACACTTTTCTTTACTGAAGCGGCAGGAAAAGCAGGGAAATTACAAAATCTATGCGCAACCTAGCTTCCGACCAGAGTTTCTTGTTTTCAATCTGAATAAAGCGACAAGAGATGGAAAACCATTGGTCGATCCAGTAAAGTCGCGTTGGTTTAATACAGTAGAATTTCGACAAGCTGTCGCCTACGCCATCGACCGTCAAACCATGCTTAACAACACGTTTCAGGGCTTGGGTAAACTAGAAAATTCTCCAATTCTCGCGCAAAGTCCTTATTATCTTTCACCCACCGAAGGGTTAAAAGTTTACGATTACAATCCACAAAAAGCGAAGGAACTACTACTAAAAGCTGGATTTAAGTACAACGACAAAAATCAGCTACTAGATGCTCTTGACAACCGCGTTCGCTTCTCTTTAATTACTGGTGCGGGAAGCAAAACAACAGACGCAATAGGATCGCAGATTAAACAAGACTTGAGCAAAATTGGTATTGCAGTCGATTTCGTCACAATGGTAAATAATGCTCTTATAGACAAGCTCTTTAACTCCCAAGATTGGGAAACTTCTTTTGGAAGTTTTCTTAGCAGTTTAGAACCGAACGATTTAGCAGGTGTCTGGACTGCCCAAAACGGAGGTCCTTTGTTTAATCTAAGCCCTCAAGCGGGACACAAGCCTATACAAGGTAGGGAGGTAGCTGATTGGGAAGCAGAAATCGGCAAGCTGTACAGCCAAGCTGCACAAGAGTTTGATCAAGCAAAGCGTAAAGCAGTTTATGCCGAAACTCAGCGGCTTGCTCAGGAGTATTTACCGTGTATTTACTTGATTAACCGCTTGGAAATGATGGCTGTGCGCGATCGCATCCAAGGCATCAAATACTCCGCCAAATATGCCCCCATTGCTCACAAATTTTGGAACATTCATGAAATCAAAGTCACACAATAGGGCATCCAGATTACGATTTTAAAGGAGGTTGTATGAGTCTTTTTTGTTTAGTTCACGGCGCTTTGCAAGGCGCGTGGTGTTGGGATTTGTTGATTCCCGAACTAGAAGCACGAGGTCACAAAACAGTGGCAATGGATCTGCCTATTGAAGACCCCTCCGCCACTTTGTCCGATTTTGCAGATGCAGTAGTTCAGGCAATACCAGAAGATGAAGACAACGTGGTAGTAGTCGGTCACTCGATGGCTGGTACTGTTATTCCCCTTGTCGCCACCCAACGTCGAGTCCGTCGGCTAGTGTTCCTCGCCGCGCTCATTCCGCATGTAGGAACAAGTGTCCTCGACCAGTTCTATGATGAGGTTGATCCCAATGCCCTTAAAGCACTAGGTTACGAACTGCCAGAGGCGAGTAAGTTCGAGCAGTTCCGTGATGAGCCTGATATGTACAACCCAGCTGTGCTTGGCGCTGCGCTTGGCAAAGACTCTTCAGGGAACGAAGCACTAGCAATGGAAGTTCTGTTTCACGACTGTGAACCTGATGTGGCGCGTTGGGCAATCTCCAAACTACGGAATCAACAATCAATGGCACACATTTTCGAGGTCACTCCCCTGCAAGCTTTCCCGGATGTGGAGTACACGTATATTGTCTGCACTGATGACCGGACAATTTCTCCTGTATGGTCGCGATACGCTGCACGCAAACGTTTGGGGGTTGATGCCATAGAATTGCCTGGAGGACATTGCCCCTATCTGTCTCGCCCTACCCACCTTGCTTCGGTACTGAGTGCTGAGTAAATTTCAGTGTCATCTACTGAATTTAGAAATCTGGTTTTTTACAGCAGTTTTCAATTGATTAGGATACAGGTTGGCTCTGGAGGGCACAGCAATGCTGTGCCCCTACCATGTAGTTTGTAGTTTATGCTTTTGAAAGCCTTCTGCCTTTTTGTACTAGTTTGTGTTGAGAGTTAGCTGTAAATTTTTTAACAATTCATCTGAGGTAAAAGGCTTTGACAAAAAGGTTGTGATGCTATCACCAACAATTTTAATTATTTCATGGTTTGATACTAACCCGCTAACGCCAATAATTTTGACTTTTGGGTTCATTCTTTTCAAGATGCGGATAGTCGTTGAACCATCCATAGAGGGCATCATCATATCAAGCAACACGACACTAATTTCATGCTGATGTTGTGTATACAATGCCACAGCCTCGATGCCGTCACGAGCAACAACAACTTTGTAGGCATTTCTTTCCAACAAGTTTTTAGTAATTTCACGAATTGAGTCGTCATCGTCAACAAGGAGAACTAATTCTCCATGTCCTATCAGTAACTCGTTGTGCCCTGTTAATATCTCATCTGCTTCCACTGTCTGCTTAACTGGTAAACACACCTGAAACTCTGTTCCTTTTCTGATTTCACTGACTACGTTCACAAAACCGCCGTGGCTTTTAACGATACCCATGACTGTAGAAAGACCAAGACCTGTACCTTGACCCAATTCTTTTGTTGTAAAAAATGGTTCAAAGATTCTATCTATTATTTCCTTGGGAATTCCTGTTCCTGTATCAGATATGGTGATAGCAACATAAGGACCAACTTTACCATCAAGATTTTTACGTATTTGCTGCGTATCAATCCACATATTTTTAGCGACAATCCGCAAAACACCACCTTCTAGCATGGCATCACGAGCATTAATGCAGAGATTCATGAGCGCTTGGTGTAACTGGGTAGCATCACCAGAGATTGTCCAGAGATTTGGCGTGGGAATATCTACGCAGATATCAATTGCTTTAGGAAATGTCTGTCTAAGAATCTGTTCAACTTCTAAAATTAAGTGTCTCACCTGCAAAGTCGTGAAGTTAACTTCATGACCTCGTGAAAACCACAGCACTTGTTTTACCAAATCTGCCGCACGTCTAACGTTATTTTCCAGTATAGAAAGCCACTGCTTGCCCTGTTTATCGAACAGTTGTGTCTGTAAAAGTTGAACCGTCATCATCATCGGTGTCAACGCGTTATTTAAGTCGTGGGCAATACCGCTTGCCAAGGTGCCAAGGCTTTCCATGCGCTGTGCTTGCAGAAATTGCGCTTCGAGTTGTTTTTTCTCTGTAATGTCGGTGTTGACTGTCAGGATAGATTTAGGTTGTCCCTGCTCATCTTGCATGAGTGTCCAGCGACTTTGAACGATAATTTCCTTGCCGTCTTTGTGTACCTGGCTCAATTCACCCTGCCATGAACCATGTTCAATCAAGCTTGTTTGGATATCTTCAAGTTGAGATAAAGTTTCCTGTCGATAGAGAAGTTCATTGGCATTTTTGCCGATCGCTTCTTCTGTGTTCCATCCGTAGAGATTTTCAGCCCCTTTGTTCCAAAATTGGATTTGGTGATCTAAGTCTCGTACAAGAATCGCATCTGTCGTAATATCGAGCAAAGCAGCTTGTTCGCGGATTTTCTGTTCTGCTTGCTTGTGTTGTGTAAGGTTCAAGACAAAACCAACTATGCTTTGTTGAGATTTTTCTAGAAGGGCAATACCAATAAGTACAGGAACACGACGACCATCTTTGCGAATGTATTCCTTCTCGAAAGGAGTACACACTCCAGAATTGATGAGTTGTGCTATAGCCCTTTCATCTGCACTCCGATATTCTGGGGAAGTCATTTCCTTCCAATGCAATTTTCCTGACAGCAGTTCTTTGCGCTCATATCCCACCATCTGGAGAAAAGCATCGTTTGCTTCTGTGATTTTGCCGCTTAAGTCTGCCAAAATGATCCCAACGATATTAGACTCAACCAAACGTCTAAACCGAGCCTCACTTTCTTGGAGTGCTTGAAAAGCTTGCGAGCGTTCTTGTTCTGAACGCTTGCGTTTAGAAATTTCCTTCTCCAAATGCTCATTTTGCTCTTTTAGTCTTTTCGTAAGGTTTTGCAGACGTAAGTGAATATTAACTCTTCCTAAAACTTCTTCACTCTCTAGGGGTTTGGTGATGTAATCCACTGCGCCAATATTCAAACCTTTGACCCTATCTACCCTCTGTGCAAGAGCAGTCAAAAAAATGACAGGAATATCTTGGGTAGCTGGATTTGTTTTCAAGCGACGGCACGTTTCAAAACCGTCTATTTTCGGCATTAATACATCTAATAATATCAGGTCTGGTAAGGCAGATTCTGCTATTTCCACTGCTCTTTCCCCATTGTCAGCCATTAAAACTGTAAAGCCAGCATTATCTAACAAATTGAGCAAGAGTTCTATATGTGCCTTATTGTCATCCACGATTAAGATGACACCTTTTTCAGTGGTATTAATACTCATTAATGCCTCTTAAAAATGTTTTAAAAAGTTTTCCTGAGAAAAGCTTTGTCAATTTAATAGATGACACACCTAGTACTGAATACTCAGCAACGTTAGTTGCACGCCACTTGCGGGACTCGGAGGGAACCCCCAAGGACGCAGTGGCTCCTCAACGCGAGTCTCCTCCGCAGGGCGCTGGCTCCTGAGGACTGTTTTTGTTACAGAGGTAACCATAAGCTTCTTTACAGAACTTAACTAGCTTGATTTGCCAGTGAATCATCTGCATAAATGCCTCCGTTTTCTACCATCTAGCAAGCAGTCTATGAGTTTAGCCTTTTTCAGTTCATCAATCACAAGCTCTACTCTTGTTTGGTTTTGGTATTAAATCAAATTCTTTCAACTATCACGATTATTTAATCATTACGTAATTCAAAGTTAAAAAATGTTATTTAAAGTCAAATTTATTGAAGTAAGTACTCACATTATGTTAAGAAAATAAAGACTTATCAGCAGATACGTGTCGAAAATTGCAGTTTTTTTCGTCAAGGCAGTCATTGACTGCTGGATTTGTTGACAGTAGGCTATCGACTATTGACCGGAATTTCAGTAATTCGTCAACTGTCAACGCACTTATCGTTCATTCTTAAATCGGACTGGAGAGCGTCAGCTAACTCATCTTATTTACGTAGTTACCAGATGCATTTTACCTACAGTCTGCTAATCATTTCTCTAACCCACTTTCGGAATTCCCTGAGTGCTGGAGTTGTTCCTATTGTTCGACTCATCTCCACAAATCGATAAATCTCTTCAATGATTGGAAAATTAGGAAAAGTGAGACTCGTTTGGGACTTAATGTATTGCTCACCTTGCAGGAGATTGATTTCCAAATTACCGTTTTCGTAGCGCCAAATTTCAGGTACTCTTAACGCTTGATAAGCACTAATTTTGGTTTTTGAGGTGACATCTATTTCAATTGCTAGGTCAGGAGGAGGGTCAACATTTAGGTTTATCCTATCTGTGCCAATCATCAGCTTGTGACATCCTCCCACACTAACCGTAAGCGGTATAGTGTGGGCTTCTCCAAATCACTTTGAAGATTTCCTGGTTTTTCTCTTACGAGATTTCGACACTTGCCTAGACTGATTTTCACCAGTCCCCGGTAGATCGTCTGCACAGGCAGTTTCCATTCCCGCAAGTCCTGCGGTACTAATGAGGGCTATCCCTCGATTTCTAATATTTTGACCTGCGGCTACATCCCTATCTGTTTTGTATCCACAGTGAGGGCAGCTATGAACTCTAACGCTAAGGTCTTTTTTCACTTCACCACCACATTCGGGACATTCCTGAGAAGTCCCTCTTGCATCGACTTCTCTGAAAAACTTTCCACGCTTCCAGCACACATATTTGACGATGGTTCTAAACTGACCAAACCCAGCATCAAGCATATGTTTTCCGAACATTCCTTTGGCACTGGTGCGGTAATTTAGGTCTTCCATAAACACCATATCGCCAGCATCACAAAGGGCGTGTGCCTGTTTGTAGTGAAAGTCTTTCCTTGTATTGTCAATTTGATGATGAAGTCGAGCAACTTTAAGACGTTGTTTCTCGTAGTTTTTAGACCGTTGTTGTTTCCTAGCCAGTCTGCGTTGCAGCAATTTCAGCTCGCTTTGCAGTTGTTTAAAAAACTTCGGCGGCTTTACAAGAACACCATCGCTGGTTGCTAAAAATTTTTCTAACCCAATGTCAACTCCGATAGGATGTCCATGTGGGGTAGGGTCAGGAACGCTGACATCACATTGCAGGGAGATAGAGGCGTACCAGTAGTCCGCCTTCCTCAAGACTCGTACCTGCTTAACCACAAACCCTGTGGGAATGGGTCGGTGCAAGTTAATGGGGATTGCTCCAATTTTGGGCAGTTTAATATGAACGTTTGTTACTGGATTCTCTTTAAACTGGGGAAACAGCAATGACTTGAATTGCCCAAACTTCTTAAACCGAGGAAACCCAAATCCTCTGGCTTGAAAGTATTTCCAGGCAACGTGCAACTGCGTGTGGAGCTTGTTGGAGAACTTGAGAAGGAACTTCACCCAATCTGGGGAATTCCTTCTTGGCTTTAGGCAAGTTGTTAAGCTGCTGAATTTCGCCCGGAAACTTCAGTTCAGAAGAAAGGATGTACTCTTTTTCTATGGAACATCTATCTATCAAACACTTACGGCTGTCACACCAATCCTTTATCTCTCGAAGGGCGTAGTTGTACGTGCCTCGACAGACTTCCATCCACGCAATGAACTGCTGTTCTTGAGTGGCACTAGGATAGATTCGGTAACGGTGGGTAAGTGTCAGCATTCCTTTATAGTACTGCATTTACTGGGCAATAACACATCTTTAAATGTTAAGAATAGGGGTATTGAGCCCCTATTCTTAACTGCCTTTCATCCCGCCGAAGACACTGGGTACAGTTATAGCGGGGGTCTTCAAGCGCGAGTTAGATAATTTTTAATATAGAAGCAATCATCTGGTTCAACACCTGCGGTCATATCCTCGCGCTTAAAGGTGGTTGAACCAAATGACTCCCAATTCAGGTCAAGTTCATCTAGTAAGATTTTTACTAAATCTCCAATAATGACTTTGGCTCTCTCACGTTCTGGGAGTGGAACCATAATCTCTAATGTGCCTTGCCTATATGCAACTCGACTGCTGCGGTGTTCCCCCAACTCGTTGAGAATTGCCTCAAATTCTTGCCAACTAATATCTTCCAGCAGCACCCGCTGAAAGGAGTGGAACTCGAATTTGTTTGAGTTGCAATGTCACCATACTCGCTTTGCTCAAATTTACGCCGCATCAGCTCTTCTGTGTCAACTGCTGCACCAACAACTGTACCCCTAACGCCAGCAACCCAACCGCCACTATCCCAAATATCCCAGTTCCCAAAGCAATCACACCTACAACTAAGGTACGCACCGCAGAGCCGATATTCACTACCATCGGGTTATCTGAATGAATAGGTTTAGTGGCAAAAGTTGTGGCTATAGCAATCATCAGAGAGTACGCTGCATACCCAAGTCCCCCGGAAATCACCGCTCCAGTTAAACAACGTAACGGAGTTGGTTGAACCTGCGCTTGAATATCTGGTTGCTGCTTTACATTCTCGTCACTCATAAAACCTTCTTTGTCCTTTGCGTCTTTGCGGTTCGTATCTTAATCCTTACATCGATGATGCCACTTGAACCCCATGTGATGTCATCCGTGCCACAAACAATTCTAAATCCTCATCAGGAATAGTCTCCCTCACTTGAAGTTTAACTTTTTCCGCCTGCTGTTGCGAGTCACAGATTGCAAATACACTCGGACCAGAACCAGACATCATTGTCCCCAAAACACCAGCACTTGCAAATGTCTGCCGCAGTTGCAACACTTGTGGGTATGCTGGTAATACCACGCGCTCTAAATCATTATGCAGCTTTTGAGCAATCTCGGTTGCGTCCTTATTTAGGATAGCTTTTACTATTGGTCCGGAATGTATAGCTGCTGCACGGGCTGACAAGCTGCCGGTATCTTTTAGATAGGAATCACCAAACTGTTGTCGATAGGTTTTGTATGCCCAAGGGGTAGACACTGCAAGGCTACGATATTTACCCAATACTATATATATGTTGTCTAAACTGGGAAGCACAGAAAGTTGCTCACCTCTTCCTGTGGCGATCGCCGTTCCGCCAGCGACACAAAACGGCACATCTGAACCTAATTGCGCTCCCAATTCCTCTAACTCTGACTGAGTCAGTCCTAGCTTCCAAAGTAAATCTATCCCTACCAACACTGCTGCTGCATTCGTCGAACCCCCAGCTAACCCCGCTGCAACAGGTATGCGCTTGTTTATGGTGATGTTGACACCGCCATACCTGGCAAAGACATCTGGAAACTCTGCCGCCATCAGTTCGGCTGCTTTGTATGCAATATTACTATTGTCTATGGGAACTTCCGGATGGATGCAACGAACGCCTATCCTTTGATTGTCGCTTGCTTCTAAATGAATTTCGTCCGCTAGGTCGATGCTTTGGAGTATCATAACTAACTCATGATATCCATCAGGGCGATCGCCAATGATTTCCAGGTGTAAGTTGATTTTGGCAGGGGCTATTAGGGTGTAGGAACGCATTTTATAGTGGTTACGTAAGTTCTTAGGACTTTTGTACAGACGCACTCTCATGAAAGCGTCAAGACAAATCTCCTAACTCATTTGCTAGAGCTACCCATTGGCTAACGCTGAGTTGTTCAGCGCGGGCTTGAGGATTTATCTCTAATTTTTCCAGCAATTGTGACAGGCGATCGCGTTCTACAACCGATTGCAAATTATTTCGTAACATTTTACGTTTTTCCCCGAATCCCAACTTCACCAAAGTTTCTTAACCGTCGCGTGTCTGTGGCTGGTGGTTCAAATTGGCGTGGAACGAGGCGCACCACTGCTGAGTCTACCTTGGGTGGTGGGTAAAATGCTCCGGCTGGTACAGTATAAATCAACTCGCACTCTGCCAAATACTGCACTCGTACTGATAGCGCCCCAAAAGTTTTTGACCCTGGTTTTGCTGCCAACCTTTGAGCAACTTCTTTTTGTACCAATAGCACTATCGAGTCATAAGGTTCAAGGTTTGGGTTGGCAATTGTACCCAGTAGTTTTTCTAGAATTGGTCCTGTGATGTTGTAGGGAATATTGGCAACAACTTTATTCTGGTTTTGGAAGGCTGGAAATGGTTTTAAAAGGGATGGTAAATCTAGCTCTAGAAAATCTCCTTGCACAAGTAAAAAATTTTCTTTGCGTCCGAATTCTTTTGTCAATCGCTCGCACAAGTCTCGGTCTATTTCCACCGCCACCAAAGATTGTACCAACGGTAATAAGCGGCGAGTCAGGATACCTGTACCAGGACCAATTTCCAGGACGCAGTCAGTTGATTGTAATTGGGAAGCTTGAATAATTTCGTTGAGCGCTTTTTCACTTTTGAGCCAATGCTGAGCAAATTGCTTACGCGGTTTTACCTTTTCTGTCATGCTTTTAGCCTTGTTCAATTTCCATTACTTTTGTAACAATCGATGTCAATACGGTTCGGATAAGACTTGATCCCCCCAACCCCCCGAAGATCGGGGGCTAATTTCCCCCCTATAAACGGCTAGAGGAGATCTTTGAAGGATGAACATGGCGTTCCCGTACTGTATTGCGGTGACTCCGGGATCAACTAGCATAACAATTACCAAGCATTGAACCGAGACCGGGTGATTGCAAAGATGCCAATCGAAAGGCAACAACAGGGGCATATGTAGCCCAGATCAAGGCAATTTATTTTAGTCAAGTACGGAATTCCCTATAAAATTATTACTGTTTATACTACTCAATAACTCTGTCAAGCTATTGCAAAATTTCTTTACAAAGCTTTACTATTGTTAACAACAAAGAGAAAAAAGAAAAAAACCATGACGGCACGCAGCTACATAGTAGAAGAAGGGAATCGATTGAACAATTACGCAATTGAACCCAAGATTTACGTGGACGAAACCCAGAAGTTTGGCTTCACTGAGTATGCTGAAAAGCTCAATGGGCGTTTGGCAATGATTGGCTTTGTCTCACTGATCGCGCTCGAAGTTCTTACCGGACACGGTTTGATTGGGTGGCTCAGTAGCTTGTAAATATAAAGCTGAATTCTTAGAAATTAATCAATCTATCTATATAAATCAAATTTGGAGAAATAACGATGAGAACTGACTTTGACTTTCCTAAAGCGGAGCTACTTGGACCTGTTGTGTTTAGACCTGATTTCAACAACTTTGAAGTCATCAGCGCTAATCAAGCTTGGTCATTATTTTTCACCGGCGGTCAGGAAGATAAAGCACTGGGAAGAAATGCTGAATTGGGTAAATTTTTCACTAACCTGTTGATTGCTATCACAGTGGCTGGGAGTCTGGGGGGAGCTGTTTTCACTCACCTTACATGAATAAGCTCTGTCTTGATTGTCGTTAATACGAAGTATTCTCAAAGCCCTGGTCAAGGTAACCAGGGCTTCTTTTTTTAGCGGTAAGTTGAAAAGGCGATCGCCATATACGCGAATTGTTCACAATAGCCGAATGAAATTTTAAAGATAATGAAACCCATTGGCAATGATAAATTTTTTGATAATTTTGATATTTATTTATGATTTTGGGAATTAAAGCGATCGCTCTAAACGGTTGTATGTACATCAAATTGAAACTAAACCGTTTAGGCAAGCATATTTGTTGCAGTTCAGTACGACTATCCCACTTTGGCAACAACTTTTCTATCAAAACATAGTGGAAGGATGAGAACCCCTGTTCGCGTAGCGTCCCGAAGGGAAGATGTAGTTTGACGCACGGAGGAAAACTACATCTGTGTTTTCAACCAGGGGATGAAATCCGACACAGCAAGTTTTAACTTGTTGTTTCTCTTTCAGTGTATTGTCTAACAGCTTCTCGGATTAAATCATTGAGTGAACGCTCTGTTTTTTCAGAAAGTTTTGTCAAATCTTGATGCTCTTTGTCTGAAAACCTAACAGTTAGTTTCTGCATGACCTTAAATTGGTATTATAATAGAGTCATCCTAACACAGGATGAAAAACTCCAAAAAACAAACGTGTTGGTAGCCCTACCCTCACAACTGTTCGCGTAGCGTGCGCGACAGCGCATAGATATGGGGTTGTGTTGAGAAGAACTTAATTGTTGCCTTCAACACGTAAAATCTTCAAGGTTGGAAGGAAGGAAAGTGCTGCACAGCCCCTTGGGGTCGAGGCGGGTAGGGCTGTCTTACCCTCGTCAACGTGTTTTACAAAAAAACACGAGACAAGGTTACGGAGTGCGGCTTTTAGCCCAGGTCGTAACAACAGTCTAGAATCCACGTTTTTCAAAGCGTGGAGAGTTCAAATTTCCGCCGTGACTTACTCCCCTTTTGCTTCTTCGCTAATTTCTGTTGCTTGCGTTTCAGATTTGTTTCATATGAGGAAGGGAAATTCTCGCCCGCCTTGGTTAAGCCGAAGTTTAATATTAAGTTTTGTAAAGAAATAGCAAATCTTGCATAATTCCCTTTGTTGGAGCTGAGAACTATAACATATGCTGCAACAACAATCACGAATACTCCCTGCACTGTCATTTTGTCAGGCAGGGGTTTTTCTATCTAGTGGAAAAGGCACTTTTCCAACTTTTCTACCGTTCCTTATGGAGAGTATTTATACTTATACTCAACGTCTGTGAAGAAATAATGTTTCTTGCATAAAACTATTTAACTGACACTAAGAACTAACTAGAGGTTCATTCGGTTAACATGAAAAACACTTTTTAATAATACAACGAGTGCAAAATTGAGTTATTTCATTGGGAATACTTATGAATTATCAGATTTATGATTAGCCATTAATTCTAATATATAGAAATAGCAAAAATTCAAGAGACATTAATGCATTTTTTTGAATTTTCGCATATAAACTCTGATTTTCATGATAATAGGAAAACATTAATAAGATGGAAGAAAAACCATATTTGGAGCCACAAACTTCAGGAGAACAAAATACCTCGAATAAATTGAGTAGGGACAACGAGCCTTTATTGGTTCACTTTCATGAATCCAAAGCTTTAATAGATGCAATTGATAAGTATCAGCAAGCTGTTAAACGATATATTGACCCAGAAATCAACCGTGAAGAGACTATTTTGATAGTATCGGCTCTGATTGAAAAATTGGCAAATTCTCTGCCCAGGTATCTTGAACAAGAGCCAGGCATGAAACAGGGGCTGATGGATGTCATTAAAGAGATGCGAGAAAAAGGTTTTCCAATTAATCAGTCTTTAAAAGAGCAATTTATTAAGTTTGTTGTTGGGATGAAGAGTATGATTCAACAAACTTTAGCAAAAACTTTTTCATTCATAAGGTCTACTAGAACTTGAAAATCTTTGACAATTGCGCCAATACCTCTGTAATTATTGCGTGACTCTATCATGCTGCCAAAACCTGCTGGACACTCAGCGTGAGTTCTGGAAAAGTACGCGACACAATTCTATGTGAGTTCTGCGTCTTGTGATTTTCCAGTCTAACTACGCCTCAGCCACGCTTACCTATTTCCATCTGTTAGTAATGCCTGACCAATTTTTTGCAATGAATCATTGAGTAATACAGCCCTTTGCTTAAGCCTTATTGCAGGTTGAGGATTAGAATTCATACCACAATGAGCAATATCATTACGCAGTTCAGTCATTTGTCCCCAGAGTTTCGCCAATTCGTCTGCTTGTGGTAATGGCTCGAACTGCTCATCGTAAATGCTGGGAGTTGTGGTACACGGATTTTTTTTTCGCTTTTCACTTGCATTATTTAGAGAATTTTCCACCAGCTTGCGAAGATTTTTATTGTCAAACATGAAATTTCCTAAACCAAACTGTAGCACTAAAACAGAAACTAGCCATTCACGTGCCAAAGTTACTGCCTGTACCACTTTGTCTCGATCAATATACCATTCAATCATTTGTAACTGTAGCCGTAAATTATCAGCTAATGCTGCTTCATCACTTGGGTTTTCTAAAGCAAATTGTCCGTACTCTTTAACAACTCTTTCTACCAAAAGAACAAAAGGTTTGGCGCGTTGCTCAAAGCTTGGTGTGGCTTGTGTCAAAGTTTCCTCTAGCTGAGTCGCTGATTTCATCGTCTCAATTGGGCGAGTAATACTCAAGGCTAATGAAATAGTTTCGATTGCTTTAGCGGCATTTTCTAGCTGCTTTCTCACAGGTCTGGTAGATGGATTGTTACTTAGCTCCTCTTTGGATGGAACAGCTTTTTGAAGCAAACTAGCTAATGCTTGTCCGTCTCCTATTTCAACAAAGCTATTAGTTGCTGTTAGCCAATCGAGCATTTCGACAAACTCTGATAAATCAATTACTGGTGCAGGTACACCATTTCTAGAATTACCTAGTTCTAATGCTCCATAGTAAATAGCTTTAATCGTAACGTTTTTAGCAGCTTTGAGGTAAGCAGCAAATAAGAAGACAAGAAATGGAAGCGATCGCAGTCCGTGAGTCATATCAAAAACTACACTATCGCCTTCATCGACATTTTCAGTGATAACTCTAAAAGTTTGCCACATTTCATCAGTTGTTCTGCCAGTGGGAATATCAATTGGCTTGATGCGTGAATCTCCTAATTGCTCTAGTACAGACCAAGTAGTTTCTTTGGCTTTCTCTGTTACACAAACTAACATCATGTCGTATTCGCAAAACTGGCGCAGTGCTTCGGCAAAAACTCCACCAATATAGAGATTATCTTTGTAGATGTAGGTAGTTTGGAGTGCGCCGCGATCGCCTAAAAAGGTAATAATTTTTCTCATTAGTACATCCTTTGAACTCAGTTGGTTTTATGGTAGTAGAGGTAAGCCATAGTCACTGACTAAATTAGGTAATGAAACTTTGGGACCACCAGAGTTTCCTGTTCGTTCATTTTCAACAAACCATTCAAAAGCCTTCCCTTCTGGATGGGGTGGAACAAGGTTTTGTCCAGACTGCTGACGCTTTCTGGGATAGTGGATGGGCTTATTGTCATCAAAGCCTTGTACGCAGCGACAAAATGCTTGAATAAATCCAACTTCATCAAAAGGTTTGCCGTAAACCTGTGTTACGGTATCTTGAAAAACTTTGATTGATGTCTGTGCTTCCTTAGGCGATAAATTAGGAGTTGAGTCTAAACAAAAGTAGAACTTGCGCCAAGCTTCTCCTTTACGAAGGTCAGTTTTATCCCAGTTAATCTCTAACTTGACACTCCCAAAACCTAAAGGTTTTCCCCCACCTAAACGGTGATAATAATGTTCAGGAAGTGATAACAACCATAGAAGTGCGCCGAGTTCAACATCGGAAAGATTAGTGACATCAATATCGAAGCTGAAACTAACATTAGGTTTTACCCAAGCTTGAATTGAGCGATTTTGATCATCCCGTTGTTCTTGACCGTTTATTTTGGGTCTGCGATACTCCTGAAAATGACCTGCTTGATCTGTTTGTGTCCTATCTTCAGTAGGATTTTCCCAATGTTGTGCAGGCAATTTGGCATGGTGAGGGTAAACTTTACGTCCTCTTAAGCTATAATTGCTGCGATAGCCATCTTGCTTAGCTAAACCTGGATCTAATGGTGTCCCTTGGTCATCTTTAGCAATGTAAAATCTAGCTTGTTGTGGCTTTGGTTGTCCTAAGATAGCAAGAGGAAGACTACTTTCTGTAAACTCCTCTACAGGATCATCCGAATCACACTGAACTACACTAACACGCAGATTTCCTTTATAAGAACCATTACCATTTTGATTGACCCATCCAAAAACCCGCTCTGCTGGTGAAAGATGATTAATATCTGTTGCAGGTTGCAGAGTAGTATCTAGTAGTTCTTGAGGGGAAACAGTATATAAACGGCGAGAAATAGAAACGGGAAATAGCCCAGTAACTTGATTATTGCTAAGCTCGACATAACATAAAGTTCCTTCTTTTAATTCAAGTTCACTAGCTTCATATATATGACGCGACCATCCCGTTCTTCCTGGTTCATTGCCAAGATACTCTTGCGGTTGTTGATTATTTCTACGTCGTTGTTCTAAATCCTTGACGTGAGTTTCTTGGTAATTTTTAATAAGTTCTTGCCAAAGAGATTTCATCTCATTTGTGACGGTTATTATATCTTGATTGTCACTACTCTCAACAAAAACTCGCTCGTATTTCTTACCATTGATATTTGCACCTGTAACCAGAACCCATCCCTTCAGCCATTCACCCCCACCTGGGCAAATTGGAGTCCATTTCCTAATCCTGGTTACTACTCCTTGGTTTAGTCTTATCCAGACTGCATCTCCATGTTGAGGTAGACTAGAGTCATTATATTTAACTGCTGCTTCACTCTCTCCCTTGTCAAGTCGATTGCTACTTTGTTGGTAACGTGGTAACTTTCCTGCATGACCTACTAACCCAGTTGTCAGAATTCTCAAAACTAAGTTATCATCTCTACGCTCAACCCTAGCTGGAAAAATATCACTATTTTTTACAGGCATTCTATAGGCTAAACGGTCTTCATGTTTTTCAAACACCGAAAATCGAGAATTTGTCACCGTCTCATAAGCTGATCGCAACATCCCCTTAATTGAAGTTGCAGGTAAGTATGGTTTACCATTTACTAACCGAATTGGATAGCTTTTATGACCATTTGTACCTTCTACTTCCCTTGCATTGGCTGCATCTGGAATCAGTAATGGTGTCACGGTAGTCAAAGTCACAGATATTCTGCCACTCCAGTATCTATCTAAATATGAACCGTGACTACAAGGAGTGCGATCGCCTAGTTCACTATTTTGAACAATATCTGTATTGTGTGGAAGTGCTGGAACAAAGTTGTAAGGGTTGTGAAAGTCGCCTACAGGAGTTGTTGCAGATGAATTACTAGATGTACGAACAGATTCAAGAGCTTCAAAAGCTTTACCTTTTTCGCGTATCTGTTTGGGTTGACCTCCTACTTCTTCTAACTCTACTTCTAAACCATTTAACTGTGCGATCGCACTTTTCTTTTTTTGTGCTATAAATGCTGATAACTCAGATTCTTTTATATTAAAAGTAACGTCTTTCCCTTTTGCATTTGTAAACTGGACTCGCAGAGTTCTGTTATTAATGACAATTAACTTACCTGTAACCATGACTTAACCTCTAGTCCTATTAATCTTTCTTCTACTACTGCAAAATTGCCGTAATCATCAATGTCTTTTAGATACTCAATAGACTTCAAATACACTCGCTGCTTATCAGTAGACAAACCAGTGACAGGAACACTAATAGAGCCAATACGAGCAGCAGCTAGTTTTCCCCATCCAGGACTTAATACACTTTTAACTCCTTTGCCCCACAAAATATAGGATTGGGAAATTGTATCTAATGCTTTCAAATCAGAAATATCCTCTGATAAGTAACCTGCAATATCTTGTTCAGAAATTAAAACTGCTCTACCTTTTCCATCCAATTCATTCAGCCAACGTAATTCACAAGTTTGATTAAATGCTCTTGCTTCAAAAACATTCTTAAGGTCTAAAGATTGATTATTTGCATCTGTTAAATCTCCATTTGGTTGAACAATGGCAAATTGACAACAAGTAGGAGAATAAAGAAGTGCTACAGCCTGAGAACCACTGAACAGTGCAACTGCACAGTTTTTCAGTGCAGCTTGTAATGTAATATTATTGCTAATACGTCCATATAAAGTAGTCATCATACACCTTCCTGTACTTGTCCATTAATCCACTCCATCCATGCAGAATTTAGCTTGTCTAAAAGTTCTCGATTCAACTCGCTTAAGCTGCCATTAGGTAGTGTTGTTGCAAGTGCTGCTAAAGAATCATCCAGATTAAAGCCGTGAATAACAACACTTTTCACTTTTATTGACCCCATTCCGCGATTCGTACCATATCCTAGAGGAATACGACCCTCTGCTAAGTCTCGCAAAACTAATAAAAGCAGAGAAATTCCAGGAACTTGATGCTGTTTAAGACGATTCAGTGTGAAGGTAAAACGGATAGGTTGCCAAGTTACACCCATCGGTTCTAAATTACTGTATAAAAAGCCATCAGCAGCACCACCTGTCCAACGATCAACTGCTACATGAAAAGCTTGCTGAGTGTTCTGGAGTTTAGCATCATTGAGTGCTTCTCTAAGATTCTGGTCATTAGTAGCAGCCTGTATATTTCTCCAAGCAGCAGCACTGATTGGTAGATTGGCATAACAATCATCAACAAATAATGAGCCAATTTTACCTAGTTGAGTTTTGTTATCAGTTTTATCAGTGTTAGCTGTTGCACCAAATAAGTCTCGTACTAACGGTACTTCCAGTTGCTCAATAAATCTTTTCTTTGGATCTTGTTCTTCTCTCGTGGGCAGAGAAAGCACAGTACGAACAATACGTTCGGCTTGAGTTCGTAAAGCTCCTTTAATTGAACTACCAGGTAAAACAAAGGTAAGACTATTATCAACAGCACTAACTAGAGGAAGAATATCTACAGCAAGACCATCGCCTTCGGCTTTTACCATTAGTGGACTTTGTGGTTCCCAATTGATTTCAAAAGTAAGTCTGGGATTTTGGTAAAGAGTTTGATTTCCATTCAAGATGCTATCTAGTGTAATTTTTACATCATCACCACCCAAGAGCGCTTGTAGCATACCATTACGACTACAGAGGTTATATTCACGGATGCTTGTATTCTGTAGTTTTACCCGTCCCAATCCTCTTGTTTTGGCAGCCCCCAGACGAATTTCGCCATTTTCTAAAGCTCTAATTAGGTGAGCAAACCGAGCTTTGTAGTTTGTCCAATCTTGAGAATTAGAGGCAATTTCTAATGTCATATCTAGTGGAATTTTACTGCCTCTGGGTATGATGGCACGGTCATATTTGATTTGCTGTGCGGCTGTACCCCAAAAGCGATCAATACCTACACCGTCTCTAATTTCAACCACTACCCGTAGAATAGGAGCATCTTCAACAATTACATAACTGGCATGACCATCTCCGTTTTCTTTTTGAAAACCCCATAAATAATCAATATTTTCATTGCCAGATATCTGCATCCAGTTACGGAAAACTCCAGCAAAACTGGTTCCAGGGATGTAATATTGTCCTTGACCATTCATCGCAAGAGCCAAATCAACTTCAGGATAATCGTTTATCCCGCCTACATGGATAGGACTTTCAGTAACCAACGTGCCTTTAACCTTGATTCGAGAGTCTATTTTACGCGCCATGTAATTCTTCTCCTTGTTCCTGAGTTGTTACCTCTTGTTCTAAATAGCGTTTATGGGCGCGGATACAAGCATCTACAAGAGTTCGTACGGCTTCTGCCCAAAGTTCCTCCTTTAAATATTGTTCACCATCTCTGGTCAAGGTTATGTCTGCAAACTTAATGTTTAATTGACTCCAAATCTCGTCTTGATCTGAAACAAGTGTACGAATTTTTTGTAAGCTGTCTGAAATCCATTTATCTTTGCGGTTTGGCGTTTGCTCTAAATTTGTTAGCCAAGTCATTACATAAATGTGATCTGTAAATGTTTGCAGTCGTCCCAAGACTGAACGTAAAGCCCCCAGTTGACTCATAGTAGGCTTCTTTGGTTCTATACCCAAAGCGTCTTTGCGGCTATCAAAATCGGCAGCACTTCGTAAGACTGCTCGACGGATAGCTTCTCGACCAGCAGCTTTTTCTATAATACGGGCGTAGGAAAAGGCGTCGTCGTTCTTGGAAATCAAATGTCCTGATGAAGTTTGAGAAGGAGACTTTTTATTATTCTGCTCTGCTTGCATTTCTGAAGTTTTTTCTGTCAAAATGGGGTGATTGAAACAAATTTGACCGTATCCTTCTGCTTTTCGTTCACCAATCCCACTTGCCTCAATCTGAGCTAGTTTTGAAGTCTCAACCTTGCCTTCAATAACTTGGAAAACAACACAACTTCCCGCAGCAAGACCAACTAGAGAAGGTCGGGGTAATCCCCAGCATACTTGCCAGGAATCAACACGATGTGTTCGAGTTATCAGTGGAAGTTTTTCACCCTGCTCTTTTGTCTTGAGTTTGACATCTAGCAGTTTTCCTAATTCTTTTGCTAAATCCTCAATCGAAGTTGTAGGTCTAAGTCGTTCATCTCTGAGTAAAACATTGGAAAGAAGCCAAACTGTTAATTGTGTATCTTTAATTTCAATATTCTTTTCTATAGGTTGAGGAGGTTTTATAACTTGAAGTGAGACACCACCGTAGTCATCTTTTTTTGATTGTCCAAGCCTAGCATCTCCGTTGAGACAGTTATACCAATCTTCTTTATTTTTACTCTTTTTACTTAGTGCATCAGCTAAGCTTTTACTCAACTTTAGTTCAGCTTGCAGAGTAGTTCCTGGTTCAATAGCTTCGTAACTATAAACACCCCCGATATCGCTTGTAGGACGCTGAAATTCATCTTTTATCGTGTTGTGAGTCTCAACAGTGAGATTTACTTTGGCATATTTAGGTAAATGAGAGCTATTGGTCAAGCCAATATACCCATTTCGATAACCTTTCAATTGTTTTCCGTCTGGTTCACCTTCTACCAAACGGTTATAAACTTTGCCTCCTTTGTCAAGTTTATCAAATCCACCGCTTAGTTTTTCGTAAAACAACGATAAAGGAACTGGTTGCCCTTGTTGTTCATCTACTTCTAAAGTGGCGTTAGTGACTACTATATCGCCGCGAGCGATCGCCCCATTTATATCTACTCCGAAATTGCTAAATCTTTTCCTAACTAGGCGTAGTAAATGAGTTCCAGGAATGTAGTCAAGTGTTTCCACTACATTACCCACTGTCCGTTTTGCCACAATTACAGGAGATTTAGTAGTAATTCTCAATTTTACTTGCAACCAAGTTTTCTCTTGAGTAAATAGAAAATCTTCTATATTTGTAAGCTCTTCTCTTTCTTTCAAATCAGGTGGTTCTGATGGCTGTGGGTGAGATGCAATCCAATCAATCCAAGGTTTTATATTTTCTTCTACTACTAACTGACACTTCCCTGATCCTCTACGTCTTTTACCTCCCAGACGTTCTATCAATTGAGTTCCTGCAATTAACAAAGCATAAGCTGTTCGTCGTTGTTCTTCATCTTTTGGCAAATTTAGTTCACATTTTGCCTTTAGTAAAGTTCCGCCTCTTACCATTTCCTCAAATCGAAGATAATCTTTTTTAGCACAGCCATATTCTGGCTCAATGCTAATTCCAGGTTTGGCGAAAGTAAGAGCATCTTTTAATTCTGGTTTGTGCTGCAATGCTTGACGTAAGTTCTCAGCTAAGTAAGCTGCACGAACTGACAACGCCGCAGGACGAGGTGGTGTTTCAATAGCTGTTTTTGCAAGAGCAGGTTGCTCTCCAAATAGATAATCTACCCATTTTTGCCAAGCACCATTTTCCTCGCCATTATCCAAACCCAGTGCCACTAATTCACAAGCATCTCGCCAAATACCTGTAAGTGTCTTGGCTGGAATGTAGGGAAATCCATCTTTATCTCGTTGCACCAAACTATCAATATCTCCAGTTCTACCAGCACCAGAACCTACATGCCAGTCACTTATTAGCTTTAAATGAGCAATGAATGAGCTTTTAGGCTTTGGCAGTACATTTTGAGGTTGATCTACAGTTGTAGAGACAGATTTTGTTGGAGTATTTTCACTATAATTTACAGATTGTTTTTGATGCTTTTTATTTTTACTTTTCTTGCTCATTAGTCTCACTCTCGGTATTTAAGAATTCAGCAGCATCCAGAGCATCTAGTAATCCAGTAGTGTAAACTCCTGATTCTGGTTCTTGTTGAAAAAGAGAATTTTCGCTACCTGCAAGAGTTATAATTCCTACATCTCGGTAGCGATCGCGAATTAATTTATATCGGGCATCAGCTACATCCTTACCTAAAAATAAACCCGCTCTTAGCTGATGCATCTGGCTATTAGGTAATAGCCGCCTTCCCTTATCATCAGCTAAAATAACTTTAACTTGCTCTTGTAGCCTTGTCCATTTATGGAACTTAGCCCATTCCAGATCCTTTGCTCCTTGGAGTTCAGCTTCAGCAGTTACCACATATGGTCTGTTATGCAGTTGCTCGTTTTTCTGACAATTATTTTCCTGACTACTTTGAACTTCTAGCTTGCTACGAATTTTGTTAAATTCCACATCACTGGAATCATAAAGGATATGAAAATCTAAAGCAGAACAAGGATACGGTTTACCTGTTTCTGCAAAAATTACATTTTCTTTGACTTTTTTTGCAGATATCGTGAGCTTTTCGGCTAACTCATAAGCTACAGAAAATGGAAAGTGAGGTTTGATAATTGCCACTCCTGCACAAGCAGAAAGACGAGGTACTTTCAATGCTTTACCAGCAATCTCTGGAATTATTCCATCAATCTCTGGAATCATGCCATCTTTATGACTCAATGAAGCTGTTTCTCGTTCAAAATTTGTCAAGAATAATTGAGTAAACTCAAGAGCCGATTTCCCATCACATACAACAGTTAAATCATCTCCACCTAAAACTAAAGGTACTATTGGAAGCAAGCCTTTCTTGGTAGGATTAAAAGCTTCAAGAGCCGATAGAAAAGCTCTTTCAGTACAGAAATCCAGAGCAATGGAAAATTTTCTGAGTTTATCTACATAATTTCTGTTAGCTTGTGAGGGATTTAATTCATGATTCTGTATGTGTTCGTCAAAGTTGAGAAAAATTTCCCCCAAACCATTGCCATCTGCATGAATTACAGACAACCACTCTAGCTTTTGAAAAATTTTTTCGTTTTTGCTTAAACCTTCTATATTATCCTCTAACAGTTCGTTGGGTATGTCTTCATTTTTGAGTTCTTCATCTAATGCTCTAACACTGCGAGCAAAATTAGTACTAGACTTTTCTCGCTTTAATAGGGCTGCAATCCGATGAAAACCGTCAGAGCTATAGTTTCTTTTACTGTAACTGGCTTGTGACCTTACTACAGGCTCTCCTTTAGAGTCATATTCTAATCGAGCAGCAGGCAAACCGCTAGTAGAGCATTCATCTACCACAGGTAAACGCAGAAAGCGTAAATCTGGGGATGGTCTTTGTGACCGAACAAATGCAAACTTTTGATGAACTAGGCGATTAACTTTTCCTAAATTTTCTTGATCCCAATTAAAAGCTTCTGAAATCACTCCACAGATATCTAAACCTGGCGCTTCACGCAAAGCTTTATGGGTAACGAATCGAATAATTTTTTTAGCAGTCTCATAATCTTGACTCAGTAAAAGTGCTTTACCTGAAGCTGCTACTATTATTTCAACCTTGACATTGGAATTTGATTCAATAGGTTGGTTTAATTGTTTATTCAAGAGTTTTTTTCGCAGTTGGTCGTTGTTTCTCCATCGAGTCCACAGTTTAGAGTTACTCACTTGCTCTACGGCTTCTAAAATCCACTTTGTACCTGCTTGATATGTCAACTCAGAAGCACCAATATTTTCTTTGAGCTTATTTGTGGAAAAGATATAGTTCTGATTTCCAGACGTCTCAATAAGTACTAAATACATAAGCTATCTCTAAGTATTCAATCTACAGTTTGTCTGTGGAGAGGAAGCGATCGCTCCCACGAACTCCTCAACCACTACTTATTTCCACCAACAACTGCGCCAAAGCTTGCACCATTGGGCGACTGGAAATATCCTCTCCCCGCTCTAGGTAATGAACGCTACCCTTAAGGATGGTAGATTCTGACTCTATGCAGTCAGCAACACCTTCGTAATTACTATAAATAATGGCAATAATCTTCAAATTTAAGTTTGAGCAAAATTCTTGCCATTCAGGAACTTTATTCATATTATTACTCAGTATAACCGCGTGAGTAGCGTGTTGCATAATTAACTGATTTTTTTCATCTATTTTTCCACCCACATCAACCAAAACTAAGGGTTCACTGCAATCTCTAACCCATTGCGCTCTTGATGCTGCAAACTCTAGCGTGAAATCTGTCTTATAATCAGTCTTGTACTGTCTAGCTTCAGCAGCGTTACGTTGGAATGTGTCAGAAAACCAACTTCCTTCACCATCTGGGTTTGCTGTAATTACATAAGGATAGGGTGCGCCGGGAATGCGGCGAATCGCTTGCTTCAAACCTTCTCTCAAGCAAGACTTCCCCGAATGCGGTGGTCCACAAAGCACTACTTTCACTGATTGCTTTCCCATGCAGTACCTCAATCAACTAAGTCGCCCAATTTGTATGCTGGATTGTGTGTAACCGAGATCACATACTTCCCCAATTTGGGATCAAAAACTCCAATGGCTCCATATAAGTGAGCTACTTTATGTACTAACACGCAAGCTACAGGTAAAGATGCTGGCCCGTTGATTTTCAGTAAGGGACCGCCTTTAAGTTCTCCTGTTGCTGTCATTTCTTCCAAACGTCGTGCAGCATCGCGGACGATTTGGTTATTTTGGGCTGGTTCTCCAAAACCAACTTTCAAAACTTCTCCATCTAACTCGATTGTGTATGTTGTCATTATTTCTACTACGTTTTGCGAATATATCTATCTTACACACCGCTGGAAGGGGCATCTTCCAAATAGAGTTAAGCTAAAGTTAGGTTTCAAAACGAGTAGCGATAAGTAGGAATGCTAATTTTTAGCGATCGCCCCCACATCCCTTTGTTGCAATGGCTAGCCCGAGGTTCTCTCAAGCAGAACCTGCACAGATCAATTCGTCTATGGGCGTGGCTATGCTATTTATACAGGGATGATTGCTGGAACTTAAGCGAACCCTTCTCGTTTGTGGATTTGCGGAAAACCTTTTTTACCTTCACTCACCCCAAGGAGGATGCAATTCCCGATTTACACGACCGCAATTGTATATGTAGCAAAACCATAGCTGAGTGGATTTTTGCTGCTAAAACAGGAGTGTCAGAAACAGAATGGCGAAGCGTACTTCAATCTCATGATGATATACCCGACGCAACCTTGGATGAACTTTTGCAACGACGATTGTTTGCTGTTACCAGGCGATCGCTATCTGGTGATTTGCAAATCTTAACTGAACTTGGGTGGCTCAAACGTCGTGGACAAAAATACTATCGAGTTTCTCAGTTTCCTGAGCGACCGATGGACAAAAATATAGAAGATACTACCAGAATCAGTACCTACAACTTCAATTTCCTGCATCCAGATTTGGCAAATATTGCTCAGAATCTTTCGCAGCAAGTAGGGGAACAGCGGTTTAACTTGCATGTTGATTACGTCATTCCCAAAAGCACACTAGATAGAGTAGATGATTGGCAATACCAATTAAGACATCTGTGGGAGCAAACACCCGTCCCTCCAGTTAAACTAACCTACAAAAGTGCCAGAGTTGGACAAAAAGTTCAATGTATAGTTTATCCTGTCTGCGTCTACTACGTTCAACGAGCAGTCTACCTGTGTGCTTTTGGTCAAACGCCCATCAACAAAGGGGAGTGGTACAACTACCGCCTAGATCGCATCTCCCAAATGCTACCCCTGAATTGGAAAGACTCTAGTTTACCGCAACTCCTACGCAACCATTACCCGCATCACCTACCCAAACCCGATTACGTAGAAGAACAAATGGCTAAAGCTTGGGGCTTTGATTTTTACTTGCAACCCAAATTAATGTTACTGCGCTTTGACCGAGAATTTGATGATCGCTACATTCAAGGAACATTTCGTCATGAAACTTTTCAAAGAGTCACTTATCACCAAGCAGAGAAATTAATTAAACAAAATACTCAAGTGCAGAAGTTATTACAAGTTCTCCACTCTCGTTCTCCCCATGATGCCTACTATCAAGTCTACTACAGAGATGGGGATACAAATGTTGGTTTGCGACTACGCGCTTGGCGACCAAAAGGCGAAGTTTTGCTTCCTTGGGAACTGCGACAAAGCATTGCCAAAGAAGTGCAACAAGAATCCCAAGTATATAATATATGATTTTAGATTTTCGATTAATGAATACAACAAAATTGACAGAAAGATTTGAAGCAGCATTGATATACGCCACTCGCTTGCACGCAACCCAAACTCGCAAACTTGGCGACGTTCCTTACATCGCACACCTGTTAAGTGTGGCGGCTTTGGTACTCGAAGCAGGAGGAAATGAAGATGAGGCGATCGCCGCCCTTTTACATGATGCCGTAGAAGACCAAGGAGGCAAAGCGACTCGTGAGGAAATTCGGCAGCTATTTGGCGAACAAGTTGTGGAAATTGTGGATGGTTGCACAGAAACAGACACCACACCCAAACCCCCTTGGCTAGAACGCAAAACCCGCTACATAGAACATCTGCGCTATGCTTCATCATCAGTGCGACGAGTGTCGCTTGCTGATAAACTTCACAATGCTCGTTCCTTATTAGCAGAATGGCAACAACAAGGCGATGTTATCTGGAGTCAGTTTAACGGTAGCAGGGAGGATACATTCTGGTTTTATAAGTCCTTGGTGCAGGTGTATCAAGAGACTGGTTCTGACTGGATGACTGAGGAATTCGCACGAGTTGTGTCTGAATTGTTTCAGCAAGGTTGATAAGTAGTAGCCTGTCAATTTTGATTTAACGGCTTCGTAGTAAGCGCTTTAGCGCTAAAGCGCTTACTACAAACTACAGATGAAATGAAAACAAAGAATACAGTGTCTCATGGGCAAGTAGTCTTTTGTTTCCGTCCCCTTGCGGGGAAATGAAATGAAAACAATTGGTATTGCAGTTGCTGGAAGTTCTTCATTCTTTTGTTTCCGTCCCCTTGCGGGGAAATGAAATGAAAACCCTACCTTCTAGAACCCTTACCAAAACTGGCTTTCAAACGACAATTTTGTGGGATATCACTTTTTCTATCAATTATTAGAAATGACTGGCAATAACCAACCAGAACAACCGCCTCAAACGCTTATAGTGTAAGCTATTTGCGGGATACAACGAAAGAATCAGGGTTTCAGCCCACGAGCGTATCCCACAAAATTTGTGCGCTGTATTCACTTTTCAAGGTTCTGAATGCATCAATAAACACACTACTTAACAGTAAATCCTACCAGCTTGAATTGTCAACTTCTTACAGTCATGACAATCATCAAGTACTTTAATTTTATAGCCAGCCCGCCAACGCAAGCTTTGTTGCGTACACCACGCGTAGGGGCACAGAGTTTTGCTCATACGTGTCAAAGCTGAAAACTTTGTAGTTACGCCATATCACGCCTTTATATAGCGGTTCTTAGTTGAGTGCAATACATCAAGAAATAAGAACCACAGATGGACACAGATGGACACAGATAAATTTGTACTTCATTCAAACGAGAAGCGCTATACTTGCTCACAATTCTCGCTCTACCCCACCCCGGTTTTGTCTAACGCCAAAACCTCCCCTCCCCTTGCTAAGGGGAGGGGACGTGAAGCGTAGCTTTACGGGGGTGGGGTAAATTAACGTGGAATAAACAGTTGAACCTTAAGTTGACACCAATAAGCAATGCTGTGCCGCAACGCACTGCCTCCTGTATTACACTCAATTGAAATTCAACGAGAATTTGGTATCACACCCATACTTTGCCCCTAATTCAACCGTGAAATCAAGTGTTCGCCAACGCGCAGCGCATTAGCCATAATCGTCAGCGTCGGACTAACCGCAGCACTCGATGGGAAGAAACTACCATCCACAACGTAGAGATTATCGACATCATGGGTGCGACAATTGAGGTCGAGAACAGATGTTGTAGGGTCTTCTCCAAAACGGAGAGTACCACACTGATGTGCCACCACTCGAATCGTCGTATTGCTATAAGGATAAATGCCCACTGGGCTGTTTGTATCTTTGTCTACTGCTTTAAGTACCTCTGTCCAATGATAAATCAGGCGGTCATGAGCCTCAAGATTATTCGGCGTGTAATCCAAATGCAGCTTAGAACCATCCACGCGCACTCTATTGTTGGGGTCGGGTAAATCTTCCGTCTGCAACCACCAACCAATTGTACGCGATGCCAACTGCCGCAGTCCAAGCCCTGGCATTAATCTTGACAAAAGAGCCAACAACGGCGGTGCTTCAGTTAGAATCATCTCTTGAAGAAGATTACCCGTATTCTGGATATGACCCATCGGATATTCAAAATCCGAGTATCCCCAGTAAAAATCGTGGACGCAAATCGTCTTTTGGAACACAGTATGGTTAGGTTTAGGACTGAGTTGCACCAGTGCTGTCATCAGGTGTTTCATGAAGTTGCGTCCCACCTGATCAGAACTATTGGCAAGTCCGGTGGGATGTTGTTCATTTGGCGATCGCAACAACAACGCCGCCGAGTTCACAGCCCCACACGCCAGCACGACAATATCACCAAAGAACAGATAAGAGTGTCCATTAATTTCCGCTTCGACAGCTTTGACTTCTCGACCAGACGGAGTAGTGTGTAAACGTACGACTTTAGCATCTGTCTTTAGTGTGACATTGGGAAACTCCAGGGCTGGAACAATTCCTGTTACCTCAGCATCACCTTTGCCATCAACCTTACAGGGAAACCCATCACAAGTTTTACAACGGATACAAAAACTCTCATCGGCATCGCTTTCATTCAGCTTTAAGCCCAGAGGCAGATGTGATGGATGCAGCCCCTGCTTAGAGATAGCATCGCAAATTTGCTGCATCCGGGGTTCGTGACTGACCGGAGGACAAGGGTAATCTTCGCTGCGAGGAGGTTCTGTTGGATCGTCTCCTTGTTTACCGTGGACAGAGTAAAGCTTCTCTGCTTCTGTGTAGTATGGTTCAAATTCCTGGTATTTGACACACCACTCTGGAGAGGTGCCATCTTGATGTTGAACCTTCTCAAAATCCTTTTCCCGCATCCGCAGCAAAGCCGCACCATAAACCTTAGTGTTACCACCAACCCAATAATTAGTTTGGGGACGAAAAGGCTCTCCTGAAATGTCGTACCATTGTTCCTGAGCGTTATAGCGTCCTTTTCCAAACACCTCGACGGCATTCCAGTTTTCATTCTCTTTGGGCAAGAAATTTCCTCGCTCCAAGACGAGAATCTTTTTACCTGTGGGTGCAAGTTTGTGTAATAATGTACCTCCACCTGCACCTGTACCAACGATAATCAAGTCATAGTGCTGGTCATCAATAATCATAGGAATTCTCCTCTCTTAAGGGTGTAGGGATGTAGGGATGTAGGAGCGCAAGAAGGTATGGCGTCCTACGGGTGTAGGGGAGATATAGCAATTCTCTGTTCATTGCATGACACTCGGAACCTCACCCCCTACCCCCCTCTCCGCAAGCAGAGAGGGGGAACATTCGCCCCTCCTCGCTTGCGGGGAGGGGTAAGGGGTGGGGTCAAAGCGTACTGCATCGAAACGAGAACCGTTATATTCATTGCCAGATGTAGATGAGGACAAACAGAATAATCCAGATCACATCAACAAAGTGCCAGAACAACGATGTTGCATTCACACCAAAGTGACCTGAGTCATAATTGCCCGGAATGAACGAGCGAGCAAAAATAATCAATTGCAATATAATGCCGCTGAGAACGTGTAAACCGTGGAAACCAGTCAGCAAATAGAACATCCCACCGAAGACACCACTGGTAAAGCCAAAAGCAAGATTGCTCCATTCAATCGCCTGTCCAACTAGGAAGTAAGTTCCCATAGCGATCGTTGCTAAAAGAAACAGGCGAAATTTATTCAAGTCGTGGCGTGCTAGGGCGCGTTCTGCCAAGTAAATCACAAAGCTACTTGCAACAAGAACCACTGTGTTAATACCAGGTTCTTTAATTTCCAGTCCAGAAACACCAGTCGGTAACCAGTCGGGAGTCGTTGTCTTGTAGACAATATATCCCGCGAAAAAACTTAAGAAAATCACACTCTCAGAGAGCAAGAACACAACAAAGCCGAACATCTTGTTGCCTTCTTCGTCGTGACTATGCTCATGCACAGGTTGCTCTAACTGTTCTGCAATGATAGAACTGTCCATTGATTGAATTCTCCTATATATAGCGCTGCTCATTTCAAGGAAGTACAAATCTATCTGTATTTATCTGTGTTCATCTGTGGTTCTTATTTCTTGATGTATTGCACTCAATTGAAAACCGCGATAATTACTCTCTGAGAACCCCTCTGCGCCTGCGGCCCCCCTCCTCGCTTGCGGGGAGGGGCTGGGGGTGGGGTCTTCGTCTTGTGAGTAATGAGACGGACTCGATATAAATGACTGCACCCAACACCCCACATCCTCTATTTATGACCATTCGCTTCACTAGCTACTAACGGTTCAGACTTGCCGTACCCGTAAGGTTCAGAGACAACGACAGGAATTTCCTCAAAATTCTCTACAGGAGGTGGCGAAGAAACCATCCACTCTAGTCCAATTGCTCGCCAAGGATTATTAGGAGCTTGCTTTCCATGCATCCAGGAAGCAATCATGTTGACAATGAAGGGTAAAGTGGACATCCCCAGCAAAAACGCTCCGAGACTGGCAATAATGTTCCAGAATTCATACTCAGGAGCGTAAGAAGAAACCCGACGCAACATTCCTTGCAATCCTAATGGGTGCATTGGAAAGAAGTTGAGGTTAGTGCCAATAAATGCCAGCCAAAAGTGCAACTTGCCCCAGCTCTCGGGGTACATACGCCCAGTCATCTTGGGAAACCAGTGGTAAATAGCAGCGTACACTCCCATCGTGACCGTGCCGTAGAGGACGTAGTGGAAATGACCTACCACATAGTACGTATTGTTGACGTGAACATCAACCGGAACAGAGGAGAGTGTGATGCCAGTAATACCTGCAAAGACAAACAATAGCGATCCACCTAAAGCAAACAGCATTGGTGTATTCAGTCGCAACTTACCTCCCCAAATGGTCGCCATCCAAGCAAACACTTTAATTCCTGTTGGTACTGCCACGAGCATTGACGTTGCCATGAAAAACATTCGCATCCAGTCGGGTGTGGCGCTGGCAAACAAATGATGTACCCAAACGAGAGTGCTGACAAAAGCTATGAAGAGTGAGGAAATTGCGACGATTTTATAGCCAAACAACGGTTTGCGAGCAAAGGCAGGAATAACTTCTGAGAAAATCCCAAAGACAGGCAATGCCATGACGTACACGGCGGGGTGAGAGTAAAACCAGAACAAGTGTTGGAAAAGAATTGCATTACCCTGCTTGAAGGGTGAAAAAAGCTGTGCCAAAGGAGAGGTCGAACAGAAACATAACTGCACCCGCTGAAGGCTGGCAAGCAAAATAATTGCAGCATTTGAGCACTCAAACTGGCCAAACATACATCGGCATCCGAAGGAAGGTCATTCCTGGTGCCCGCATTTGAACAATCGTCGTGATTAAGTTCACACCGCCCATGATCGACGATACCCCAGAGATTGCTATTGCCACTAACCAGATGAATTCCCCGTTGATTAAGTGACCAGACGGATTTTGGATGCTAACAGGAGGATAAGACCACCAACCAGCTTGAGCCGTGCCGCTGGGTAAGAAAAAGCTGAACAACAGCAAGACCCCCACAACCGGGATCAGCCAAAAGGCGATCGCATTCAGCACCGGAAACGCAGTCTCTCGCGCCCCAATCATCAGTGGCACCAGATAGTTCGCCAATCCCACATTTGCCGGAATGATCCAACAGAAAAATCATAATTGTGCCGTGCATCGTGAACAGTCCGTTGTAAAGCGAGCGATCGACGACATCTAATTGCGGGGTGAGCAGTTCGGCTCGAACAATCATGGCGAATAAACCGCCAATCAGGAAGAAGATGAATGCGGTGACTAAATACTGAACGCCAATCACCTTATGGTCGGTGCTAAAGCTGAAGTAGTGCTTCCAGCCTGTCTGCAGTTTCGTGGTCGGTTCAGCACCCTGCTAGTCTTTACAGAAATATTGGTCATTTATCTTTTGTTTGGTGTTGATTGTTCGTTGTTAGTACAGGATTTCACAAGTTCGTAACGAATTAATTTCAGAAAGGCTCTGCGTTACTCTGCGCTGACTCCGCGTCCCTCTGCGTTTCAAAACGCTACGAATTAATGCAAAGCTGTACTTAGTTGTTTTGTTGACCACTAACTACTAACTAATTGCTGTAATTGACTACAGGAGGCTGTGCAGGCTCAACCGTAGCCCAGCCAGTTTTGATCAGTCCCTTAGTTTCCTGGGTATACTCGGCAACTGCCTGATTAGGTGCAGGGGATGGCTTGTGTGTTGCTATTTCAGCAAGCCACTTATCGTAATCTTCAGGAGAATCAACAACCACATTCGCCTGCATCGTCGCGAAGTAAGTACCGCTGAATTGGGAATCGGTCAATTGATATTTGCCAATGCGGACGGGAGTGAATTCAAAGTCAATCTTGCGTTTGGGAATAATGTCTTGCTTGAGTCGGAAAGCAGGAATATAAAAGCCGTGGAGAACGTCTTCTGATTGCAGCGCCAACCGAACGCGGTGATTGACGGGTAAGTGCAATTCGGTACTGGTGACACCTTGATTTGGATAACGGAACACCCAAGCCCACTGTTTGGCATTGACCTCAATGTTTTCTACAGGTTGAGTTGGGGAGTTTACTGGCGCAGCATACGCTGATTCCATTCCGATTGGCATATGTAGGTGAACAACCTCCATCGGACCGCGAATTGCCATTTGCTCGTAGACTTGGTAGCTATACCCTGCAATCCAAAACACTAGCAAAATCGGGATAGCTGTCCAGACAACTTCTAGTGTGACATTCCCTTCAATCGGGGGACCATCTCTAAAGTCATACTTGCCTGCGCGATGGAAAGTCACAGAATACATCAAAGTTGCAGTCACTCCCAGGAAGATGAATGCGCCCAGTGTGACTAGAAAGCTAAACAAATCATCTATCAGTTGCGATTCTGCTGCCGCTTGTGGAGGAAGCCAGGAATAAGCTTGCTGCCCTATCCACAGACTAGCAGCCGTGAGAGCGATCGCACTTACAATTAGTATCAAAACATTCCAGATTTTCATAGCAACAAAAGTTATTAGTCACTAGTCATTAGTCATTAGTCATTAGTCATTGGTTAGTAGTCACTAGCACTCGTACAAATGACTAAGGACTAAAATCATTTACTTCAGCAAGGTGTTGGGGTCAAGACCCAATCGCAACAACATATCGGCGGTATTATGTACGCCAAACTCCGCAGCTAATTGCGCTCCTAGTGTTCCATGTAGATACATCAGCAACATGATTGCTACCCCAGAGAGCAGATAACTCCACTGCACTTGTTGGCTTTCGTTCTTGCACCAAACGTAGCGCTGTAATCCTCTCCAGACAGTCATACCAACAATCAGCGCTAATAAGAAGACACCACCGACACCATGCCAAAGCATTGTTTCCAGCGGGTGCAATCCCCAAGCACTCTTGAGATCAGATGGTGCTTCTGCCAGCATGATTTCGTAAAAGCCTGCTGCTACAGTAAAAAAGGTGATGATGGCTGAAGCCAGCATATTGAACCAGCCAACATCAAAGAAATTGGAGCGAACGACAGGAATTGCCAAAAATTTGAAGACTGGAGTTTGCAGGTGGAACAGTACACCAACAAAATCAAAGGCAATGCCAATAATGAACAAACCTAGGGTAAGATGAACCAAGTTTGGATGAATTGGTATTGCGTAGGGCAATCCGTTTGCGCCAAGATGCGTTTTTAATTGGTCAATAACTTCAGCATTCATTGCAACAACCCCTCTTTTAGTGCTTCAACAACTGGCACTGTATGCAGTCCATACACCCAAACAAGTTTGTCTCCGAGATACACTTGTATACCAACTAGAACTGTCAAAATAAATCCGATTGCAAGATACGAAAACGGTACTTTATATGGAGTGCGGATACGAATGACATAGCGCCAAGCTGTAATGGCTGCAAGGATTCCTGAAAGCGACCAGCCAAGCAGTGTATGGAAATTCAGCACTGACTCAACAGCATCGTAAGGTTCTGCCAAGCCTGCTTCAAACTGACCAAAAATGATGGCGATGAAGATGGAAATTGTGGCGAAAAACATATTCCACCAACTTGCTTCAAAAAGACGGTATTTCCCTGTGAAAAAGCCAATGACATCACAAACAAAGGCAAACAACACCATCGCAATTACGAAGTGTACAACGATGGGATGAATCGTATCGGGATACGGTAAATTGTGGTCGTTCAAAGCCGGAAGATACTCAAACATGGTGTTCTCCTAGACATATTTTCTGAACCATTTGCTATTTGAATACAGCAAATCATGTATTCAGCAAATACTGTTTATACTGAAGTTTATCAGTCTAAATAAAGTGCAACTTCTACAACATTTCATCTCTGTCAATTTGTAACAGAATAACTTTTTCTGTAAGCCGCTGTGGAGAGTGTTTAACAGTTACCAGTTATCAGTTATCAGTTTCATCGTTGGGGGAAACACCACACTCCTGTGCACCGAAAGCGTTGGTGGTGAGCCACTGCGGTCTTGGGGTTTCCCCAAGTAGAGCAAGTGGCGTAGCGCAAGCGCACGCCTAAGGGAGAACGCGTTCGCGGAGCGTGCGCTTTGCGCTCAGCGTCTCCGTTCGGCCTCAAGCCGTGCCCGTTCGCGCAGCGTGTCCGTAAGGACTCAGGGCTCAGGAGATACCCGGAGGGCGGGTTTAAATCCCCCACCATCGCAGGCGTCACTGCGGCTGGTCACTGTTCACTGTTTTAATTGAAACCTACTGTATTAATAGGCTGAATTTTGAGCAATATGACACACAATAAACACGCGCAATGATTCCACACCTACTTTGAGGCTCAGATGCTCAATCATGACATAATGAAATAGATACAGGTTTTCAGTAAAAACCTGATTCAATCGCAGCCCCATGCCCAAGAAATTTGCATTTTTGTGGTAAATTCTTCCCCTGGGCTGTTTACCACTGTTAGCTATCTTAAACTTATGTAATTAAAATTTATGTATCGTTTGATAGTTTCATATTTTTTTTATTTTGTTATAATAGACAAATAAAATCTGATTTATTCCATCTGGCTTTTAACTATCAAAGATGGATATAGCAGTTGTTCCTCGAAACGGTTAAACGGAATCGCCGTGGCTTCCCGGGAGGCTCAAACCATCCTGTTAGAAGTGGAAAACTCCAGGGTACTGCAATCAGAATTCACATCAATATATTACAAATCAAATATTACAAACACATTCGGTTTTAGCCGACATTGTTGTGGACGCGTGAAAAACGCCATAACAGATTTTTGCTGTTCTTCTTTGCTGAAGCGAGAAGTACGGAGAAAAGCAGATGGCGATCGCCATGCGCGGGCGCTGCGCTACGAGTGCGATTGCATGATTGCACTGCGCTCCGCGCAATCGCGCAAATCCAAAATTCCCACTCGCAGAAGCGCCGCCTTCACAAGTTACAGTAATATCATGTCCGGCTAAATACTTGTCCAGGGCTTTACGCAGCGATAGCTCTGTGAAGTAATCACAGAGTTCTTGCGTTCGCGTAGCGTGCCCGTGCCCGTAAGCGCAAAGCGCACACTGAGCGCAGAGCGCACGCTACGCGAACGTGAACGCGTAGCGTGTCCGTAAGGACTCAGGGCTTATGCGTCGTTCCACTGCGTTCCACTCGCAATGACATATCGTAGGTGATTAAGCGGACTTGATATAAAGCGCGATCGCCCGAAAAAAAATTTCTAGCCGTATACGGTATCGAGTCACCTCCACGAGCATTCGTTTCTACGCTCCCACCTTTGGGGGTTTGCGACGGTTGGACATTTTTTTATTGGATTTCTCTAACAAGAGTGGTGTGACACTAATGTTTAATAATGATTATTATTATGCTAGCAAAGACAATTTTTATACATCGAGATTTAATTGAAATGGCAGTTCTTGAGCTTCATGTACCGCACAAACGTGAACTTGTCATTGCTCTTATGGGCAAAGGGGGGACAGGTAAGACATTTATCTCACTGAGTTTGATCCAATCTTTGAAGAGATTGGGAGAAGCCATGATTGTTGCAGATGCAGACCCTAACAGGTCGCTGTCACGGTATCTTACTTCCCACTATCTTGGATATAAAGAAGAGGAACTTCAGGAACTTCCTCTAATCACTTTAGCTGAGAAGGACTTTTATGAGTTTCATGGACTCCGTCCAGAGCAAACTTATCGGGAGTTCTACAGCACTGGGTTTGATCAAGTCAAAAAATTCTCCATCACTCCAAAAGACTCATTTACCAAGAAATATGCAAGAACCCTCAGTGACAAACTTGCTCTCATCTCAGTCGGAACCAGTGCGCTGCGGATAGAAGAACTTTATTCTACCCGTTGTTCTCATGCGACACTTAACCCACTAAAAGCTTGGTTAGCGCTGTGTACAAATGGGGTTGTGGTTCTCGACTGCGGCGGTGGAGAGGACTCAGGACGATTTGGTCTGCCTATAGGAACCCATGTCGTAATTGTAGTCGTTGAGGCAACACCCGACTCTGTGGCAATTTCAGAAGATATCCGCGCCATTGATGAAGAGTTGGGAATTCCAGTAGTGTATGTTTTGAATAAGTGTCTCAATCACTTCCCAGAAGTTGAGGCATTCGAGTCTAAATACTCAAACAGGATAGTTGGAAAAATTCCTTTTATGCCCTCTATTTACGGCAGGAATCCTCTTGATGTCTTTGACCAAGTCGAAGGAATCTCCAACCACATCCTAGACAGGATTCTTTCTCTAAAATTGAGTTCTCCTGAGGAACGGTGGGCAAGAGTCTTAAGGTGGCAAGACCGCTTGCAGCGACAACGGGAGTTAATGAAAACTCAGCCGTTTAGTTTCTTAGCTTGAAGTATCTACTAACTCTAGATTTATTTATGCCCTAACTCAGGCTAGGAGAGGGAAGCTTCACTACAAGGTAAAGGCAGAAGATCAATAAACAGAATCCCATCCAGATGGTCAATTTCGTGTTGGATGACAATGGATAACATTTCATCAGCAGTGAGGGAAAAAGCACGATTTTCTCGGTCTAATGCTGAAAGAACGACTTGATGAAATCGCTTGACAACCCCACGCTGCCCTTGAATGCTGAGGCATCCCTCTTCTGAATCAATAACAAATTCTTGGTATACTATTTCCGGGTTAATGATGCACAAGATATCCTTAGGTTCTATCTCCCTTGTCTTATCACCTAAAATGCGTTTTTTATTAACAACAAAAACTCTTTTGAACTCTCCAATCTGAGGAGCCGCTAACGCCATCGATTCGTGTTCGAGCATTGTATCGACCAAATCATCAACCAAAGTTTGAAACTCTTGATCAAATTTTTCTACCAGAGTTGAACGTTGTCTTAATAAAGAATTCGGATGAGAGATAATAGGTTTGACTGCCATACAAATATTCAAAAGTAAGAAAGAATCTAGGTATCATATTTGTACTACCTCCACTCACCTTTTAAGCATGAGTTTATTGGTAGTAGTTACAAAAGAGGAATATTATCTTACCATTTGCCATCTGGGCAGGTAGAAGCCTCAAGATTTGCCTTCACCATCATAAAACATCCACAGACGGTACAACGCTTTGCTGCCGCATCAAATTTATCGCAAGTTGCGCATATTTCCAGCCTTTCTTTAACGCTGCTCCTGGAGGCGATAACTCTATCACCACATAACCCCTGATTAGCAGTTTCATATGCCTCGACAAGGAGGTTTTTCAGCATTTGATAATGGCTTGGATAGCTAGGTGGCGAAGGCTTTACCATTTGTTATCTCCTAATTCTTTATTTTCATTTTTCAAGGTAATAGCATAACATGATAAATTAACAAAAATGTTAGATATTTAAAATAAATACTAAAAAAATACCAAACAAATATGAGCAATAATATTTTGTAAAGAAAAAATATATTTTTCTTCTTTTAGACTGATTTTCCATAATAGATATAGCTCCTGATGTTGACTAGTGCAAGAAATACTGTCCAATCAGGAATTCGACCTTTAGCTATTAACAGAAATGTAGTTATAAGAATCTTATTTGATTTTTGAAACACACTTAGGTGGGCACTGCCAGTCAGAACCTGCCCACTATATTCGGGTTTTAGTGGCAGTGCCCACCCTACACTACTCAAGATTTTTCATAAATGATTTAGGATTCCTATAGATATGTATAACTTTATTGTATAATTCTCAATCTAGGAAAAAGTACCTGAAGAAATACTCTTCTTCAAGTACTGAAATGATCGTCTCTCAAAAATGGTAATTATACAGCTTCTTAACCTACTAAGAAACGGGTAACTGGCACGAATTTATAGAAGGCGTACTCATACCATACAGTCCAAATAAAATCCCTAATCCAGGTAGTCCGCATTTTGGGACGAATTTGATAATCAAAAGAGGTATCAGTAGCGCCAACTCTCGCCATTGCATGGTTACAACCACAGCCATGCTCTTGGAAAAATCCGTGCTTAGAAGAAATGCTTTGCACCATGAGTTGGATAGGAAATACTTTTTGTCCATGCAAAGAAGCATCCCAAGCGCGAGCGTTCTTTCTGTCCTCTTCACTGAATCTTAATGGGCGAACTTCAGAAACTTCTTCTCTGTAGATAGGAGCAAGGTGTACGTGGTAAAAAGAAGCAGGAAGGTCATATCCAAATTCCTCAAACAGAGCTTTCCCAATTTCTATAATTTTCTTACGTTCAGCGTCATCTTGTTCCAGAGAAAGTTCCTTCTCAATCAAGTCAAAATTAGGATACTTATTGACCTGGAAATCTTCGCCATAAAACTCAAGAGTTTCCCAGCCAAGATTGCCTAATATTTCACAAAAAGCTGGCTTGCGGTGTTGGAATTTTTCCGATTCATTGAATAAGTCAACATCACCATGAGACATTTTTTGAAGAAAAAGTTGTGCCATCTTCACATATGCTTGTGGATCGGAAAGCTTTGTGTTAGATTTCCCTGCATAAATGTTTTGCCAAGACTGAGGTAGGTGACTCACAGGTTTTGCCTGTTCACCTTCTATGAGGCATACATCTTCTCCAAAAGGTAACGAATTTCTGATGGTGGCGGACATATCTGCTTCGTTTACCTTACTTGCTGTCTTCTGCTCCATCAGTTCTTCACTGGCATTTAGTGACATTTATCTTTCCTTTGTTGAGTCCAATGGTCAAGTGTAACCTAATTGCCGGATACATTAATAATCGTTCTCAAAAAGCATAGCAAATAAAAGCCAAATAATAACAGTGCCACTATTCCACAAGAATTTGCATTCCGGTTTCGCCAACGAAAAGTTGGTACTGGAGTTTGATTACAAGCTTTCTGAGGGTGCGATCGCCGCCACGTCTCACCCATCCCTAAAGGTTATAACTTGCTCCATTCTCAGCTAACCACTGCTTACGATGGCCCCAATCACTCACAATCCGCTCCACGCTATCCCAAAACGCATTGGTGTGATTCGGTTCAATCAGATGCACCATTTCATGAACCACCACATACTCAATCATCCTGCGTGGTAGCATCGCCACTCGCCAGTGGAAATATAAATCTCCCTTGTGTCCACAAGAACCCCAACGATAGCCTAACTCGCGTACCTGAACCGAGCGGGGAGAAGCCCCAACGTACTTGACAATCATAGCAATATGTGTATCTAAAATTGGACGCAGGCGATCGCCATACCATTTCACAAAACATTCTCTTCCTCGTAGCTGTTCTTCGCGGTGTAATTCAAAACGGCTTTGGTAAAACTTGAGTGGCGGTTGTCCTTTCACTCCATCTACTAATTTGAGGCGATAGCTGCGTCCTAAGTAGTAAAATTCTTCACCGCAAACGTATTGTTTAACACCTACTGGTGGATTTAATGACTCTTTTTTTAACAGTTTGCTGTAAATCCAGTAGCGTTTATCATTGACTATCTTCTCCAGAGTTTCTATTGGCACTTCTGGAGGTGAAGCTAAGATTAATTGACCGTCACGTTCGACGGTAATACCTACGGTACGACGTTTTGCACTGTGGCGTATTTCAAAACTGAGGTCGCCAAAGGTGATTGTTGTCATACAATTAAACTATCACGATTTCGGCGAGCTAGTTGCACAAGTTTATCTGCTACTATTTCTAATTCGTCGTAACTCACGACATCATGATCATCCAAGTAACCTGCTATCCACTTTCGCAAGTCTTCTTGGCTGACAAGACTGTCCCAATTGACTCGACGAATATCTTGGCGGATGTGTTCGACAATTTCTTGTGTCACTTGGGCAAGTTGGGTTAATTCTTTGGTGGAATGTTCGGCTAAAATATTGAGAAATGGAAGTTGAGTTTTCGGGTCGAGTCCGGTTTCATCTGTAGAACGACCAGCTTGAATTTCTTGGATATATTGCCACAAAACATGAACTTTTTCTTGCCAATTATCGGCAAAAGATTTGAGAATCTCTGTTAATTTATCGCTTAAGTTTTTGTAATAAACTGGGTCTTCATCGTAATGTACGCTAATGTGATGACGGGCAGCGAATTCCATTTCTGCGGCTTGCGCTTTAGTTGAGCGATGGCGTTGAACGTGGATTTTGAAGTCTAAGGACAGAATATCAATTGGTGGAACTTTCAGGTCAATTCCCTGTGCTTCAATGTATTGGTCAATTAATGCTCTAACCTTCTCTTTGGCTGTAACTATGTTAAGTTTTTCATCTCGATAGAGGTCTGCAACAGATTTTTTAATGAAGCCGAGTTTTTTAGCATCCTTAACAAAATTATAGGGATGACGTGCTTCTGGTCGTGGCAGAATGGTATCAAGGGTATCGATGAAGTCTTTCAAGGATTCGTTGAATTCTACTCTCAGGCGTTCATCTCTGAGTATGTCTACACAAGCATCTACGTTGTCTATTGTGCAGCCGTTTTGAGTGAATAAATTGATAACTCGCTGATGGCGATCGCGTAATTTTGGTATTTCGTCCGCGATATCAAACCAGGCTGATTCTGTGTCTACTTCTTCGTAAATTGCTAAAGCTTCTGCAAGGTTGACACCGTAATAATCGACGACTTAGCCATATTTTTTCGTGTCGTTATAAACGCGGTTGACACGGGCGATTGCCTTCGGCAGAGCTTCGCTTAACGCCTGCAACAATTCATATTCTTTCATCTCCCGGTCTAAATATAAAACTTGTTCATTTGGAGCGTTAAAACCAACCAGCAACATACTTTTGACAATTAAGAAAGCTAGACCATCCTGTTTTGTGGAGTCTGGATGTACTAAAGATTTTTTGAAGCGTTCAATGCGTGCTTCTTGTTTACTTTTATTCGTCCACTCTTCCCAACTGGGGTCGTCGTTTTTGTCCGCAGAGATGATAACGCCAAATTCTAAGCGGCGGATGGTTTCCAAATAAGAAAGTGCTTGGGCTAAAAAGCGCGTTTCTTCATTATCATTTCTGAATCATCCCGAAAACTAAGCCTGCACCTGGTTGTTGTAGGTATTGTTCTAGCTTTTTGACTTTTTTTGCTATCTGCAACGGTTCGCCTGTGAGAACAGCAGTATCGGAAAGTTGCTTTTCTAAGTCGGTGCGATCAGTCACGACGACTATTTTAAAGCGGCGTAATTCCGGAATCGTGCGGATTTTCCGAATTAGGTAAACCATTGTTAGGCTTTTGCCAGCACCTTGAGTATGCCAGATAATACCACCGCGTTGGTCATCTGTACCGTGTTGCAAACGGGTTTGATTGTGTAGCAGTCGATCAATTGCTTCTTGGACTGCTCGATATTGTTGGTAACGGGGGACAATTTTAATTGTGCGTCCGCCACTGGTTTCATATAAGGTAAAGTTCCGCAGGATATCGAGGAGGTTGGTAGGGTTAAGCATTCCGGCGATCAGCATTTGTCGGGTATTTGACCTCTCCCCGTTGGCGGGGAACCCCACCCCCAGCCCCTCCCCGCTAGCGGGGAGGGGAATCTTTTCCCCCTCTCTAGCTTGCGGTGAGTCCAGCGCTGTAGGCGGGTTTCCTGCCGTAGGCGACTGGCGTGCCTCCTGCGGAGGAGCTTCGCTAACGCGTAGCGTCTCCGCAGGAGATACCCGGAGGGAGAGGGGGGTTAGGGGGGTGAGGTCAGTCTTCCACTCAACGTAATACTCATGGTTTGCACCCACTGCACCAGCTACCGCCCGTCCCCTAGAAGCGGCTATCATTAACAGGTTGTAGTGAAATAGTTTTTCTGCGCCTTCTGGTTGACTGCTATTGCGTTGGTTCGAGTATTGCAATAGGTCATTAATTGCTGCGGTGATGGGATTATCTAGGTTGGGACTTTTGCACTCAATCACAACCAGGGGGATACCGTTGACCAATAGCACAATATCAGGAACGATAAAACCGCGATCGCCTGTTATCCAAACGGGATCTACTCGGTATTGATTGCCAGAAAGTCGTTATTTTCAGGATGCTCAAAATCAATATAGTGGACGGTGTGCTGTTTGCCGTCTTTTCCTAAAATGGTTGTGCCAGAAAGCAGTAATTCTGTAGCAGCTTTATTTGCTTCCATGAGTCTTGGTGCTGCTAAACGCTCAAGTTGACTCACCACTGCGTTGACTTGGGTATCATCGAGCCAAGGATTACCATTGTCATCTAGGTTGATGCGTTTGATGACGGTTTTCAAGCGTTGGATGAGCAGAACTTGCTTGAAGTTTTCGCGTTCGGTGACTCGCAAGTCGAATTGATGACCTTCGATATGCTGCCAACCCATGTCACTGAGTTGTTGAATAGTGGGCAGTTCTACATGGATATACTCAGGAGTTTGTTTAGACATGGTGGCAGTTTTTGAGGAAAGTCACAGCAGTTGATAGCGATGTACCTATATAAAGGGTAATCGCTCACTTATTAACTTGATTCCAATGCTGTTATAACATTTACCTCAAAGTCAGCCAGTTTTGCTCATGCAAGCGCTGCCAAGCTTTGCGAATTGCCTTGCTTAAACTCAAGCATAATGAAGTAATACCGATTCAAAAAATGTTTGCGACAGATACCCCACCCGCCAAGAGGGCACCCTCCCCATGAATGGGGAGGGTTAACGAGGGGTCTTTACTTGTGTTGCATTCTTTTTTCAAATTACTATAACCTAGTTATCAATCCAGTTTTCCAAAAGGGGGCTAACTCTAACGAGTAACGG
>NZ_JBAHYJ020000074.1:0-88323 GCF_036697665.2 Scytonema sp. PRP1 | reverse complement strand
GCTGTCTCGGAGAGAGACTCGGCGAAATAAGAATGTCTGTGAAGATACGGACTACCTGCACCTGGACAGAAAGACCCTATGAAGCTTTACTGTAGCCTGTAATTGGTTACTGGCTCTGACTACGCAGTATAGGTGGGAGGCATTGAAAGTTCCCTTGTGGGGGGACTGGAGCCGACAGTGAGATACCACTTTGTCAGAACTGGGAGCCTAACCGGGAGCCGTTATCCGGCACTGGGACAGTTTCAGGTGGGCAGTTTGACTGGGGCGGTCGCCTCCTAAAGGGTAACGGAGGCGCACAAAGGTTCCCTCAGCACGGTTGGAAATCGTGCGTAGAGTGTAAAGGCATAAGGGAGCTTGACTGCGAGAGTCACAACTCGAGCAGGGTGGAAACACGGTCTTAGTGATCCGACGGCACAGCGTGGAATGGCCGTCGCTCAACGGATAAAAGTTACTCTAGGGATAACAGGCTGATCTCCGCCAAGAGTTCACATCGACGCGGAGGTTTGGCACCTCGATGTCGGCTCATCGCAACCTGGGGCGGTAGTACGTCCCAAGGGTTGGGCTGTTCGCCCATTAAAGCGGTACGTGAGCTGGGTTCAGAACGTCGTGAGACAGTTCGGTCCATATCCGGTGCAGGCGCAAGAGCATTGAGAGGAGTCCTCCTTAGTACGAGAGGACCGGGAGGAACGCACCGCTGGTGTACCAGTTATCGTGCCAACGGTAAATGCTGGGTAGCCAAGTGCGGAGTGGATAACCGCTGAAAGCATCTAAGTGGGAAGCCCACCTTAAGATGAGTGCTCTCATGGCATAAGCCAGTAAGGTCACAGGTAGATTACCTGTTCATAGGCGGTAGGTGGAAGTGCAGTAATGCATGCAGCCGAGCCGTACTAACAGACCGAGGGCTTGACCTCAATCAATTGGTGTAAGACAAGTTGCTGTGCAATCTTCAGGGTTTCTGAAAATTTCAAAATGAAATTTCAAAACTACTTTTAATTTTTAACTAGTTTTTCAGGCGTGCCAATGGCGCGGTGGAACCACTCTGAACCCATCCCGTTCGCGTAGCGTCTCCGAAGGAGATACTCAGTTGTGAAACGAGAAAAGCGGCGACTTCCCGTTGGCGCTTCGCCGCCTGTGACAATAGCGGGCGTGCCAGGATAATATTTTAGGCAAGAAGCCCCTTCCGGTTTGGGAGGGGCTTTGTTGTATAGTATCAAGCACTTACAAAAGAAACGGAAGCGTTAAAGCTTTGGTTTTTTATGGTTGAGTAGAACAGAAAGCGTAGAGTGATTGCCTTTCCAGCAGTAGATAGGGTTAAGTCGGAAAGAATAGGAATGAGGAGAGGGCGACCGGGAGAACGCTGACGCTCAAAAACCCGTGTCAGGCAGAACTGGCGGTGGTGTGGGGAGAAGCGTGAGAGGCAAAGGGTATACCCGCCAGTTCGCCAGCCATCCGCTGCGCCGGGTTTTTGTCTCCCGGTCTTGGCGATTAGGGCAATGCTAAGGTTGCTGTCATGAAGTGCCAACTAGTCTGAAACAGTTGCTATGTATACTTTTTAGCCCGTAAAATCTCAAGTACTCTTCGGAATCAAAAAGTTAGAGTTTTTTTAGTTAGACGTAGGTTGGGTTTCGCTTACGCTCTATCCAACCTACCATTCTCCGAACTGAACCGTATTGGTTGGAATGAAAGGGGGCTTTTCGCTATGTCTGCTAGAGTTTTTTTAGCTGACAAATAAATAACAAAATCCACCCCTTTTATTTCGGTTTACTCACTGTTTTTTACACTGGATTTGTTAGAGTAAAACTGTATAGTTAAAAATCCTCTGCCCGACATTGAGGATAACAGTAAATGGTTAACAAGAAAGAATTCAGGGCTCAGGAGTCAGGAGTCAGGAGCCAGAATCTAGATGAAGGTTAAGCGACTTGCGGATGAATAAATGGTGAAACACCCCACCAAGTTGTCAAATTGGTGGTTCACAATAAGTGGGAAATAACGCTTGCGGAAGGCTTTGCGAACAAACCCGTTACTCATTGCATTTTGAGTTCTTCTTTAATTGTCATTTCAACAATAATTTTAAAAACGAATACACTCCAAACAACCTTATCTAAAACCTATCATTCAAAACGCTACTGACAGAAATATGCAAATGACTGACGACTTGAAAAAATTACTTGATATCTTACCTACAGAAATTCGCTCCAGTTTAGAACAACACCCACAACGAGATAATTTGATTGAAGTTGTCATGGATTTGGGTCGCCGTCCAGAAGCCCGTTTTCCAGACAAAGCAGAATATTTATCCCAAACACCAATTACTCAACAACAACTCGACGATTGCATCCAAAGAGTAGGAACATTTGGCGGAGATAATCGCGCCGGCATTGAGCAAACTTTGCACCGCATCAGCGCTATCCGCAACCGCAATGGCAAGATTATCGGTTTGACCTGCCGCGTTGGTCGGGCAATCTACGGAACTATTGGTATGATTCGCGACTTGGTAGAAACTGGTCAATCGATTCTCATGCTAGGTCGCCCTGGTGTTGGTAAAACCACTGCGTTAAGAGAAATTGCCCGTGTTTTAGCAGATGAACTCAATAAGCGTGTGGTTATCATCGACTCTTCCAACGAAATTGCAGGCGATGGCGATATTCCTCACCCAGCCATTGGTCGCGCCCGACGAATGCAAGTTGCGCGTCCCGAGTTACAGCATCAAGTGATGATTGAAGCTGTGGAAAACCATATGCCAGAAGTCATCGTGATTGATGAAATTGGCACAGAACTAGAAGCAATGGCTGCGCGTACCATCGCCGAACGTGGTGTACAGTTGGTAGGTACCGCCCATGGTAACGAAATTGAAAATTTAATCAAAAACCCCACCTTATCGGATTTAGTTGGTGGTATTCAATCCGTGACGCTAGGCGATGAAGAAGCAAGAAGGCGGCGCACCCAAAAGACGGTTTTGGAACGCAAAGCACCTCCCACATTTGAAATTGCGGTGGAGATGTTGGAACGCCAGCGTTGGGTTGTGCATGAAAGTGTCGCTGATACGGTGGATAGTTTACTGCGGGCACATCAACCTAACCCGCAAGTCAGAACCATTAATGACTTGGGTCAAGTGACGATTACACGCGAGATACCCAGTTCCCAGCATCAGATGCAACTTAAGAAATCTGCATCACCTGACTTTACTAAACCATCGCAGAAATGGCGTAGTTCTGGACGGGTCATACCGTTTCGGGAAAAGCAAGACGATAGCAGCATTTTAGAAGAACGAGAGTACTCGCAACCATTTGGTGAATCTCATCAACCCAACCAGCCTATGAGCGAAGATTCACCGTTGCACGTATACCCTTATGGTGTTAGTCGTTACCAGTTAGAGGAGGTCATCCACCAGTTGAATTTGCCGGTGGTGCTGACAAGGGATATCAATGATGCAGAGGTGATTTTGGCTTTGCGTACGCACGCCAGAAAACACTCCAATTTCCGGCACATGGTGGCAGACCATCAAGTACCTGTTTACACCATTAAAGCTAACACTATCTCAGCAATTACTCGTGCTTTGCGGTCTTGCTTGCAGATGGACGAACCGGACACCACGGATGTAAATGCACTTTATAGCCACAGCAGTGGTGATTCGGAGATTGATGCTTTAGAAGAAGCCAGAGTAGCCGTTGAGCAGGTTGTGATTAAGAGAGGTCAGCCAGTCGAATTGTTGCCGCGTTCTGCATCAGTTCGCAAAATGCAACATGAATTGGTTGAACGCTACCGTCTGAAGTCTCATAGCTTTGGGGAAGAACCACATCGGCGCTTGCGGATTTATCCAGCCTAACAATACGAAAATGCAAAGATTTTCTCAGAGTACGCTACCAAACAGATGAGCAGGAGTGCATTTGTGATAAAAGACAAGCAGCAAGAGCAGAATAAACAGGCGGCGATGACAGGACTCATGTTGGCGCGACCAACGCAGCCCACGTTAGAGTCAGTACGACATGGTTTGCAACCATTGGGACTGGATGCGGAACGCGACGCTCTACTCTACGTACCCAAAAACTACCAACCAGACAAACCCGCACCATTGGTACTGATGTTACACGGCGCAGGCGGTGATGCACGGGGGGGTCTGGCTCCATTCTTACACCTTGCTGATGCCGCCTCCATCATCCTACTTGCCCCTGCTTCCCGCCAAAAAACGTGGGATATGTTGTACGGTGAGTACGGGAGCGATATTGCCTTCATAGACTCCGCATTGATGCAGACATTCAGTCGCTACGCTGTAGACCCAGCACACATCGCGGTTGAAGGTTTTTCTGACGGTGCTTCTTATGCGCTTAGTGTCGGCATCACTAACGGTGACTTGTTTTCCCACGTCATTGCGTTCTCGCCTGGGTTTATGGCTCCAAAACAGCAGCATGGGGAGCCGCAAATCTTTATCTCACACGGAAAGTGGGACAATGTTCTGCCAATTGACCGCTGCAGTCGTAAAATTGTGCCGCAACTGCAACGTGCTAACTACGATGTAGTTTATCAAGAGTTTAATGGTTTTCACACGGTTCCTACAGGGATTGCACGTTCTGCACTGACTTGGTTCACCGCAGAACGGGAATAAAAAGCGGCGGTTATTTGCTCAAAGCAGTTTTTTCCACTCCCTTGAAATATCTGCTACAACAAAATGTCTTTATTTTGGCTTGCCCCCTTCTGGATGCCATAAGTGCGAATGTTTGTATAAAAATAGCAAGTTATGAACACGCATGGTAACAGTTGTATTTGATGGGAATGTTTTACGTCCAGATGCGCAGCACCATTAGTCTCATTTTCTACAGTTGTCAGGCGGTCATAGGAATCATGCTATAGGTAAAGTGTCTTGCTGTAATGCTCAACCATCGTTAACCGTCCGTTTTGACCGTAATCATAAGCAAGCGGTTTCACCTGCTTGAGTGACTTTAGGCAAAATCTGTCCAGCACGCAAAGTAAAAACTGTCCGAAATTGGTGTTAACTCCTTCCAGGATTTAATAAGTATTTAGTTATGGGAAGTGTCAATATTTCGCCGCCATAACCAGACTTTTAATATATTTTGAAAGTTAAAAAAATAATAAAGATTTCAGGCGATTTTATTTGGGCTTTCTATCACGACTACAGCAATACTTTTGGCACGCAAGGGCGGCGATTGCGCTCTGCGCAGTGCCGTAGGCAATCGCTATGCGCGTCCATCCAGACTATAGGTACTTGAAAGGTAGATGGTGTGAGCAATAGGAAATCAAGGGCGAATGAGGTTTGTGAAAAACTTTTCGGCACTGATTTTTAAAAATATGCATTCACGAGCGCACTTGCACAATGTGGGATAATAGCTGACACGGCTCATGATGCTCATCAGGAAAGAGTTCTATGATTGCCCTATCTGGAGTTGCCATCCAAAGCAAAATCTATGAGAGTTCAGCATCTCTGGTGTATCGGGGCATCAGAGTGCAAGATGAGCAAGCGCTCGTCGTAAAAATGCTCAAGCAAGATTATCCCTCTCCTCAAGAACTGACTCGCTACAGACAAGAATATCAAATTACTCGTTCCCTCAACATCCAAGGAGTTGTTAAGGCATACAGTCAGCAGGATTATCAACGCACGCTTGTTATTCTTTTAGAAGACTTTGGCGGAGAGTCCCTAGAGCAATGGATGCACAAGCGCCTAGACTTCTGCCCGATGCCCTTATCCACGTTTCTCCGTCTTGCCATCGACCTCACAGATATTCTGGGCAAAATCCATGCAGCCAATGTCATTCATAAGGATATCAACCCTGGAAACATCGTCCTCAATCCGGATACTGGCGTTGTCAAAATTATTGACTTTGGTATTGCCACCCGCTTTAACCGCACGAATCCGACTTTCAAAAGCCCTCATGTTTTAGAAGGCACGCTTGCCTACCTGTCTCCAGAGCAAACAGGGCGAATGAACCGTTTGCTCGATTACCGCACCGATTTTTACTCGCTCGGTGTGACATTCTACGAACTGCTAACCGGACACCTGCCGTTTCCCACAACGGACATCCTTGAGCTAGTCCATTGTCATATTGCCAAACAGCCAATTCCACCTCACGAACTGAATGCAACGATCCCCAAACCTGTTTCAGATATCATTCTGAAACTGATGGCGAAAAATGCAGAAGATCGTTATCAGAGTGCCTGGGGCATTAAAGCGGATTTAGAACGCTGTGCTAACCAACTCATAGAAACAGGGCAAATTGATTGCATTCAATTAGGTCTTCAAGACGTTTGGGGTCAGTTTCAAATTCCCCAAAAACTGTATGGACGCGAAGCGGAGATTGCAGCATTATTGGCGGCATTTGACAGAGTGGCAGGAACGGGGAATGTTGGCGAAGCCATTAGGCTAGAGGAAAGCATAGGAAATTCTCAATTCAAAGTCGAAATGATGCTGGTCTGTGGCTATGCTGGCATTGGCAAATCAGCGTTAGTGCAGGAACTCTATAAACCCATCACGGCAAAGCGCGGCTATTTTATCTCTGGTAAATTTGACCAATTAGGGCGCAATATTCCCTACAGCGCTGTAGCCCATGCCCTGCAAAAATTGGTGCAGCAACTGCTAGGTGAACCCGATGAGCAGTTGCAACAGTGGCGATCGCGCCTGCTTACAGCTTTGGGAAGCAACGGACAACTCATCATTGATCTGATCCCGGAAGTTGAGTTAATTATTGGCAAGCAGCCACCCGTACCGGACGTTGGTGCAACTCAAGCTCAAAATCGCTTCAATCGCATCTTTGGGAAGTTTCTGCGGGTGTTTTGTTCAAAGGAACACCCGCTTGTTATCTTTTTAGATGATTTGCAGTGGATAGACTCAGCAACACTGAAGTTAATCGAGCTGATGCTACTTGATGAGCAAACTCAATTCCTGTTTTTAATTGGAGCTTATCGAGACTCAGAGGTGAGTCCAACGCATCCGTTGGTATTAACGCTCTCGAGACTGCGAAAACAAGGAGCTGTACTTCATGAGATTATCCTGGCACCCTTAACCCTGGAACCATTAACTCAGTTGGTTGCTGAGACACTACATCAGGATGCGAATACTGTTCGTCCCTTGGCTGAATTAGTGCTGCGTAAAACCGAGGGGAATCCCTTCTTTGTCGGTGAATTCTTGGGCTTACTGTACAGTGAAAATCTTTTGAACTTTAATGCACAAGACTACCGCTGGCAGTGGAACATTGATGATATTCAAGCTCAGAATATTACCAATAATGTGGTGGAGTTACTGCTCGTTAAGTTGAAGAAACTACCAGAGGTGACACAGCAGCTTCTTCGATTAGCCGCCTGCATCGGAGCTGAATTTGATTTGGAAACGTTAGCGATCATTTGTGAAAAATCTGCTCAAGCAGTTTCTCTAGATTTACTGGCAGCGATACAAGCTGGACTCATTCAACCCCTGTCTGAATTAGACGAAAACTTGTTAGTTCAAGAGTATAAGTTTTTGCACGACCGCGTTCAACAAGCGGCATATGCCTTAATCGATGAGTTCCAGAAACAAGTTGTTCATCTCCAAATTGGTCGCAACTTGCTCGAAAAGACTTTGCCGGAGCGAATATCAGAGCGGCTGTTTGAAATTGTGGATCATCTTAATCATGGCATTGAGCTTGTCGCTGAGCAAGCTCAACGAGATGAAATTGCTTTCTTAAATTTAATTGCAGGTCAGAAAGCAAAAGGGGCGATCGCTTATAGTATGGCAAAAAACTATTTAGCCACGGGCAGAAAGTGGCTGGTAGTTTCTAGCTGGCAAACCAACTACGATTTGACCTTAGAGTTATATGTAGAAACAACAGAAGTCGCATACTTGTGTGGTGATTTTGAGCAGGTAGAATTCTGGTTCGCGATCGTTGTGCAAGAAGCTAAAACGGTTCTTGACAGCGTAAAAGTTTACGAAGTCAAAATTCAAACTTGTATCGCGCAAGGACAGCTATTGAAAGCAATTAATACTGCATTGCACATTCTACCGCAATTTGGGATCGGTTTTCCCGAACTGCCGAGCCAATCAGATATCCAGCTTGAACTAGACGCAATCTCATGCCTTATCAATGAGAAATCAATCGAAGACTTGATTCATTTGCCCCAAATGAGCGAGCCGGACAAGTTGGCGGCGATGCGAATTCTATCTAGAATTACGATTGCAGCCTGGGTTGCCGCTCCTGATTTAATGCCGCTACTAGTAGCTAAACAAGTCAGCTTGTCAATCGAATATGGAAATGCATTTGAGTCTCCCTCTGCTTATGCCAACTTTGGATTAGTCCTGTGTGGAAAGGTCGGAGACATCAAGACTGGTTATGAGTTTGGACAGTTAGTTTTAAAGCAGTTGTCACATTCTAAGACTCATTCACTTAGAGCTAGAGCATTGCTCATTGTGAATTGCTTCATCATTCATTGGAAAGAGCACGTGATAGACACGTTACAGCCATTACTAGAAGCCTATCAAGATGGGCTAGAAACCGGAGATTTAGAGTTTGCCGCCTATGCTGCTCACTCTTATTGCTTCAACTCCTATGCTGTCGGAAACGAACTCGTGCAGGTTGCACGCGAGATGACAACTTACAATGAAGCAATCCGTCAAATCAAACAGGAAATGGCGCTAACCTGGAATCAAATATTTCAACAGGTGATCGCAAATTTAATGGGCTGCTCGGTCAATCCAATCCGTCTAGTTGGTGAATTCTACAATGAGGAGACTGGATTGCCACAACATGAAACAGTAAATGATGGAACCTCAAGCTTTGATGTCTATTTTAGTAGACTTTTTCTATGCTACCTCTTTTCTGAGTATACTCAGGCAGTTGAAAACTCAACCATAGCAGAACGTTATTGGAGCCAAATAATAGGCACAGCTATTAACCCCTTTTACCATCTCTATGATGCTCTAGCAAGACTTGCAACATATCCTGAAAGCAGAGTTCAAACACAGGCAGAAATCCTAGAAAAAGTTGCTGTTAGACAGGAGAAGATGAAGCAATTAGCACATCATGCGCCGATGAATTTCCAGCATAAATACGATTTAATGGAAGCTGAGAAAGCGCGTGTCTTGGGTCAGGTCGTTGAAGCAATGGATTATTATGAGCGCGCAATTAAAGGAGCTAAGGATAATAAATATATTCAAGAAGAAGCATTAGCCTATGAATTAGCCGCTAAATTCTATCTGGCAAGGGGTATGGAAAAATTTGCCCAAACCTATATGAAGGAAGCTCACTATTGCTATGAACGATGGGGAGCAATTGCGAAGGTAATAGATTTAGAAACTCGCTATCCCCAGTTCTTTCCTCAGTCCTTGGACACAGCTAACACACTAATTCCTAAAGCGTCTAAAACTACCTCGAATACCTCATCCATTGCTTTCGACTTGGAGGCAGTGCTCAAAGCGTCCCAAGCGATCGCTCGTGAAATTGAACTGGAGCAGTTGCTGAGTTCGTTGATGCAGATCTTAATTGAGAATGCTGGCGCACAAACCGGATGTCTGATTTTGGAAGATGCAGGAGAATGGTTAATTGAAGCTGCTTGTGAACTCCATGATGGTGAAGCAGTTGCGGTGAGCCACCCCGTTGCGGGGGTTCCCCCCGTTGTAGGGAGTGGCGAACCCGTAAGGGTGGACGGGTTCCCCGGCATAAGCAAACTGCTGAACCCGGAGGGTGAGAGTGTTTGTACTACACAAGTGTTGCGATCAATTCCAATTGCAAATCACTTACCCGAATCCATTATTCAGTATGTCATCCGGACTTATGAGTCGGTTATCCTAAATGATGCCACTCGTGAAGGTAATTTCATCAATGATCCCTACATTCAACAGAACCAAATCCAATCACTTCTTTGTTTGCCGCTGCTAAATCAAGGTAAGCTCGTTGCCGTGTTGTATCTAGAAAATCAATTAGCAACTGGAGTATTTACACCAGAGCGAACGCAAGTTTTGAATCTGTTATCAACCCAGGCAGCCATTGCCATTGAAAATGCCAAACTCTACTCAAAGCTACGCGAAGGCGAAAGTAGGATGACGCAATTTCTAGAAGCGGTTCCAGTGGCAATTGGCGTAGTGGATGCGGCGGGTCGCCCTTACTACGCCAACCAACGGAGAATTGAACTAGTGGGTAAAGGGATCGATCCTTGCGTGACACCGGATCAATTCGCAGAGGTTTATCAATTTTATCTGGCGGGAACAGACCAAAAGTATCCAACTGAGAAACTGCCAATCGTCCGGGCGTTGCGCGGCGAACGCATCACGGTTGACGATATGGAAATTCACCGAAACAACACGACAATTCCAATTGAGGCGTGGGGAACTCCAGTCTTTGACGAACAAGGCAAGGTGGCTTATGCGATGGTAGCCTTTCAAGACATCACAGAACGGAAACGAACAGAGCAACTGCTAGCCGATTACAACCGTACCTTAGAGCAACAGGTCGCCCAACGAACAGCAGCTTTACAGCAAAGCGAAGCAGAACTACGCCATCGGGAACAGGAATTACGGCTGATCACCGATGCTCTACCTGCTCTCATCAGCTATGTGGATGCCAATCGACGCTATCGCTTTGTCAACCGCACCTATGAGGTCTGGTTTAGCTGTAGTCGAGACGAGATTCTAGGCAAGTCTGTGAGTGAACTCCTGGGTGAGGCAGCTTATCAAATTGTTGAATCGTATATTAATCGAGCGTTAGAAGGGCAAACAACAACCATTGAAGCAGAAATGCCCTTTTCATTTGGTAAAAAGTATATCAGTGCTACCTTGATCCCCGATTTCAATCACAATGCTCAAGTGAGAGGATTTTACGGTCTAATCACAGACATTAGCGAACAGCGAAACGCTGCACTGCGTGAACGTAAACAAGCCGAAGAAGCCTCAATTTTGGATGAACGTAACCGCATGGCACGCGAAATTCACGATACGCTGGCACAGTCGTTTACCGGGATTATCATTCACGCTAGATCTGCTGCTAGTAAGATAACGCAAGACCCAGAAAAAGCTCAGGCTTACCTAGCTCAAGTACAGAACTTAGCCCGAACTGGACTCACAGAGGCACGCCGCTCTGTAGAAGCGCTGCGCCGTCCATACTTATTGGAAAATAATGATCTGTTCAGCGCTTTCAAGCATCTAATAACCCAGCTAGAATCATCCACTGGTACGATAATTACGTGTGAAGCCATCGGTGTCCCCTATGGGCTACCCTGTGAGGTGGAGAATAATCTGCTGAGGATTGGACAGGAAGCATTGACTAATGCACTCAAGTATGCTGATGCAACTGAAATTCGTGTTGAACTGATATATCAGTCCACGCAGTTTACATTACGTATCAAGGACAATGGACAGGGATTTACAATTAATCATTCTTCTAATCACAATGGTTTTGGTTTATTGGGGATGGCAGAACGTGCCGAGCGCATTGGAGCACAGATCCAAATCCAGAGTACCCCCGGACAAGGGACACAAATCGCAGTGTCTGTGAATCAGGAAAAGCTATCATGAGCCAACCCAATGCCATTCGTATTCTGGTTGTAGACGATCACCCGGTTGTGCGCCAGGGCTTGGTTGCCATGCTGGAAGAAGCGCCAGATATTCTTGTAGTTGGGCAAGCTGGGAATGGTCATGAGGCACTCGCCGTCTTTCGTCAACAGCAACCAGATGTGACTTTGATGGACTTGCGAATGCCACAGATGGATGGAGTCGCTGCAATTACTGCCATCTGCGCCGAGTTTCCTGCTGCTCGAATCATCGTGTTGACAACCTATGACGGCGATGAAGAAATTTATCAGGGATTGCGCTCAGGTGCGAAAGGGTATTTACTCAAAGATGCCGAGCCAGAAGAATTGCTGGACGCTATTCGCGCAGTTCACAAAGGACAGAAGCACATTCCACCCCAGGTAGGTGCCAAACTCTTAGAGCGCATGGCAAGTCCAGAATTGAGCGATCGCGAGTTAGAGGTGCTTCAACTCATTACAACAGGCAAGAGCACCCAAGCTATTAGCAAGGCTCTACATATTACTGAACGCACAGTCAATTTTCATGTCAATCATATTTTAAGTAAGCTGGGCGTGGAGGATCGCACCCAGGCTGTGATCGTTGCATTAAGGCGGGGCATTGTTAGCTTGTAGGGTTAAGAACTAGGGGTGTAAGGGTGTAAGGGTGTAAGGGAATAGGGGTGTAGGGGTCTCCATCAATCTTCTTGAGGGGCTTGAAACAACGACTGTGTATTTCGCACTAGTTCCTAAGAGGAACCGCTACGCTACGTGCTGCTGCGCTAACGCACCCTCCGGGTTCGCCAGTCACCTGCGGAGGGAAACCCTCCCGCAGTGCTGGACTCACCATGTGTCTCGCTCCGACATCTTTTTTCTTTTCCATGTTTAAAAACACTTGCTCTATATCCTTTTTCTTCGCGGCTCGTTATCCCTTACACCCCCACACCCCCCGGTTGGCGCAGCCGCCCTAAAAGGGCTAGGGGCTTGGTCATACCTGTCAAATTTGTCAGTTTATCAGTTGCCTCATTTGTCAGCTTATCAACTGAAGTTTTTCTCAGCGACAAAATCGACTTAACTCTCTAAATTGGTATTATGCAACAGATAACAGAGCGGCATTGGTCTACTCAATTGTAAAAGAGGTTTCATAGCAATCATCTGTCTCTACCTGCTGCACTCCTTTCCTAAGAGGTGCTTTCATGAGTTTCGGTGATTATAATCGGTTGCTTGTACCGATTTCAAAACAAGATCATATTCAGGGTAGGGTAAGCACTTCAGTGACACTCGTCCAATATGGTGACTACCAGTGTTCCACTTGTGGCGAAGCTCACCAATTAATCAAAGCAATTCAGCAACAGGTCAACGACTTGTGTTTTGTATTTCGCCACTTTCCACAGCCGCAAATCCATCCTTGTGCTCAACGTGCGGCGGAAGCGGCCCTAGCGGCGGCTGCCCAAGGTCAGTTTTGGCAGATGCATGACATTTTGTTCACCCATCAACAAGCGTTAGGAAACGATTATCTTGTAGAGTATGCCAATAATCTAGGACTCGATATTCCCCAATTTCTGCAAGATATATCCAATCAAGTACATATCGCTCGCATCGATCAAGATATCAAAAGTGGATTACACAGTGGAGTAACGGCTGCCCCAGCACTGTTTATTAATGGAATTCGATATACCAGTCGCTGGAACATTGAGCAATTGATGGCAGCCATTGTCACTACAAGTAATTAATGTTCCTGGTCTTTAACCCTAATTAATGTCCTACTAAAGAGGATTTTATGACATCCACTCTATCAACACAATCTCGCTGGCTGTTTGGCTCTCGCTTCACCATCATTGCAGATCACACCATGACTGGAGGTCAGTACGATCTGGTCGAAGAATACGCCCTTCCTGGCTCACAAACACCCCTCCATCTGCACACCCGCTATTCCCAAAACCTATATGTGCTGTCCGGGGAGTTCACCGTCTTTGCTGGTGAGGACAAGGTCGTGCTAAGTGCTGGTGACAACTTCCTGATTAGAGTTGGCACACCACACATGATCGTCGTGTCCAGCAATACCCCAGCTCGCGGCTTAGTCGTCAATGCGCCAAGCGGTGCTGCTCGGGCGGTTGCAGAAGGGGGTACGCTGGATGAGACTCAAACACCGGACATGGCGCTACTTGAGCGGATTGCCGCCGAGCTTGGCGACGAAATCCTTGGTCCGCCGGGAACCCTACCTGTAGCGACCTGCAATACTAATCGCTCAGACCTGCAATCAAGACATTTTCCAGCCAGGATTAAATGCAACTATAATTAAGCGTCAGCCAGGATTAATTGCAACTGAGCCAGGATTAAATGCAACCAGCCTGCAATCATCGGTTTGAGCCAGGATTATTTGCAATTATAAAGTCAAAAAAACGAACGTTTTCTTAACTGCTGTACTGGTAAGACTTTCCGAACCTGAAACCGTTGGTTTTCAAGTTAAAAAAGTCGGTAAAGATTTCATTGTTAATCTATCAAATTCTGAAATGAGTTTTTTGACAACCGCTGCCAGTTCTCACAACTAAGCTCCAGTAAGGCGTTGCGTCTATTTGCAAATAAACAAGCGTCGAAATGGATGATTGCAGGCTGGTTGCATTTAATCCTGGCTCAGTTGCAAATAATCCTGGCTCAAATGAAATTATAGTTGCAAATAATCCTGGCTGAAAACAACGATGATTGCAGGTTGGGGGATTTATAATTGCAGGTCGCTACAGATATACCGCGCAATAACAGATGATTATTGTTTTTTGGATATTGTTTGGTTTAGTCGGTGCGATTTCGTTTCTTACCCTCGCTTGAATACGAGTTTCAGCGAGTGGTCTCTAAACCAATCAATTCCCGCTCATTTCGATAGAACTTACGCTTCGCGCGAGAATTGCCAATCATCCCAACAGTATTGGAGATTAAATGTATGCAATGCGTCGATCGCACTCAATCCGTTGCTGTCTGTCGCCCCCTTGGAGCACTAGAGCATCTCTTCTGGCTCCACGATCAAGCTCATCCCTTCCATTTCGCTCTCACTGCACAAATAAAAGGAAGATTCAGCGTTCACCAACTTCAGCAAGCACTGACTGTCGTACAGCAACAGCATCCATTACTGCCAGTTCGCATTGCCCTTGATGAAGCAGAGCAACCTTGGTTTGTTGAAGACTCTGCCTCCATTCCACTGCGAGTTGTGCAGCGACAATCCGAACAACACTGGCAGCGAGAAGTTGAGCGAGAAATTGAAACACCGTTTGTCTGGTCGCAAGCTCCGTTAGTGCGTGTCGTCTTAGTTCACTCAGGCAATGATGCACAATTATCAGAATTAATTGTGACGTGCCATCACTCGATCGCAGATGGAACCTCGATTACTTACTTAATTCGAGATATTTTGCAAGCGATTGCGCTCCGCGCACTGCCCTCAAGGGCACTCGCTACACCCACTGCCTTCGGACAGTCTTTACCTGTTCCGCCGTCGCGAGAGGACTTGGTTCCAGGGAAAGCCCCGCAAACGATTTCTGGGTTAAAGCCGATGCCTAAATTCACAAGGATGAGCAGTTCCTTCCCAGTTGTGCAACCGGCGAGGCAAAATAACCGTCAATCGGTCAGTTCCGGTTCGCTTTCACCCGAAACAACGCGGTTGCTCCTGACTCGCTCTCGGCAAGAGCAAACGAGCGTTCATGGGGCGATTTGTGCCGCTTTTCTCTTAGCAGTCCGTCACCAAAATCATTCCGAACAGCCACAGAACCTCAGGTGTATGTCACCGATTAATCTCAGACCCTACTTGACATCTGTCAACCAGGAAGATGTCATTCTCTGGATTAGTGCTGGACGGACATCGCACCACTTAAGCGGTGATGCCAATTTATGGGATGTTGCTCGTTCTGTGAAGCAGCAACTCAATCAAATCATGACACCAGACAAGCTCTTTGAGGAAATTTTCCAAACTCAGGAATGGGCATCCACCCATCCCAGTCCCGATGTCGTCCTACAAGGATTTAAAGACCAATTATTCGACTCCGACATAGGCGTTAGCAATTTGGGGCGACTGACAATCCAGCAACAGTTTGGAGAGCTTGAACTTCAGGCAATCTATGGACCTGTTGTGAGGACAGGTGCCAAAAACGATGTGGGCGTGGCGACTTTGGGCGAGCGGCTATTTGTCACGCTGGTGTCTGAAGAATCGGTGATGTCGCGAGCGCAGTCGAAAACACTTCACGAGGAGGCAATACATCTACTGAAGGAGGCGATCGAATAGGCAGTGTCAGTTTGCGTTCCCCCGACCCCAAAGACGCACCGATAATTCAAATGAACTATCTCCAAAGTGAAGCTGATGTGCAAAAGCTCGTTCTCGGGATTAAATTACTCCGTAACTTGTTCGGTGCAAGTGCTTTTGATGAGTTTCGCGGTAAGGAAGTCGCTCCGGGTGCCGAAAAGCAGAGTGATACAGCACTCAAAGCTTACGTCCGAGAAGTTTGCGATACGGTGTATCATCCGGTCGGCACCTGCATTCCGGGGTACTGACCCAATGGCGGTGGTAGATCCTGAACTACGAGTACATGGAATTGAGGGGTTGCGTGTTGTCGATGCATCGATCATGCCAACGATCACCACAGGCAATACGAACGCGCCCACCATTATGATTGGTGAAAAAGCCGCCGATTTAATTAAAGCCGCAGGTCGCGTTTCACAGCAAACACTTTCAGCAATTACAAACTAACTCCTTCGCAATTATGGGGTTCCCTATACCCTTTTCATGAGCTCAAAGCTTAAGAGTCGAGCTAAGGCAACGTACTTTTGCACAGTTCTTCGCTTAGGTGCTGCATCACACGCACAAACACAGATGGATCATCCAATCCTTGAGATAGAATCAATGAACCTTGAATCGCGATCACCGCATTTTCTGCACGCTGTTGAGCAAGTCTCTCATCCATACCAAACTCAATTAGTACGGTGGCGATCGCATCAATCCAGTTCCGACAAATTGCTTTCACTCTATCATGAAACACATCGCGGGCCGAACCCAAGAGCAAAATCGCAAATAAGCAAGGTTGCTTTCCCCCGTCATAGGCTTCATTCACGCGATCGCACATCTGCTGCAAGCGAGATAAGGGTTCTCCTCGGCTGTTGAGCGTTTGCAGAATATTTTGGTCTAACCAACACTCAAGATAATTCAGCACCGCTTCAACCATCTCATCCTTACCGCCAGGGAAGTGATGATAAAGGCTAGCTTTCCCTAATCCAGTTGCTTGAGAAATCTTGGATAGAGTTGCGCCATCATAGCCATACTGCCGAAACAGGTGCAGCAGACAGGGAATATAAGTTTCTTTAGGCATTTATCGTAAGTTTCAAGTTTTCTATTGACATTGTACCGTTCATTCGGTACATTAATCTTATACCGAATGAACGGTACAACTTTAGCAGCTTAAGAGGGCATTATGCCACGTAAGTTTGGAGAAATTGCTTTTACACCACAAGTGCAAGCCGCACAAGAACAAAGGGGTTCACGGCAGACCTATGAACGCTATATTGCGAATGGTCCTGATAATGATTCCATTACTCCCAAGATTGAGGAATTCATAGCGCAACTCGATGGGTTTTACTTGGGAACCGTCAGTTCTAATGGCTATCCCTATATCCAGTTTCGGGGCGGACCCTCTGGTTTCCTGAAGGTTCTCGATGAGAAAACCCTCGGCTTTGCTGACTTTTCTGGAAATGTGCAGTACATCACGGTGGGCAATTTGTCTGGCAACGACAAAGCGTTTTTGTTCTTGATGGATTATCGTCATCGCAAACGCATTAAGATTTGGGGAAGAGCGGAATCTGTTGAAGGGGATTCAGCATTAATTGAACGACTACGAGTTCCAGATTATCCTGCCGCAATTGAACGCGCTATCCTCTTCCACGTAGAAGCCACCAGCGAGAATTGTCCTCAGCATATTCCCATCCGTTATTCAGAAACAGAAGTAGCAGCGATGATGGCTCCTCTGCAAGCTCGGATTGTTGAATTAGAACAGCAGTTGGGCAATCGCACTTCTTCAATGACTACTAATTACACAAATTATTAATTACCAGGAGTAATCTCATGACACAATCTTTCTGGTTTTTTGGTTCTCGCCTCACCATCCTTGCCGACCACACCACGACAGGAGGTCAGTACGATCTGATTGAAGGCTATTTCCCACCTGGCTCACAGACTCCTCCCCATCGCCACACACGTTATTCTGAACAACTCTATGTGCTGTCCGGAGAGTTCACGGTTTGGGCAGGTGAGAACAAGGTTGTCCTAAACGCAGGTGAAAGCTTCCTGATTCCGGTTGGCACACCTCACGTCGTCGCCGCGCTTAGCGATAAGCCTGCTCGTGGGTTGGTCGTTGCTGCACCCAGTGCCTTTGCTCGGCTGATCAAAGCAGTAGGGACGCTCTCTGAAACAGAACCAGCGGACATGGAGCTAGCTGAACGCATTTCCGCCGAGATTGGCGACGAAATTCTGGGACCACCCGGAGCTTTGCCCGCCACTGCTACAAGAACATAGCAATCCGTCGAGAGCCCCGAACAAAAAATAAGTGGTATTCCGTTGGTGGCAGCAGGTAAAGCTGAAGATAAAGCATATGAGTATTAAACCCTCTAAAGTTGGTATTGTCGGTGCAGGAAATGTTGGCGCAGCCATTGCTAACGCTTTGGTGCTTCTCAGTAAATCTGTGACCGTAGTGCTGTTTGATCGCAACTTATCCAAAGCCGAAGGACAAGCCTGGGATATTAATGATGCCATTCCGTTGTTAGAGGAAATGGATGTTATTCCCTCTAATCGCTACGAAGATTTAGCCGATTCTGATATCATTGTTGTGACTGTTGGCGCAACCCCAACACCCCGACAGTCACGCTTGGATGTACTCGGTGCAAATGCAGCAATTCTGCGTCCGATTGTGCGGGAATTAGATCGAGTTGCCCCTGATGCGATCGTCATTCTCGTCAGCAACCCCGTGGATATTCTCACCCGAATTGCGATCAAAACGTCCACGCGATCAGAGCATTTAATTTTTGGCTCAGGAACGGTTTTAGATACTGCCCGACTACAATATCAGCTTGGCAAGCGACTCAATGTTGATAAGAACGATGTGCATGTGCAAGTGATTGGGGAACATGGCGATAGTGAGTTTCCAGTTTGGTCAAATGCTGCGATCGGGATGATTCCGTTAACTGAGTTTCCGCTACCTAAAGGTACGTCATTAGAACAGATTCAGATAGAACTCGCCGACGTAACTCGCGATCGTGGTAAGGCAATCATGCAGCGAAAAGGACACACCAGCTATGGCATTGCCACAAGCGTTGCTCAATTGGTCGATGCCATTCTACGAGATGAAAAGCGAATGTTTACGGTTTCTGTTAAGGCTTCACCTAGTTACGGGGTGGGAGATGAGGTTGTGCTGGGACTCCCTTGTATCATTAGCAAACATGGCATTGAAAGCCGCCTTGTATTGCCTAGAAATGCAGTTGAGCAACATTTACTGGAAGTTTCTGCCGCAAAACTGAATCATGCTTACAAACTGTTGTCTGAGGCACAACGACAAGAAAAAACTTTCAATACCCAACTCATTGCAAGCTAAAAGACAGCAAAGTAGTACAACTGCTTGAATTCGGGAACTTTAACCTTGAGCTAACTCATAGAAGCGATCGCGTACTCGATCAGTATCTGCTGAGGGTATGTCGGTTCAAAGACGGCAGGATCGCCACCCTCGAAACGGGAAAGTAGGGGCTAGGACACGAAAGTGTTCCAATTATCCGGCTCGTACGATAAATACCCCTCCTTCCATTCCTTCAATATTAATCCGGAGATGCATCATGAGATCCATAACACTTCAAAACTCAATCCCTCAAATCACTTTTGTGGTATCTAAAGTATTCTTGTCAACAGCACTGGCAGCAGAACTGATTGGAATTTCAGTGACCAGTACAGCGGCAGCAACGTTAGGAGCGTCAGCGCAGAGCGCCACAACATTTCCACAACCAGGACATCCCATTTTGATTGCAACAGCGTATACCGATTTATCATTACCCACCCTGCGTCCTGGGGATCGAGGTAGAAGCGTTCAATTGTTGCAGCAAATTCTCTCAGATAATGGTTTTTTACATGCGGCAGGAGTCAGATTAGGAAATCCGCGTGGTGCGATTGTTAATGGAGTGTTTGGTCCCATTACGGAATCTGCCGTGAGAGATTTACAGAAACGGTACAAAATTCGAGTTACAGGGCAAGTGAATCCTCATACATGGGAAGTGTTGGATATGCATGAAAATCCTTATCGATCGCCACTTCCCTGGAAATCATAACTCTTTACCAAGGCTGGAGTTATACCAATTGGGTTTGAGTTTGACACCTATTCTCGAATTGCTTCCCCCAAAACATCGGGGAGTGGAGGGTTCTAAATGTGACATTGGAAAAGCCAATTGGTATTAACTGGTGGAAAAGAAATCAAAGATAGCCGTCTTGTGGTAATACCTAATGATCCCCATGCAATCAATTGGACTCATGCCGATCAGGTCAACCCTGTGCTGGTGGACTTTCTAAAAGGAAATTAAGCAGCATTCCAACGTCCACGCTCGTTGTCAGCGGTGGTATGTCACACAAAACCTGACACACCACCGATCAACCCAGGTTCAGTAAACCTCACATTGTGGAGAAATAGTCATGTTTGCAACCCAAATGAATCAGAACGGTCTTGTGTTACAACCCGGTCAGGGGTCATCTTACTGGGTGCTGGGTGACCTGTATACCTTTAAGAGTGTGAGCAACGATACCAATGGAACGTATTCGCTAATGGAGATGATCGTTTATCCCCAGACTGGCTCACCTCCCCACATCCACAGCCGTGAAGATGAATCCTTCTTGGTTCAATCGGGAGAAATTCAGTTTCAAATTGATGGACAAACCCTTGTGGCAACACCTGGAACTTTCATCTACTCACCCATTGGGCAGCGCCATCTGTTTGCAAACATCAGCGACCAACCTGCGAAGATGCTGTGTTGGATAACACCGGCTGGACTGGAGCAGTTTTTTATGGAAATTGGCACTCCGGCTGATGATCCAACTGCCTCCCCACCCCCTGTCACGGATGCAGATATCCAAAAAACGATCGCCCTGGCTCCCCAATACGGTCTGACCATTCTTCCTCCAGACTCCGCTACCAATTAAACTCTGCCAACAAAAGGAGGACTTATGCTTAGTCAAGCAAAAATGTCAACCATCCAAATGCAACCCAACGAGTTATCTGACAAGAGAGTGCTGGTGACAGGCGGGACTAAAGGCATGGGCGAAGCGATCGTTAACCGTCTGCGGCAAGCCGATGCAACGGTCATCGCAACCGCCCGCTCAAAGCCTAATGAACTTCAATCACCGGATTTATTTATTCAGTCCGACATCAGTACGCCTGATGGAGTGGAAAAAGTTGTCAAGGAAGTGTTCGCTCGTCTGGGCGGCGTGGACATCCTGATCAATAATGTTGGTGGTTCTTCGGCACCGAGCGGTGGTGCACTTGCTCTAAGTGATGAGGATTGGCAGCAGACATTCAATGCTAATTTATTTGCCGCTGTCCGCTTAGATCGGGCGTTTCTGCCCCAGATGCTAGAACAAGGTTCAGGTGTCATCATCCATATTTCATCTATCCAGCGCACCCTGCCGCTTTATGCAACCTTGCCATTAGCTGCGGCGAAAGCGGCGTTGACGAACTACAGCAAAGGACTCTCCAACGAAGTTGCACCTAAAGGAGTGCGGGTGAATACGGTTGCTCCCGGTTTCATCGAGACGCCAGCCACCACAAGACGGATCGAGAGATTAGCTGCAAATGCAGGAACGGACTTTGATACTGCAAGACTTGGGTTGATGGATTCCCTTGGGGGGATTCCGATGGGTCGCCCTGGTCGCCCCGAAGAAGTGGCTGAACTGGTTGCTTTCCTGGTATCTGATCGCGCTTCTTATATCAACGGTACTGAATTCGTTATTGACGGCGGAACCATTCCAACAGTGTGAGACATACTTTGTAATTATTCAAAGGAATGCCCAATGAAAACTCAAGTGCAAAACATCATCTATTCACAATAGCAAAACAACAACTTGGTGACACTACCAATGAGGAGTTGAATTATGCAGGCTAAGTCAAAGGAAAAATCTACCCGCCTGATTACTTTTGCAGTCAGTCATTACTGTGAAAAAGCACGATGGGCGTTAGAACGGCTCAATATTCCTTTCATCGAAGAGCCTCATGTGCCAGGTTTTCATTGGCTCTTTACCCTTCCCACTGGAGGGAAATCGGTGCCAGTTCTGTTAACAGAGGCTGGTACGTTTACCAATTCTACGGATATTCTGCACTATCTTGATACGCTCGCTCCAACAAGTTATAGACTTTACCCTGCTGATCCTAAATTACGCCGCGAAGTGGAAAACCTGGAACATTTGTTCGACACTGTTCTAGGAGTATCCGTTAGACTTTGGCTTTACTTTTACCTGCTTAACAGCCACAAGTTAATGCGGAAGTTGTGGTGCGATGGTGTACCACCGATTGAAAGCATATTGTTTCCAATTGTCTTCCCTCCAGTGCGCTCTTTTGCCCGGAAATATTACAACATTACGCCACACTCAGCTGATCGTTCGCTCAATCGAATTAGGAGACTCTTCGAGAAGGTAAACAAGCTGCTTGAGTCAGATGGACGTTCCTACTTGGTTGGGAATTGCTTCTCAGCAGCAGATCTTACCTTTGCCTGTCTCGTTGCTCCCCTACTTATACCACCCGAATATGCTGGCAAAACGCTAGATTTACATGAATTCCCCGATGAAATAGCTTTAGTACATCACGAGCTACGAGAATCTCCCGCAGGAGCATTCGTGCTGCGTTTGTTTCGCGAGGAAAGGCGTACCCAGTTGTCGCTAATGGAGATCTTAGGCTCATGACAACCATCCAAATTAACCCCAACGAGTTATCCGACAAGAGAGTGCTGGTTACAGGCGGGACTAAAGGCATGGGCGAAGCGATTCTCCAAGGGAGAGGCTACGCCAACGTCAAACGTATGCGGCAAGCCGGTGCAACGGTCATTACAACCGCCCGCTCAAAGCCTAAGGCACTGCCTCTGTTGCCAGAGGACGCTTCCATCATTCTAGGATTGTCTGGTTTCAAAAGCTGATCTCTGTTCGTTGTTCGAGAAGGTACGGTGGCTAGGCAATTGCCATTTCAAGGAAAGAGCTAACTCATATTGTCACAACCAACAATGCTCTTTGGTCTTATCCATGCCCTAAAAATACCCATCACCAAAACCGTTGAGGAGTTCGTTGCTATGAATGCAAATAACGGCATTATCAGTCAGCTCAGCCCATATTCAGTAACCGAAACCATCGATCGCTTAGAAGCTATCCTTCAGGCAAAAGGCATCACCATTTTTGCCCGCATCGATCAACAAACTGAAGCCAAAAAAGTTGGACTCAGCCTGCGTCCAACACAGTTATTGCTGTTTGGCAACCCTGAAGCCGGAACACCGCTGATGGTGGCAGAACCGACGATTGCTCTGGATTTACCCCTGAAAGTAGTGGCATGGGAAGCGGCTGACGGCAAGGTGTGGCTGAGTTACAACGATCCTGATTACTTAAAACAGCGGTTCTCTCTCTCCGATGAGTTGGTCAAAAACATCGCGGTCATTGCACCTTTAATCAATCAAGCACTCCAATAGACCTCTTGCAAAAGTGGTGCAATGATATAGTTAAAAATTTGCAAAAATCAACGTTCTACTTTGAACGATTGTAGTCTTCAGAAGATGTAGCTCTTCTGAATAGAAATTAGCTAATCTTTCATTATACTATAAAATGACTTTTGTAAGAGGTCTAAAGTCATTTTCAATTGATACTGCTATGAGGAGAATGTCATGAAACTGACAAAGCAAAATCTCTCAGAACGTACTGATTATATTTACGACGTGATTGTGGTTGGTGGTGGAGCAGGTGGTTTATCTGCCGGAATTTATCTGCAACGCTATCTTCTTTCCAGTTTAATTATCGATAAAGGTAAAGCCCGCTCTTTCTGGATGCAGGAACTGCACAACTATCTTGGATTACCGCCAGATACACCGGGGCGATCGCTCCTGCGGCAAGGCAAGGAGCACTACCTTACTCTAGGTGGTGATATGCTCGATGCCTTTGTGGAAGAGATTGTGGATGAGGGAGAAACCTTTGCCGTAAAAGTCAAAATTGGTCGGCAAGACAGCTTCCATCAAACATTTCATGCCAGATATCTGATTGCTGCCAGTGGCATTATTGATTACCTGCCTAATTTGGATAATATGCGAAACGTGTTTGACTATGCTGGGTACAATATGCACGTTTGTTTAATCTGTGATGGCTACGAAATGGCAGACAAAAAAGTAGGCGTGTTTGCCAGCACTGCCAGCAACGCGGAGGTTGTTTTTTCTCTAGGTTGGTTTACACCTCACATCACACTATTCACGCAAGGAATGTTTGAAGTCGGCTATGAGTTACGCCAGAAATTGCAAGATAATGGTTATCAAATAATCGAAACGCCGATTCAACAATTCCTGGGCGAAGACCATCAGATGAATGGAGTGGAACTGGAAGATGGCACAGTAATTGGGCTAGAAGCTGGTCTGATCTCAATGGGGTCGAAGTATCACGCCGATTATCTGGAAAAGTTTGATCTCGAAAAGCAGGGCGGAAACTTAGTCACCGATAAGATGGCGCGGACTTCCCATCCCCGTATTTTTGCGATTGGGGATCTCAAAGTCGGACTGAATCAAGTTGTAGTTGCCGCCGCAGATGGGGCATTAGCAGCTACCCAAATCTGGCGAGACTTGCGTCGCAGTCGTCCAATGGCTGGTAGTGGCTCAGAGATGTTGAGCGGTCGTTAAATTAGCAGTCCGTGCCTCGTAGATTTTCAAAGCAGGTCTAATAAACAACTCATTCATTTTTTCGATATCCCATGTTGGCTGTCGTAATTGAATGCAATCCAAAACTTTGGAGCTAAAGATGAAACTTATCTCTGTCAACGTAGGACTTCCGCGTGAAGTGACCTGGAAAGAGAAAACAGTTACAACTGGAATTTTCAAAGAGCCAGTCAGCGAACGGGTGATGGTGCGAGCGCTCAATTTAGACGGTGATGGACAGGCGGATCTCACCGTTCACGGAGGAGCAGACAAAGCAGTTTATGTCTATCCGTTCGAGCATTACGATTACTGGCAAGGTGAATTGCCTGACACAGAATTGCCGCTAGGCATCTTTGGTGAGAATTTCACGACAACTGGACTGAGAGAAGAAGAACTCAACATTGGTGATCGCTTTGAGATTGGCACTGTAAAACTGATGGTGACACAACCTCGCCTACCCTGCTATAAACTTGGGATTCGATTTGGACGACCGGATATGGTGAAACGATTTCTCGCAAGTCGTCGAACCGGATTTTACTTTCGTGTTTTGCAAGAGGGCGAAGTCGGAGTTGGAGACACTCTAGAGTTGGTGAGCCGGAATGAGAACAACATCACCGTTGCCGATATCACTCAACTTTATGTTCGTGAGCAGGACAATCCAGAGTTACTTCACCGCGCTGCTCAACTTGAAGCTTTACCCGAAAGTTGGCGCAACTACTTCCAGGAGCAAAGTCGTCGTCAGGATGTGAGATAGATTAACCTACCATAAAATCCCACCATTTTACCTCTATCACCTGACAAATTACGAACGAGGTCGATGCCCTTAAAACGCCTGAACCCTTGTGAATACTAGAGCTATTTCCATTTGAGATGAAAGTCCTTCTATATCCTTCTATATATAGATTTGAAGCCATTTTTGTCTCAGTTTTTGTCTAAGCTCCGATAAAACCGAACATTCCTTTACAAGAGGTTTTATGTTTATCGATTACATTTCACTCATGCTCATTAATCTAGCGGCTGGACTCGCTCTGTTAGCTACCTATGTATATTCTGGTCTTGGTAGTTCAAATCAGAAACGCTGGGTTCCAGGGTTTGGTGTAGTCGGTGCCATCGCTTTAGTCACTGGCTTACACATGACGTTTACCTGGCCGATTCCTGGTAGTTTCAATATTGCCTTTGGTGAAACAACTGCCCTGTTTGGCATTCTATTTGTAGCAACTTCACTCACTCTGGCAATGGGTTGGGAGCTACTTACTCTGGGTATTTATGGATTCTTTGCAGGACTTGTATCGCTTCTCATTGGCTTTCGCATCATCAACCTGGGACTAACACCAGTTGCTGTGCCAGCAGGAATTGGGTTTATTCTAGTTGGCTTAGGAGGAATTTTTTCTGCACCAGCCCTCTCTCTCAAAGAAAACCGATTGTTGCGAAATATTGGAGCAATTGTGTTAATTGTGGCAGCCCTCATCTTTGGTTTTATTGGATTGACTGCTTACTGGGTACATCTTGCTGACTTCTCGACATGGCAGCCCCTGTCAAAGTAGTCGCTGTAACGACCATCATTAATAACGTAACTAAAAAAGAGTTAAATCATGCAGAACATCACGCTTGACACCATCACTCAAGCCGTCATTAATCATGGCGATCGCGGCAAATCTCACCCCCGGCTGTATGAAATTTACACCAGCTTGGTTCGACATTTGCATGAGTTTGTGCGTGAGGTGAATCTAACTGAATCAGAATTGCAGCAGGGACGTGATTTTCTCAACTCTGCAAGTCATCACACTCAAGAGATTCCCACTGGAGAAATCCATATGTTAACGGATATACTAGGGATCTCAGAGTTGGTAGAATTGCTACACAGTGCCCATCGCGGTACAGAAAGAAATTTAGAAGGACCATTGTATGTGCCGAATGCACCAGAACGGCTCCTGGACGATCGCTTAGGTATTGATCCAGAAGGTGACACGCTTTTCCTGTCAGGCAGGGTTTTAAATTTGAACGGTCAACCGATCGCCAATGCTGTGATTGATGTTTGGCAACCGAATTCCAAAGGATTATATGATATCCAAGAGCCATCTCAGCCCTTGGGGAACTTTCGGGGAAGTTTCAAAACCAATGCAAGTGGAAAGTATATGTTTGAAACGGTGGTGCCACTAGGTTACAACGTGCCAACTAGTGGTCCATCTGGTGAGTTGCTGCGACTGTTGGGACGGCATCCCTGGCGGGCGGCTCACATCCATTTCAAAGTCACTGCCCCAGAGTACACTGGGCTGACAACACAAATTTTTATTGCTGGCGATCCTCACCTGGATTCAGATACAACCTTTGCAGTGCGTAGAGCGATCGTTGAATTACAAAAGCATGAAGCACCAGACGAACTCAAGGCACGGAATCAAAGTAAACCGTTTTACACAACGGAATTTGATTTTGTGTTGAAACCCGTTACTCTCTCTAGCACAGAATCATAAAGCAACGGCTGCACATTATGTCTACACCATCAATCCAGAACAATCCGCTCATTGGCATTTGGAAGTTAATTTCTGCAACTGCTATTCACGCTGATGGAACGGTGACTCCAGACGTGTATGGAACTCATCCTGTTGGTCATTTACATTACACATCAGATGGTCACATGATGGTGATGTTTTCCAAGAGCGAGCGCTCACCTCTGAGTCAAGAGGTTCAATCGCCGCTAAGTCGGGAACTGCAATCTCTACCCGTGGAAGAGCTTGCTCAAGCATTTACGACATTCAATGCTTACGCTGGAACTTATACCTTGAGTGGCAACACAGTAACTCACCAGATTGAAATTGCATCAATTCCTAATCGCGTTGGTACAGCGTTAGTTCGCACCTTTACTCTAAGTGAAAACCGAATAACGCTCGTGACACCGCCAGTCTTGAGTAATGGTGTTGAAACGGTTTTTGAGTTGGTGTGGGAGCGCATTTAATTGCTTTGTTATTCAACCCTTAAGAGGCTTTATGTTTCTACAACTTGGGGCAGATCTAGCGTAGTTGACACCAGGGGCAAACTAAACTGTTTAGTTTCAAGAGATTTTCAACAACAAGACTATTAATGCTTACAATGCCTAAGTTTTAGCAGTTTGTACGCCAGTTTTATAAGAATGACCACATATTGGACAAAAGCGGTGTCTAGTAGACACCACCAACTCGCCACAATTGACACAACTAGCCCGTAACTGCGTACCGCAGAGATAACAAAACTTAGCTTTAACATGACCCCACATAGGGTCAGCAGCATTTCCAGGACTCCAACACTGGGGACAAAATTTTACACCTTGGACAAGTTGAACCTCTTCACCCTTGGTTACAGCTTCTAAAAACTCCTGGGGTACTCCCAAGGCCAGCGCCAAACCGCGCAGCGTTTTTTGATTGAGTTTTGTCGTCAATCCACGCTCAATCTTCCCCACCGACCGAGAATGGATTCCGGCAGCATCCGCTAACTCAAACTGAGTCATCCTGGAGAATTTTCTCATTCTCACCATATAGTCAGCAAGGGATTCAGAGGGTCGCGGGGTTTTAGAAGTATCCATCAGACGCTGCCAATATTTACTTCAAAAGATATATAATTTGTTCAGAAGATTCCTTGTTGTAATCACACAATTAAAAGTGAGGAAGGCTGTTACTTTAGCCACAGTTGCGACTGAATTTTTAGAGCGTCCTGGACTAGCACCTACTACCAGGGAGACATACTCTCTTACACTCGCACCTTTACTGTGTGAATATGGAAGTTGGTCGATAGAAATTATCAGTAAGCAAACATTAGTTGAGTATTTAAATACTCTTAGTCATTTAAAATACACAAGTCATCACAAGCATCAAGCAATACTCCAAAGCCTACTAAATTTTGCCATGGAGCAAGGGTATATAAAATTTAACCCAATTAGCGGATTAAAACAGCGGACTCCAGACAGAGAAAAGGGCGAACATAAAAGTGACGAGACAATCAAATATCTAACACCAGAACAGCTAACAATACTATATAAAACTGTAAAATCTGATCTGCGCCTCAATGCCATAGTACATTTATTGCACCGCACAGGATGCAGGATTGGAGAGCTTTTAGCACTGAATTTATCAGACGTAGACCTCAAAAACAGGAAATTTCAAGTATTGGGAAAAGGAAATAAACAACGTTGGTGTTTTTACAGTTCAGATGCAGCAGTTGCACTTGACAACTACCTCAATCACTCTCGACATAAAAAATCCGAGGCTTTATTTACAGCACAGCATCCAGTCACTTTAAAAGTAAGTAGAATCAGCTATTACACTTTGCATGATTACTGGCAAGAAATAACCAACGAATATCCGGCACTTAACGGGGTACGCATCCACGATTTACGTCATACATTTGCTACCGAGCGAGTGGGGATAATCAGTATTGAACAATTGCGTGCCCTCATGGGACATGAAAGTATTCAGACAACTCTGCGTTACTCTAAGGTAACATCACAAAAAGCTGAATCAGCAGCACGTCAGGCGCTCGATGTTTTAATGAATACAACTAACTAAAGCTGAAAATTAGCAAGCTATTTCAGCTTCGGAGTACAGCGTATTTTTGTAGCTAAAAACAGCTTTTGTATTTGTAAATAGCTGTGTACCCCAAAGAAGGTAGAATACTTTGGGTTAAGACAGTCATGGTTAATGAAGAAAATTTGGCAACCGGAAGAACTAGTAGAGCATTGGACGCTACTTCCAGATGAATTAGCGTTGTTGACGAATAAAAGTGAACAAAATCGATTGGGTTTTGCGCTCTTGCTCAAGTTTTTTCAGGCTTATGCGAGATTTCCAGAGAATCCGCAAGAAATCCCTTCTCTAGTTATTAACTATGTAGCAAAAGTTATTAATGTACCCCCCGAAATATACAGAGAATATGATTGGCAGGGACGCTCGATAAAATATCATCGTGCCCAAATTAGGAAGTTTTTTGGATTCAGAGAAGCAAAAGTTAAAGATTCAAAAGAACTTACTGATTGGTTAGCCCAACAAGCACTGGTTTATGAGTTAAAGTTTGAAAATTTGATAGATGCAGCAGTTTCCAGACTGCGAGAATTAAAAATAGAACCTCCGACACCAGACAGGTTAGAACGTATCACTCGTTCGGCAATTCATCTTTTTGAAGAAAGATTTTTTAGTCAAATAAGCTCTCAGTTATGCCAGACGACTAAAACAGAAATAGATCAGCTATTACAAGCAAATAAAGAGGACGAAATCACAGAAAACCATGAAATCATAGAAAATCATGCTCCTCAAACTAATTCCACTGCTTTGGAGTCCTTGAGTTTTTCTGAACTCAAATCTGACCCTGGTAGGATTGGTGTAGAAAGTTTCCACAAAGAAATTAATAAATTAGAAACCTTACGTCAGTTAGAATTACCATCAGACTTATTTAAGCACATACCAACCAAAATAATACAAATCTACAAACAACGAGTTACTGTTGAACAGCCTCGTGATTTACGCCGCCATCCAGAAGCCATTCGCTATACTCTCATGGCAGCTTTTTCTTATTTAAGAAGTCAGGAGGTAACTGACAATTTAGTAGAACTGATTATCCAAGTTGTTCACCGAATCGGAGCGCGAGCAGAAAAACGAATTGATAAGGAACTGCTTAATGATTTTAAAAAGGTGACAGGTAAGAATAACTTACTATACCAGATAGCATCAGCTACACTCCATCAACCAGAAGGTCTAGTTAAAGATGTTATTTTCCCGGTTGCTAGTGAAGAAACGCTCAAAAATTTGGTAAAAGAATACAAATCAACAGGAAATGCTTACCGTGAAAAAGTACATATGGTGATGCGTAGTTCCTATGGTGGACATTATCGTCGGATATTACCTTTAATTTTAAATGAATTAGAATTTCGTTCCAATAACGAGATCCACCGTCCGGTAATCCAGGCTATTGAGTTGCTCAAAAAGTACGCCCACAGCAAACAACGGTATTATGATGTTGGGGAAGACATACCCATTGAAGGGGTATTGCGTAGTGGTTGGCAAGAGTTAATTTTAGAACAATCAGGGGACGGCGAAGTAAAAGTCAACCGAATTAACTACGAACTCAGTGTACTCCAAGCTTTAAGAGATAAGCTCAGATGTAAAGAAATCTGGGTAGTGGGAGCCAACCGTTATCGCAACCCAGAATCAGATTTACCAACAGATTTTGAGGCACAACGTGAGGTTTATTTTCAAGCATTAAAACAACCGTTATCTGCTGAGTTATTTATTGCTAATTTACAGCGACAGATGCACGAAGCATTAACGCTCTTGGACAAAGGATTACCTAAAAACAAGTATGTAGAAATCCTTCAACGCCAAAACAAAAATAGTTGGATGAAACTATCCCCTCTGACTGCTCAAGACGAACCTGCCAACTTAGTCAGGTTAAAAACAGAAATTACCCGTCGCTGGGCGATGACTAGTCTACTAGATATTCTCAAGGAAACTGATTTACGAGTTGGGTTTAACGAGCAGTTCAAAAGTGCATCTCAAAGAGAAATTTTAGAACGTGATGTTCTACAAAAACGCTTGTTACTGTGTTTGTACGGTTTGGGAACAAACACGGGATTGAAACGTTTAAGCAGCGTTATTGGCGACGAAAGTTATCACGATTTATTGTACGTCAAGCGTCGCTTTATCCACAAAGAACAGTTACGTAATGCTATTGCTAGCGTTGCCAATGCAATTTTCAATATCAGAATGCCACAAATTTGGGGAGAAGGGACTACTGCTTGTGCTTCTGATTCTAAAAAGTTTGGTGCTTGGGATCAAAATTTGATGACTGAATGGCACATCCGCTATGGTGGACGTGGTGTGATGATTTATTGGCACGTTGAGAAGAATTCTGTCTGTATTTATTCACAGTTAAAGACTTGTTCAAGTAGTGAAGTGGCAGCAATGATGGAAGGATTGTTACGCCATTGTACTGAAATGAAGGTGGAGAAGAACTATGTTGATACCCACGGTCAAAGCGTTGTCGCTTTTGCCTTTTGTCATCTACTGGGTTTTCAGTTAATGCCGCGTCTCAAAGGTATTCACAAACAAAAATTATACAAACCTGACGCTGGTTTAAGTGGTGTTTATCCTAATTTACAACCTGTCTTAACCCGTTCAATCAACTGGGATTTAATTCGCCAACAATACGACCAAATGGTAAAGTATGCTACTGCGCTCCGTTTGGGCACGGCAGAAACGGAAGCCATCTTAAAACGGTTTACCAAGGGGAATTTAATGCACCCTACGTACCAAGCATTATGCGAATTAGGTAAGGCTGTCAAAACAATTTTTCTCTGCCAATACTTACATTCTCTTGAGTTGCGACGAGAGATTAATGAGGGTCTCAATGTCGTAGAAAATTGGAATAGTGCTAACAGTTTTATTTTCTACGGCAAGGGTGGCGAAATTGCGACTAATCGTTTAGAAGATCAAGAATTGGCTGTTTTGTCGTTACATCTATTGCAGATATCGTTGGTGTATATTAATACTTTGATGATTCAGCAGGTTTTATCGCAACCGGAGTGGATGAAACTGATGAAGCCGGAAGATTTGCGGGCGCTTTCGCCGTTGATTTGGGGTCATGTTAACCCTTATGGTACTTTTAAACTGGATATGAGTGAGCGGTTATCGATTGAAGCTGTGGCTGCGTGAAGTCTACTGCTTTGGGCTATTTGAGCGAGTGAGTCTCGTTCCAATAATGGTCGGTATTTAAACTATACGGTTTAGTTTGCCCCTGGTGTCAGCTACGCTATATCTGCCCCAACTTGGCAACACAGTCGCAAATTTCATTCAAGCTTCAACTGCACGCGAAGTCAATTTTTATGACTGGTGTGAATTAGTAAATGATCTGGCGTGATTAGCTTGCTCAATCGCGCAAACCTTCAACAAGCGCTTTGAAGCCGTCTCTAACTTGTAGCTTAACTTAGCAAACTTGAGTGTTCTGAATCAAATGAATCTTGAAGAATGAAGACAACGGAACACCTGTTTCTCAATCCAGCAAGTGGAACTGACTTTTCACGTCATGTGGAAAAGTCCACAAAAAATCTAACTTTCAAATCCAAAATTCAAAGTCTCTCTCCTTATAGGAGAGAGATTTAGAGAGAGGTTTTCGAGATACCGTGAAAAGTAAGCTTGTAGATTGGGTCACTCTCAACCCAAACAGTGACAGCCGCAAGAGTCCATCTGTTACCACCAAACCAACTACTCATGCACCAGAACGCATTGTAGAAGCTACTGGGTGGGTGATAAACTCTAAAGGTGAAGTGGAACTCACAGCCAATGCCGCCACTACGCCGAATGGTTCCTGGCAGAAACCCGTATCTTGCCGTGCTTCTTAGATGTCAGTGTCCATATATTAAGTAATCGTGATAACTGCGCAATTAATTATTGTACGTCTTGCGTTGTTTTTTGCCCGTTTACGATCGCAACGCCTTTTTAGCCAATCGACCAGCCTGCACGATTAGTCTTTGCGGTAATTTGAGTAATGAACATTGTACACGTCCTTAAATATAGCTATTTCGGCTTGACCAGTTGCACAAAAGTAGCTGGTCTATTTTTTTTGTACAGGGGAAGTACAGTAGCTGCGGTTAGCGTTGCTCTTGATATAGCAGTCGCCATCTCAGTTAGGACGTAGAATCTATAAAGAAGTGATTGATCTGCGCATTCTTATGGCAAACCCTTACAGTTATGACCTGCGACGAAAAGTGATAGAGGCGATCGAACTCAATGGGATGAAGCGCTCTTGAGCCAGTGAATTCTTCAACATCAGTCGTAATACCATCAATACATGGTTTCAGCGTCGCAGAGAAACGGGTGACTTTAATGCTAAAGTCAGAGCGCATCGGGGCAATGGGCACAAAATCACCGACTGGGAAAAGTTTCGAGCATTTGTAGAAACCTACGGGGATAAAACTCAGGCGGAGATGGCCGAACTGTGGGAGGGCAATATTAGCGATTGCCCAAGGGGCAGTGCCGAAGGCAATCGCACCATCTCACGAGGGCTGAAGAAAATCGGATTCACGCGAAAAAAAAGACCTATGGGTACCGCGAACGAGATGAGGACAAACGGCGGGAGTTCCTCAAACAGCTAGCCACGGTTAAGCCTGAGTTGATTGTGTATGCCGACGAGGCTGGTATGGATGAGCGCGAGGACTATGGCTACGGCTACAGTCCCCAAGGAGAACGCTTCTATGATTTCAAGTCAGGTCGGAGAACGGGGCGAGTTAATATGATTGCCGCGTTGTGTGCGACGCAGTTGCTTGCACCGTTCACGATTGAGGGAGCGATGCTTCCGCCAAGTCTTTGAGACATGGTTAGAAATATGCCTGATTCCAGTATTAAAACCAGGGCAGAAGTTGGTGATCGACAACGCCACCTTTCATAAGGGTGGACGCATTGACCAATTGGTGCAGGCTGCTGGTTGTGAGGTCTGGTACTTGCCAGCTTACTCTCCTGATTTGAATAAGATTGAGCGGGGAAAAGTCTTGGCTAAAAAGTCGTATCCGCAAGCAACTGGAGTACTTCCCTACCTTGCGGACGGCGATGGAGCATGTCCTGAGCTTAGTGTCCTAACCAACCTGGCGGTTGCTATACCTGTTAACTACCTCACGAAACCTACAAGGATAAATGAAAAACACGCACAAGCTATACGTGAAATCTCCTGGGGGCAAAACATTGTCATTTTTGAAGAGGGCTGAAGTCTTGCGTTTTCCCCGTTTTTATTTTATAAAAACAGACTTCCCAAAATCAGAAGCCTGCCAGAACCTACTTATTCAGTAGACAATTTATTAATTAACTGTGATTGAATTCAGCTTCTTGAAAGTGCTCAAAGTCGTAGCGCTCATGGTAGGGGTAATCTCCTTGCGGGTCTAGAAAAGAGGCTTGAGCTTGCAGTGACATGGCTGCATTCCAGCAGCATTCAGCTTTTTTGTAGACTTGATGAGCTACTTCGTCGGAGATTTCTTTACTAGAGGCCATAATTAGGGCTTGGCGATAGTTGACGTAGGCTTGATAGCCAAATTCTCTAATCCACTCAGATAAATGTCTCATAGTACCTGCTGTTGGCGAAATATTAACAACAAATTAATTGAGCTACTTATGCAACTAAAGTCGGATAAGATTTTCCCTACTCATAACGAGCAAGGTAATTGAGAATTACATTCTTTTTTTGGCTTGGTCAGAAAGCTGACTACAGCAAACTAATTCCCTTTTAAAGTCTTTATTGCAGCAGTTTTGTCAAGCTGAAGCGTTTACTTTAAGCAAGTTCTAGCGCCAATCTCTACTAGTGCAGTAACCTAAAAAGGAGGATTATTTTAAGGCCATAAGCTATTAGTTCAACTAATGGAACTTTAGAACTTTCTGGCAAAAAAAGTGCCTGAAATCCTTTGTGGATAAGGCAAATACGTCAACAGGGAAAAGTGGTAAGAAAAATGCAGTAGCTGCGGTCAGTACTTGCTTACTGTGGCTGTCGCTGGTTCAAACTCTGATTGAGTTTGCCGAAAAACCGGATATACTAGCTGGTTTTGTCCGTTTAAGCGACCAGCGGTAACTGTGTATGACTGAGACACACCCAAGACTTAGAAGATTTTAACCGCCACTGGCAGATGAGTTTGGAAGCAAACAACCCTCATACACCTACAGGGCTAAAGTTAGCCCCACCAGCAATCAGCGGCGCAAATAAGTTAGAGCCTATTTATAAAGTAAATATTAAGTAGGGTGTCCTGCGGCTATGCAAGGATTTCGGAGTTTGAGAGATTGAGGATTAGCCGCAGGGCACCATCTTTCTCGGTGTGTTAAGCGTTGCCATAACGCACCCTATAATTTAAGGTTTACTTTATAAATCATCTCTTAATGCAGGATTATTTTATAGTTTTCTAGCTTAAGTAGGAAAAGTAGGAAAAGTAGGAAAAAGTAGGAAGTTGTGTATCAATCGTTGACTGCTTTATTACAATATTGTAACTTGATGCATATTAGTTACAGCCTAGATAAACACTGAATTAATAAAGCTTAATTATTGGCCGAATTGTTCTGACACTTTAACTTTTCAAACGATCAGCTTTGCGTCACTACCTATGTAGAGATTGCTAATCAAGTTTGTTAAGGTTCATAACCGATACTACGATAAATTCAGAGATCAGAAGCCCTAAATTCTGATTCCCGGATTTAACGAAAGAATAGGCATCTACCTGGAGATTTCTAGAGAAATCGCGTTTATTTATTCAAGAATTCGACGTGTTATTCATGAAACTTCCAAAATTCCCTGTATTGCTTGCGATGGTGACTTGTTCATCGATTCCCTTTGTGTTTGCAGTTTCATCCGCTCAGGCTGCCGATTTCGCATTCAGCGCGAATTTTAGCAATTCCACGTCCCTATCGATTTTCGACTCAACTAATACACTTCTTCAGAGTGGTAGTGGGGTTACTTAGATCTTGCACCTAGGGGATAAACCAGGAGTATGGGAATAAAGCGTACAAAAAAATCACATCAGTTCGAGAAAAATCTACGTGAATAAATGTAAAATCAATTACTATTAAAATGAGAAAATAGCGTAAGCGATAGAGAGAATCACGACTTCTGCTTGTTCAGGCGATTGCCTCCGGCACTGCGCTCCGCGCAATCGCTAATTTTAAAAATCGCTCTCATTTGCTTTTGTAACCAGAAACTAGTCTAAACTCCAGGCTTTTGCCAAACCGCTGAAAGCTACAGAAATTTTTTGTGACTAACAACGCCGAAAAACTCTTTATTTGTATGCACTAGGACTAACTGATCTACACAAATTCAAGAGTGTCGAGAAAAACCCGCTCGATCTTGTACAAATATTCTCACTTTACTGATGCTTATAACGAGGCAGGAGAATTGATGGACAACAATTTATTTTCAGTACCCACTTTCAGTGAAGCGACTTTAGTTGACCTGTTACGCAAAAGAGCGCTACAGCAACCAAGGCAAGTAGCATATACCTTTTTGGTAGATGGAGAAGCTCAAGAAGTTAGCTTAACTTATCAAGCATTAGACCAAAAAGCGCGATCGCTTGCCGCTGTGCTACAAAGCATGAAAGCTACTGGAGAAAGAGCGCTGCTTTTATACCCGCCAGGACTGGAATTCATTGCCGCTTTTTTCGGGTGTCTGTACGCAGGTGTTACTGCTGTTCCCGTATATCCACCACGCCGCAATCAGCGCATGACAAGACTGCAAGCTATTGCACAAGACGCGCAGGCAACTTTGGCACTCACCACCACAACCGTGATTACCAACTTGGCGCAAAGCTGGAAACAAGAACCAGAATTAGCAGCTTTGCAATGTATAGCAACTGATGATATTAGTAACGACCTTGCAAGTAATTGGTTGAAACCAGAGATAACCAGCAACTCACTGGCATTTCTCCAGTACACTTCTGGTTCGACAGGGAAACCCAAAGGAGTGATGGTCAGTCATAGCAATTTGTTGCACAATTCTGCTTTAATTCACAAGTGTTTTGGGCATACGCCTGACAGTCATGGTGTCATCTGGCTTCCTCAATACCACGATATGGGATTGATTGGTGGAGTGCTACAGCCCCTATATGGGGCTTTTCCGGTGACACTGATGTCACCAGAGACTTTCCTACAAAAGCCTTTTCGCTGGTTAAAAGCTATTTCTCAATATAAAGCGACTACCAGCGGTGGACCCAATTTTGCTTACGACCTGTGTGTTGACAAAATTACGGACGAACAGCGATCTCAACTGGATTTGAGTAGTTGGGAGGTCGCTTTTAGTGGTTCGGAACCTGTGCTTGCCCAAACTATTGAGCGGTTTTCAGCCACTTTTGAAGATTGCGGCTTTAAAAGAAGTGCTTTTTACCCCTGCTACGGAATGGCTGAAACAACTTTAATTGTGTCTGGGGGTTTGAAAACCGCTCCACCAGTTATTCGCTTCGTTAAGGATAAAGCTTTTCAGCAAAATTTGGTAGAGACTGCACCTGAAGAACAAGAGGATACCAGGGCAATTGTTGGTGTGGGTAGAAGCCCCTTAGACCAAAAAATTGTCATTGCTCACCCTGAGTCATTAACTAAGTGTCGAGATGGACAAATAGGAGAAATCTGGGTCTCGGGACCGAGTGTGGCTGGTGGCTACTGGAAAAAACCTCAGGAAACTCAACAGACTTTTAATGCACAACTGCAAGACACAGGAGAAGGACCGTTTCTGTGCACGGGAGATTTAGGATTTTTACTTGATGGCGAGTTATTCGTCACGGGTCGTATCAAAGACATGATTATCATCCGGGGGCAAAATCATTATCCCCAGGATATTGAATTGACAATCCAAAAGAGTCATTCAGCACTGCGACCGAATTGCGGGGCTGCATTTTCTGTGGAGGTAGAAGGTGTTGAACGGTTAGTCATTGTTCAAGAGGTAGAACGGAGTTACTTACAAAAGCTAGATCTAGATGAGGTCGTTAGGGCTATTCGTCAAGCGGTGTCCGAGCAGCACCAGCTACAAGTTTATGCTGTTGTGCTACTGAAGACAGCCAGTATCCCGAAAACATCCAGTGGTAAGATTCAGCGCCATGCTTGTCGGGATGGTTTTTTGAATGGAAGTTTGGATGTTGTCGGAGATTGGACAGCAAGCCTTCAACAAATAGACTTACTACAACTCCAACAAGAAGCAGAAGCCCAATGTGACTCAATGCATTCAAAAGATGAGTCGCAGACCGATGGAAAATCGTTCAAACCAGCTTTTACAGAAGAAGCGATCGCAACCTGGGTTGTTTCTCATGTCGCCTTATACCTAAAAATATCTCCCGATGAGATAGGCATTGTACAGCCTTTTGCGACATATGGCTTAGATTCAGCAGTAGCAATTAGCTTGACGGGCGAATTAGCTCAATGGCTAGATTGTGAACTTGAACCCACTATTTTTTGGGAGTACCCCAATATTAAAGTACTAGCTCAATATCTAGAGGCAGAATGCCACCAGCTGCGTGAAGATTCTTTTATCGGTATTTGAGGAGAAATCTAAAAAATGGAGTCAGTTACCAATCTCAACCACCGAGCTATTAATTTTTTTGAGACTGAAAAATCAGGAGCAGCAAAAACGTTCAAATTTAATCCTCTCGACCCAGAGTTTCAAGCTGACCCCTATCCCACTTACCACCACCTCCGCTGTTTTGAACCTGTACACCGAACCTTTATGGGTGTGTGGCTACTTACTCGTTACATCGATGCCAAGGCAGTTTTACGCGATTCTCGCTTTTGCATTTGTGCGACACCAAAAAAGATAAAAGAGAGAAGCCATTACTTGGAACAGGGCGATTTCAATGGACTTGTACAAGCCACTGGCAAATGGTTAATCTATTTAAATCCGCCCGATCATACCAGGTTACGAGGTCTGGTTAGCAAAGCCTTTTCTTCTGCAACCGTTAAACGCTTGCGTTCCCAAATCCAGGAAGTAGCGGACGAACTGATTGACAAAGTTTGGGATAAGGGTTCTATGGACATTATGTCCGATTTTGCCTGCCCATTACCTGTCAAGGTCATTACCACAATGCTGGGTCTGCCGATGGAGGATTGTTCCAAGCTGCATCGTTGGACTGATGAACTGTCTTCTGTTTTAGATCCACTCAGGTCTCTGGAAGACTATGAGCGGATGAATAAAGTTGCCTTGGAGTTCACGGATTACTTCAAAAGCCTGATTGCAGAACGACAAAAAAAACCTCAACAGGATCTGCTGAGTGCCCTGATTGCAGCTAAAGAACAGGATAAGAAGCTCAGTGAAGAAGAAATTGTATCCGTGTGTATGCTGTTGTTTGTTGCTGGTGAAGAAACCACAATAAATCTTATAGGCAACGGTATGCTTGCCCTGTTGCGTCACCCGGACCAGATGCAAAAGCTGAAACAGCAACCAACGCTCATTCAAGGAGCTGTGGAGGAACTGCTGCGGTACGATAGCCCAATCCAACTCACCACACGAGTAGCAACTGAAAACGTTGATATAAATGGTGTGACCATTCGAGCAGGTGAGAAAGTTTTTGTTTCCTTGGGAGCTGCAAACCGCGATCCTGCCCAATTTACTGATCCCGATCACCTCGATATTACACGACAAAATAACAGTCACTTGTCTTTTGCCGACGGTATCCACTATTGTTTGGGTGCAGCACTGGCAAGGCTCGAAGCTGAAATTGCCATCAACACACTTGTGCAACAACTGCCTGCCCTGAAGCTATCTACACACAAGCTGAAATGGCGAAATAACGTCACTTTACGCGGTCTGAAAGCTCTCCCTATTGCCTTTACGCCAGAAACTACTGAATAAAACCAAGCCATCAATTGCAACATTGAGAGATCAAAGTCAAAACCCATGAACAGCATGATAAATAGAGAACCGATTGCAATTATTGGCATAGGATGCCGTTTCCCTGGTGCTGAGAATCCAGAAGGCTTCTGGCAATTGTTGCATGGTGGTGTGGATGCCATCACAGAAGTGCCTTCTTCGCGATGGAATTTAGAAACTTTTTACGAGCAGGACACAGAAAAGCCCGAAAAAATGAGTATCCGTTGGGGTGGGTTCCTTAAGCAGGTAGATTTATTCGATCCCCAATTTTTTGCTATAGCTCCACGAGAAGCTGTGAGCATAGATCCGCAACAGCGGCTTTTATTAGAAGTGGCTTGGGAAGCTCTAGAAGATTCCGGACAAATTCCGGAGCATTTGGCAGGTAAACCAACAGGCGTCTTTATTGGCGTTTCTAGCTTCGACTACTACGAGCTTTTAATAGGCAATCCCAGCAACATTGATGCTTATGCAGCCACAGGTAATACTAATTGCATTGCTGCTAACCGTATCTCCTACATATTTGGTTTTACTGGGCCAAGCATAGCAATTGATACTGCCTGCTCATCTTCTCTAGTTGCAGTTCATCTAGCTTGCCAAAGCTTATGGAGTGGAGAGTGCAGCTTGGCGTTAGCGGGAGGCGTGCATGTGATGTTATCACCCTGGGTTACGGTTGGCTTTGCCAAAGGGGGTTTCTTAGCTCCCGATGGTCGTTGCAAAACCTTTGACGCTCGAGCGAATGGCTATGTTCGCAGCGAAGGGGCTGGGATGGTTGTATTGAAGACATTATCACAAGCTCTGGCAGATGGCGATCGCATTTATGCAGTTATCCAGGGGAGTGCAGTTAACCAAGACGGGCGTAGCAATGGACTGACAGCTCCCAATCCCAAAGCACAAGAGGCAGTGCTGCGAGAAGCCTACTTTAAGGCGGGTGTCTCCCCTGGACAAATTCAGTATATTGAAGCACATGGTACTGGCACAAAGTTGGGCGATCCAATAGAGATGAAGGCTTTAGGAAAGGTGCTAGCAGAAGGACGCCCTCAAGGAAGCTATTGTAAGGTGGGTTCGGTCAAGACCAATATAGGACATCTAGAAGCAGCAGCGGGAATTGCTGGGTTGATTAAAGTGGCGTTATCTCTTAAACATCGACAAATTCCACCAAGCCTGCATTTCCAAAAGCCAAATCCTTATATTCCCTTTGATAAACTGCCGCTACGAGTTCAACAAACTTTGTCGCCTTGGCCGCAAGCAACTGGTTTGGCACTAGCTGGGGTAAGCTCCTTTGGTTTTGGCGGCACAAATGCTCATGTGGTTTTGGCAGAAGCACCACTAGAAAGTCAAAATTCAAAAGCTAAAAGTCAAAAGAAAGAAGCAATTGAACGTCAATTGCATCTTCTGACCTTGTCAGCTAAAAGTGAGAAAGCACTCTTAGAGATGGCGCAAAGTTATCAGGAGTTTCTTTTGAAACATCCTGAGGTGTCGCTAGCAGATGTTTGCTTTACTGCTAACACGGGGCGATCCCATTTTGACTACCGCCTCGCTATTATCGCTGAATCTAAGGTGCAGTTGCAAAAAGAACTATCTGCTTTTACGGCTTCAGGTGAGACTAACACAGTTGTCAGTGGTCAGGTAAAAAGCAAGAAGCGTCCAAAAGTCGCATTTTTATTTACTGGGCAAGGTTCACAATATATTGGCATGGGACGCCAACTCTATGAAACTGCGCCTATCTTTAAGCAAACCTTAGACCGTTGTGATGAAATTTTACGTTCTTATTTAGGCAAGTCACTGCTAACCGTTCTTTACCCCGAACCAGGAGAAACTTCGCCATTAGACCAAACAGCTTACACCCAACCTGCTTTATTTGCCATTGAATATGCACTCTCTGAGTTATGGAAATATTGGGGTGTCGTACCCACTGCCGTGATGGGTCATAGTTTAGGAGAATACGTTGCTGCTTGTGTGGCAGGAGTATTGAGTTTAGAAGATGGACTCAAGCTGATTGCAGCAAGAAGCCAACTGATGCAGAGTTTACCTGCTGGTGGTGAGATGGTAGCAGTGTATGCCTCGGAGGAGACCATACGTGCTATCACGGAGCTATATACTGATAAAGTAGCGATTGCCGCCTTAAATGGACCAGAAAACACAGTGATATCTGGTGAAGCGCAGACAGTCGGAAGTATCTGTGCCTCCTTAGAAGCAGCAGGAATCACAACGAAAAAGCTACAAACATCGCATGCCTTCCACTCACCACTGATGGAGCCAATACTGGCTCAATTTCGTGAGGTTGCTGCTACAGTCAACTACGCCACTCCCCAAATTGAGATCATCTCCAACCTCACAGGAGAACAACTGACATCGCAAGAGATTTCGCCTGATTACTGGTGTCAACATTTACGCCGTCCTGTACAATTTGCCAAAAGTATCAAGACACTGAATGCAAAAGGTTATGAGGTATTTGTAGAGATCGGAGCCAAACCGACATTGTTGGGGATGGGGCGCAACTGCTTAAGCGAACAAGTGGGAGTCTGGCTACCCAGTTTGCGTCCAGGAGTGTCAGATTGGCAGCAGATGCTACAGAGCTTAGCGGGATTATACGTACGTGGAGTCGAGGTAGATTGGGTAGGTTTTGACCGAGACAATAACCGTAAGCGAGTGGCATTGCCAACTTACCCATTCCAACGCCAACGTTATTGGGTGGAAAATACAAAGGTTACAATTGATAAAATAGTTAAATTATCCACAAATAGAGATCAATTTCGGCAAACACATCCCCTCCTTGGTCGGCGACTCAATTCTCCATTAAAGTTAAAAGAAATTCAGTTTTCATCTCAAATTAGCCAGAATTCGCCAGCATATCTACAGCACCATCGCGTTTATCAGAAAGTGATAGTGCCTGCTAGTGCTTATATAGAAATGGCTTTGGCTGCTGGGGCTGCTGTTTTGAAGTCCGATGATTTAGTTTTAGAAGATATCGTCATCCAACAAGCATTAATGCTGGATGATGAACAAGAAAAGACAATACAGTTAATTTTGACACCTGATGAAAACTCAGCCTACTCTTTCCAAATTTTTAGTCTAACAGAGGAGTCAGAAGACCAACAAACAGTTTGGACACTGCATGTTAGTGGAAAAGTCTTTAAAGCAGACCAATGTAGTCAAAGTTCGCCGGAAAATTGGGAGTCTTTCATTACACAAGACACACAAGAGATATCGCCGATTAATTTGTACCAAGAGTTTCGCAGCCGAGGAATAGATTATGGTGAATCGTTCCAAGCAATAGAAAAACTCTGGCACAAGCAAGGAGAAGCCATCAGCCAAATTCGCTTACCATTAGCATTAACTGCAACTGCAACTGAGTACAAACTACACCCAGTTTTACTAGATGCGAGTTTTCAAGTATTAGGTGCGATTTTGGCAAATGATCATGGCACAGATGCTTATTTGCCCGTAAAGATAGAACGTCTGCAATTTGCTTATCGTCCCAGTATCAATTTGTGGAGTTCTGCTCAAATCAATCCTGTCAAGAACTCGAATTCCGGGGTGCTTGAGGGTAACTTGTGTCTTTATAGCGAAGATGGGCAAGTCATAGCACAGTTAAAGGGTTTACAACTGATACGAGCGAGCCGTGAAGCTCTACTGAGGACGACAGAGGAATCTTGGCACAATTGGTTCTATCAAGTCGAGTGGCGTCCTCTTGTGCGTGTGGGAACAAAGCAATTACCGCCCGACTACCTATCAGCACCCATAGAAATTGATGCTCATCTCCGCTCAGAAGTGGCTGAATTGATGGCTCAAAAAAACTTGGAAGCTTATGGGGAATTACTGAGGGGGTTGGAAGCATTAAGTATTGAGTATGTACTCAGCGCCTTAAGTACAATGGGGTGGGAATTTCAGCTGGGACAGCACTTTTCCACAGCATTTATAGCACAGCAGTTGGGTGTAGTCAGTCAACATTGGCGGCTACTAGAGCGTCTGCTGATGATGCTAGTTGAAGTTGGTGTGGTGCAATCTATCGATTCGATGTGGGAAGTGGTTCGAGTACCACACAAGCCAAACCCGGAAAAGCAATTGAGTCAACTTGCACTTGAGTATCCAGACGCTGTAGCAGAATTAACCCTACTGCAACGTTGCGCTTCTAATTTGGCACAAGTCTTACGAGGAGAGTGTAATCCGTTAGAATTGCTATTCCCTCAAGGAGATTTAACCACAGCCACCCAATTGTATCAAGATTCTCCAGGGGCACAGGTGATGAACACTCTGGTACAAAAGGTGGTCAAAAAAGCTTTAGAGCGTTTGCCTTCTTCTCGTAGGGTGCGAGTGCTAGAAATTGGAGCCGGAACAGGGGGAACAACCTCCTATATTCTGCCTGTACTTCCCGCTCATCTAACAGAATATGTTTTTACCGACCTATCCCCCAAGTTTAGTACAGCTGCACAACAGAAGTTCCGAGATTATCCCTTTGTGCGCTATGAAGTTTTAGATATCGAACAAAACATTGAGCCTCAAGGGTTTGAGTTCCATCAGTACGATATAATCGTGGCTGCTAATGTGCTGCATGCGACCAAAGATTTGCGTACTAGCTTAGAGCATGTACAGCAGTTGTTAACACCAAATGGTATGCTTGTGCTGTTGGAAGGAACTACTCGCCAACGTTGGTTAGATTTGATTTTCGGGTTAACAGAAGGTTGGTGGCGCTTCGGTGATTTAGATTTGCGACCCGATTATCCCTTGCTGGCTACTTCCCAATGGCAAGAAGTGTTGCAGCAAATGGGATTTCAACAAGTTGTAACAATTCCGTCTACACAAAAGAGCCAACAAGTTATCTCTCAACAGGCTGTGATTGTGGCGCAAACTTCATCTGAGCCTAGGTGGGCAATTTCCCAGCCCAAGAATTGGCTAATTATGGCTGATAGCAACGGAGTTGGTCAGCGCTTAGCCACACAACTGCGATCGCAAGCACAGGCATGTACCTTAGTCTTTAAAGGGAAGGAGTATGAACAACTAGGCTCACAAGAATTTAAGATAGACCCAACTAAACCAGAAGACTTCAAGCAGCTACTAGCAGCAGTGGGAGCAAATCAATCTCTGCACGGAGTAGTCAACTGCTGGAGTTTAGATGCAGTGACAGCACAAGCCTTAACAAGCGATAATTTACGAATAGCTTCACAGGAAATATGCGGCAGTACCTTGCACCTAGTTCAAGGAATAGTACAGGCAGGGTTTTCTCAGCTTCCGCGCTTGTGGTTAGTAACCCGAGGAGCGCAGTCTGTCGCAAGCACAAATTCTCAGGTTCCAGGAGTGGCTCAATCTCCCTTATGGGGTATGGGAAAAGTGATTGCTCTGGAACATCCAGAACTGAACTGCGTACGGGTGGATTTAGACCCTGAAGCTGTGGGGGATGAGGTGCAAGACTTGTTTGAGGAAATCTGGTCAAAAGATGCTGAAGACCAAGTTGCTTTCCGCAACCACGTTCGTTATGTAGCTAGGTTAGCTCCTTATCAAAAGACCGAAGATTCAGTTGTGGAAAACAGGCTTGAGATTCCGCAAAACGAGCCTTACCGACTAGAAATCTCCTCTCGGGGAACCTTAGAAAATTTGACGCTACAGGCGACGACACGCCGTAAACCCAATCCTGGTGAGGTAGAGATTCGGGTAATGGTTACGGGGCTGAATTTTTTAGATGTCTTGGATGCTTTGGGCGTGCTACCCTTTGAACGAGGTTGGTTTGGGGGTGAGTGTGCAGGCGAGATAGTCGCCATTGGCGAAGGAGTAGAAGGTTTTGAGATTGCAGACGCGGTTGTAGCTATAGCTTTTGACAGTTTTAGCCAGTATGTTACAGTCAATGCTGCGATGGTGGCACATAAGCCAGAAACTCTGAGCTTTGAGGAGGCTGCAACAATTCCTATCAATTTCTTAACAGCTTACTACGCTCTGCATCATCTAGCCAAAATATCAGCACACGACCGCATATTAATTCATGCTGCTGCTGGGGGAACTGGGATGGCGGCGGTTCAACTAGCTCAACAAGCAGGAGCAGAGGTTTTTGCCACAGCCAGTCCTAGCAAGTGGGAATTTCTGAAGTCCCTAGGGGTGAAACATACGATGAATTCTCGCACCCTGGATTTTGCGTCGGAGGTCATGGCTATCACTAAAGAGCAGGGGGTTAACATTGTACTGAACTCTCTGACATCAAAAGAATTCATTCCCAAAAGTTTGTCGGTTTTGAGTACCCAAGGTCGCTTTTTAGAAATGGCCAAGAGGGGTGTTTGGGACGCTAATGAAATTCTTAAGGCAAGATCTGATGTTTCCTACTTTCTTATTGATTTAGTGCAGCTGTGTCAACAAGAGCCTACCTTAATCCAATCAATGCTGCGCCACATAATGCAGCAGTTTGAGTCCGGGAATCTTAAGCCTTTACCACAAAAGGTTTTCCCTATCCATAACGTGGTAGATGCTTTCCGTTATATGCAGCAAGCCAAACATATTGGCAAGATTGTTGTCACCCACTACCCAGAAATTGTTGAAAAAACCGCGCAATTGCCGCAAGCCTTCTGTGAGGATAGTACCTACCTTATTACCGGGGGTACAGGCGGTCTGGGTTTGCTGGTGGCTCGTTGGATGGTACAAAAAGGAGCACGCCACTTGGTGTTGGTCAGTCGCAGTGGTGCGAGTTCATCTATCAGTAGCCAACTCAAAGAGTTAGAGTCGGCTGGCGCTCAAGTTATTGTAGCGAAAGCAGATGTGTCTGATATTGAACAAGTCACCGAAGTCCTGTCAAAAATTGAGCAATCTCTGCCACCATTACGGGGAATCATTCATTCTGTGGGTGTTTTGGATGATGGGATTCTACAACAGTTGAGTTGGGAACGCTTTGCGTCGGTGATGGCTCCCAAAGTCCAAGGAGCTTGGCATCTCCACGCTTTGACACAAAATCTGCCTTTAGATTTCTTTGTGCTGTTCTCCTCTGCTGCTTCTTTACTCGGCTCTCCGGGTCAAGCCAACCACTCAGCAGCAAATACTTTTCTGGATGCCTTGGCATATTATCGTCGATCTATTGCGCTACCAGGATTGAGCATCAATTGGGGAGCGGTTACCGAGATAGGAGCCGCAGCCAAGCGCCAAGCAGGTGAGTGGGTCAAGACGAAGGGAGTAGGAACTATAGCCCCCCAACAGGTTTTGGAGGTGCTTGAAGAAGAATTGTTCAATCAATCCTCTGTTCAAGTTGGGGTAGTGCCTATTAATTGGTCACAGTTTAATGAACAATCTGCACGCTGGTCTTTCTTAAGTGATTTTCAGCAAGCATCTGGGCAATTAGCACAACAGCATTCTCAATTGGTTCAACAACACGAGTTTTTCGAGCAATTAAAGAATGCTACCACTCATGAACAACAAACGCTTTTGATGACCTATGTTCGTTCCCAAGTTGCCAAAGTTCTTGGTTTAACCAACCAACTGGACGTAGATAAGCCTTTGAACAATATGGGACTTGACTCATTAACGGCTCTAGAACTAAGGAACTGGGTTCAAAATAACTTCGGGGTGGACATCCCGATAGTAAAATTTATGGAGGGACTCAGTGTCGCGAGTATAACAGCCTACGTGAGCGAACAACTAACAGAGGTGAAATCTACAACAGAAACATCTGTCGAATTAGCAGTGACATCAAACTTAGATAATTGGATTGAAGGTAGATTATGAATTTAGCACAGTTCCTCCACAATCTTTCGACGAAAAATGTACAACTGTGGGTTGAGGGTAACGAACTGTGCTACCGATCACCTCGGGACGTATTGACTCCAGCACTATTAAGCGAAATTAAGCAACATAAACTAGAAATTATAAATATTCTTATTAGGCGTGCTGCAACGCCTAATACAATTCCTCTGTCTCACGGTCAGCAAGCACTATGGTTTTTGTACAAGCTGGCACCTGAAAGCGCAGCTTATAACGTTGCCTTTACAGCCCGCATCTGCTCCAATTTAGATGTTCTAGCCTTGCGACAGGCTTTTGGAACGCTGATAGCTCGCCATCCAATGCTACGTACCACTTTTCGTGAGCAAAACGGTGAACCAGTTCAAGAAGTTCATCAGTTTCAGGAAGTCTGGCTTGAAGAGGTGGATGCTTCCACTTGGAATGGGGAGGAACTAAAGCAGCGGGTTGTTGAAGCGTACAAGCGTCCAATTAATTTGGAAACTGGACCTGTCATGCGGGTCAATTTGTTTGGTGTCACAGAACAAGACTATGTTCTGTTACTAACCATCCACCACATCGCTTGCGATGGATGGTCTCTTTGGATACTTGTGAACGAATTGCGGTTGCTGTATGCAGCCCAAAAAGAAAGAGTCAAGGCAACTTTACCAGCAATAAATTTTTTCTATCAAGATTTTATTCAATGGCAGGCTCAAATACTAAGTGGTTCTCAACGAGAGGATCTTTGGAAATACTGGCAACAACAATTAGCTGGTGAGTTGCCATTACTAAATTTACCAACAGACCGACCTCGACCATCAGTACAAACTTATCAGGGAGCCTCCCATGCCTTTAAGTTATCTAAAGAAGTGGTACAAAAGCTTAAAGAGTTAGCCCAAGTTGAGGGAGTAACCCTTTACATGATTCTTCTGGCAGCTTTTGGGGTGTTACTCCATCGCTACACGGGGCAGTCAGATATTTTAGTGGGTTCTTCAACCACAGGTAGGAGTAAGACTGAGTTTGCAAACATTGTTGGTTACTTTGTCAATCCAGTTGTACTGCGAGCAAATTTTTTGGGTAATCCTACTTTTAAAGCATTCCTAGCTCAAGTCCGTTCTAGGGTATTAGGAGCGATCGCCCATCAAGATTATCCCTTTCCATTATTAGTCAAACAATTGCAGTCGAATCGCGATATCAGCTATTCGCCAATTTTCCAAGTATCGTTTGTCTTACAAAAACCACAGCAAGATCAGGTCGTAGATTTACTCAACAACAGCGAAACAGGAATCCCAGTTAATTGGGGTAGTTTACTGCTGAAACCATTTGAAATGGCGCAACAAGAAGGTCAGTTTGATTTGACCTTAGAAATGGTTGAAACAAAGGAATCGCTTAAGAGTGCATTCAAGTATAATACAGACCTGTTTGATGTGGCGACTATTGAGCGAATGGCAGGACATTTTCAAACTCTGTTAGAGGCAGTTGTGAGTCATCCCTCTCAACGAGTATCTGATTTGCCATTGCTAGATGATGCACAACGCCATCAATTGTTGGTGGAGTGGAATCAAACACAAGTGAGCTATCCGCAAGACAAATGTATCCATGAATTATTTGAGCAGCAGGTAGAATGGACACCAGATGCAGTGGCAGTTGTGTTTGAAGAGCAACAACTGACATACCGAGAATTAAATAGTCGTGCCAATCAACTAGCACATTACTTGCAGAGTTTGGGTGTTGGAGTTGAGGTACTGGTCGGCATTTGCGTGGAACGCTCACTGGATATGGTAGTGGGACTGTTGGGAATTCTCAAGGCGGGTGGGGCTTATGTGCCGCTTGACCCCGCCTATCCAAAAGAGCGCTTGGCTTTTATGTTATCAGATGCCAAGGTACCTGTGCTGTTGACTCAACAGCGGTTTTCAGAAAATCTTCCCAAACAGCAAGCACAGATAATCTACCTAGACAACGACTGGGAAATTATTGCCCAGCAGAGCAAGGAAAACCTAATCAGCAAGGTAGTAGCTGACAATCTAGCCTACGTAATTTATACATCAGGAACCACAGGTAAGCCCAAGGGGGTAATGATTTCTCACCGCGCCATTTGCAATCATATGTTCTGGATGCAAGAAACCTTCCCGTTAACTGAGGCAGACAAAGTCCTACAGAAAACTCCATTTAGTTTTGATGCTTCAGTTTGGGAGTTTTACGCGCCATTACTTGTGGGAGCGCAATTGGTCATGGCTCGACCCGGAGGTCATCAGGACAGTGCTTATCTCATTAAAGAGATTGCTGATCGCAAAGTCACTGCTGTTCAACTTGTCCCATCTTTGCTACAAATCCTTCTAGAGCAAGGGGGTATCGAAACCTGTGACTCTTTAAGACGAATCTTTTGCGGGGGTGAAGTTTTGCCTGTCGCTCTTCAAGAGCGCTTGTTTGCAAATTTGAATGTAGAGTTGCACAATCTTTACGGACCGACTGAAGCTTGCATTGATACAACTTACTGGACTTGCAACAGCGGAATTCATCAGCAAACTATCCCGATTGGTCGCCCAATAGCCAACACGCAAATCTACATCCTAGACAGCAATCTGCAACCAGTGCCGATTGGCGTACCAGGAGAATTGCACATCGGTGGCGCTGGTTTAGCGCGAGGCTACCTCAACCGTCGGGAGTTAACACAAGAGAAATTCATCCCCAACCCGTTTAGCACTGACCCCAATTCCCGCCTCTACAAAACCGGAGACTTAGCACGCTATTTGCCCAATGGCAATATCGAATACCTGGGACGTATCGACAATCAAGTAAAGATTCGCGGCTTCCGCATCGAATTGGGGGAGATAGAAGCAATATTGAGTCAACACCCATCAGTTCATTCAGTTGTGGTCACAACCAGAGTAGACACTCCTGGAGATCAGCGCTTAGTCGCCTACATCGTGCCACAACAGCACACAGCACCCACAATGAGCAAGTTGCGCCAATTCCTGAAAACAAAGCTGCCAGAGTACATGGTGCCATCTGCAATAGTCATGCTGGAGTCGTTGCCCCTGACGCCCAACGGTAAGGTAGACCGCCGTGCCCTGCCTTCCCCTGATACAAACAACCTCGCTATGCAAGCTAGCTTTGTCCCACCGCTTGACATCGTAGAACAGAAACTGGCACAAATTTGGGCAGAAGTTCTGAAAGTCTACCCTGTTGGAATAAAGGATAACTTCTTTGATATAGGTGGCCATTCTCTTTTAGCCGTGCAATTGATGGCTCGGATTGAGCAGCAATTCAAGAAAAATCTACCCTTGGCGGCACTATTCCAAAACTCAACTATTGAACAACTAGCGACTATTCTCCGCCAGCCGATAGATGCTTTAAATTGGTCTCCAATAGTACCTATTCAGCCTAATGGTTCTAAGCGACCTTTCTTCTGCGTGCCTGGAACTGGTGGCAATACCATCTACTTGTACAACCTGGCACATCATTTAGGTAAAGAACAACCATTTTATGGATTGCAATCACTCGGTGTTGATGGGGAATCAAAGCCGCACACACGAATCGAGGACATGGCAGCTTATTACATTGAAGCAATACACTCCATTCAACCCTCTGGACCCTACCTTTTGGGTGGTCATTCCTTTGGCGGTATGGTAGCTTTTGAGATGGCGACTCAGTTACACGAGCGGGGATATGAGGTGGCTCTACTAGCCCTTTTGGACTCTCGTGCACCAGGTTATAGAACTAATGAACTAGATTTTGATGGCGATGATGCTGGATGGCTGAACATGATTGCCAGCATATATGAAAATATCTACGGAAAGAGCTTAAACGTATCCTCAGAAGCTCTCAAAGTTCTTGATCCTCTGGAGCAACTGAACTACTTCAAAGAGCGGTTGCAAATGGTGAATTTACTGCCTCCCGATGTTGGAATCAAGCAACTTCAAGGTATAATGCAGGTTTTCAAAACTAACTTTCAAACAGCTTGTGTTTATATGCCACAGGCAATTTATCCTGCTCAGGTTACGTTTTTCAAGGCTAGCGAGATAGATGCTGTTAGTCATGCCTACTCTGAGATTTTAGATGAACTAGGATTGGGCTGGGACAAGTTTTCTGCTCAACCTCTGGATATCCACCTTGTTCCAGGTGACCATTTCACAATGCTCAGTGAACCTCACGTTCAGGTTTTAGCAAAACAGCTGACAATCTGCATTGAGCGGTCACAGGCAGATGATTGAGGAATCACAAGATGGCGTAATATCCAACAACTATCAGTAGACCGAAAAGATTTCTAGAAGGCTTACCATCCGTTCATTTGACGGATTGCATACAATCTGCCAGAATGCGCGTATGTATCATCTGCTTTTTGAGCAATAGGGTTGTAAATGAGTTCTCCTGCTGTGGTAAGCGATTGCCCAAGGGGCACTGCGCAGAGCGCAATCGCTCGCTCAAACTGAGTCCCGACAGGCTAAGACGGGTACTCAAAAAAAGGGGATCATTTGGAAACGAGCGCGAAGGAGCCATAAGGGTAAGCAAGACCCGGTAGCGCGAGAAATAAAACAAGCAGACCTGGATATGTTGGAGTTAGCCGCAGCAGTGGGGGAAATTGACCTGAAGTATTTAGATGAATCAGGATTTTGCATGTGGAGCATTCCTGGTTACACATATTACCCAGTGGGTGAACAAAAACGTCTAGAACACTCCCTTGCGACGTGGCAGAAGACTTAGCATTCTCGGCTTAATTCAACCTTTAATTAGTTTTGTCTACGGTTTAGTAATTGGAAGTTTTAGTAGTATATCTTACATCTATATGATAGAGCAGGAGGCACAACAGGCTGCAACCATTGGACGCATTCGGGTAATTGTACAAGACAATGGTTCAATACATCGATGCAAGCAAGTACAACAATACTGGTCAAAGTGGGAAAGTCAGGGTTTATATCTCTTCTTTTTACCCAAATACTGCTCAGAAATGAACCCAATTGAATTGGAGTGGCAGCAACTTAAGAATTATGAACTGTCTGGGCAAATGTTTGATGACGAGTTCAACGAGTGCATATGCCGTCATTGAGGGCGTTGAAGCTAGAGGAGAAAAAGGAAACTACACTACACAACGTTTCAAATTTAACTCTAATCCTTCTGTTAACTTTTCGTTACATACTTAGAAATTTTTCCGCCGACCTACTTAGCGTACTAATTTTTCTGCAAAATCAGAAAGTTAAAATTTGTAGGTAGTTGCTCAACGGCTTTCAAAATCAATTTTAGCTCTAACTGTAGTTAATGTATAATTATTGCACCTGTCTACAAAAATAAGGGAGGAAAGAACAAAAATTATTTCTTTAAAACCAATAAGGCGTAGAAATGCAAAAGCACCCTGAGACGTAGGAAATCTAAGGTGCTTTTATCAAAACAAACCAACGGACAACTTGGACAACTTTAACAAGCATATAGTTGTTCCGCTTTAGCTATGGCTATTATAGCCTAAGCGATCGCCAAGAACAACTAGTTGCCCGAAAGTTGTTGTCCACCAAAATCAAGCATCTTGAGGACAACTAAATGCACAGCGAAGAGACAAGTGGACAACTAGTAGTTGTCTGCGGACAACTAGCTCAACAGCTAGCCCTGCTTGGATACCAAAAAGGCGACACCGTTTACATTAGGGCTTTTTACCATAAGGACGACCCACGCAAAGCAGCAGACGGGGGCAAGAAAGCTGAGGCTAGAAGTTTAAACGAGCTTATTGAGATTATTCAAAACTGGCAGGCAGAGGGCAGAGGAGTTTACCTAGTTGTCAACGGTGGCGGACAGCGCGACAAAGACGTTACTCAGTGTCGGGCTATTTTCTATGAACACGACAAGTTAGATAAAGAAATTTCTAGGGAGCTGTGGCGCAGACTTGAATTACCTGAGCCAACTTTCCAAATTGACACGGGCGGCAAGTCCATTCACTCTTACTGGGTATTTGACCAACCAATAGAGCCTGTAAGCTGGAAAGCCCTACAAACTGACCTCTTAGAGTACGCCAATGCTGACCGAGCGCTTAAAAACCCCTCACGGGTAATGCGTTTGGCTGGGGCTTACCATATTTCTCCTAGTGGTACACACCTATCAACAATTATTGCCGCTAGTGGAAATCGATACAACTTTGACCTACTACGGGCAATTGTACCAGTAAAACAAGTAACACCAGTTTCTGTGCAAGACACTAGGTCAAATACACTGCCTTCCATATCACCATTAACGGTTGATGAGAAGATACCGCTGCAAGAGTGTTTAACCCTAGAACAGAGGCATTTAATTGCCAACGGCGCACCCGATGGCAGAAGAAACGACACAGGCGCAGCCATAGCCCGAAACCTTATCGGGACAAGTGTAAGACTGCAATATTTAGGTGAAAACTATAGTGGTGAACCCAGACAACTGTTTGACAACTACTGTGCTAGATGCTCCCCACCCCTAGACTCTAAGGAAGCAGACCAGATTTGGAAATCGGCTGAGAAAGACAACCCCAGCCCAACCCTGACTGACGATGTAATTCTTAATTGCATCAAATCATGGCGCAGGCGACAGCAGACTTTAACTAGCAAAACTAATAATACCAACCAGTCAAGTAATAATGTCGCCCAGATTAAACTCCCTGTAGAAGTGTCTTTGACGGAGCGGATTCGAGAAATTCTCTCTCGTGGCTTAAAATCCTTTGAGGAGAAAGCCGCTCTGCTGGAGTTGGCTAAACAAACTGGTACTCAAAGTAAAGATATTGAGGGAATTGCCAAACTACTGCGCCAGGACTTAGAGCAAGAGGAGGGCAGGGAGGAGCGAAAAGCCGAAATCACCGAGCTGCTGACAGGCGACAACAACTCAATAGATTTAGCCAACTTTCTACCCAAGCCACTGGCCGACCCGCTCAAACTATGGTGCGGCTGGCTAAATATCCCTGAGTCGGTGGCGCTGACGGCAGTTTTAACTACAGTTTCCACTTTGCACCCAGTCGGGACGGAACTAGTAATCCACCGAGCAATGGATTTTTCTGTGCCTCCCATTCTGTTCTCGGCGGTGGTGGGGGAGTCGGGGCAAAAGAAGTCGCCAGTTTACAGGACACTAATTAAAAAACCTTTAAGACTGCTGCAAAACGAAGCTAAAGACAACTATCTGCGCCAGTTGACCCAATACGAGCAAGATTTGGCTGAGTGGGAGCAAAGTGCAGGAGAAGACCCCAAACCAACAAAGCCAGGACTGCCAGTTTACTTTTTCACAGATGCCACAGGAGAGGGAATCAAAACGCAGGCGCAGGAAACCCCTACTAAGGCCATGTTTGCCCTGATTGACGAACTGGCAGGACTTTTCAACTCAGCCAACCAGTACAGGGGAGGCAAGGGGTCGGACAGGCAGGATATGCTGTCTTACTACGATGGTCTTGGGCAAACGGTTCTGAGAGCAGGTGGCATCAAAGTTGATGTGGAGCGCATCTATGTATCAATTTTTGGTGGTATCCAGCCAGAAGTTCTAAAGGAGCATACTAAAGACTTAAAAGACTCCGATGGGCATTGGGCAAGATTCCTATTTGCTATCCAACCGTTGGCTGCTTCCACCCTTCCAGACGATGACACGGATATTAATCTGAATGAGCTGCTCTCTGGCTGCTATCGCCGTATTGCCTCCCTGCCGCTGTGCCAGTATAAACTGTCGAGGGAAGCCTTTAAGCGATACCAAACAGTTTACAACGATTTGGAGCAAAAGCGGGTTAATCACCCTCAACCTGGCATGAGGGCAGTTTACTCCAAAATGGAAGGGGCAATTGGACGCTTGGCTCTAAATTTGCACGTACTGGAGATGTCTTTTAATGGCAGCGCGGTTGCCAACGCTTTTAATGAAATCTCCCTAAAGACCATGAATCAAGCGATCGCCCTGGCTGAATTCTACACCTGTCAGATTAAAACGCTTCATGCCGAGAGCAAAGCTGACAAGGGTGAATTGTCCGCACTGCTAGCTAAGATTTTAGAATTTGCTACTGAAAAAGGTAGTATCACTCCAAGAGATGCTGCTCTTAAATTTTATGCCCTCAGAAGTAGCCAAAAAGCCCTTGAGCATTTTCGCGAACTAGAGGCAATGGGTTACGGCAAGGTTGAGAAGCAAAAGAGAAATTGGGTCTTTACACCTATTATCTTTTGGCGTGATGGTCTCAAAACTTTATCCAGTAATAGTTTGGGAAGTTCGCGTGATGAATCAACGTTTTTGCGTGATGACTCGCGTGATGGTTTTTTCAAGGAAAAATCCTTATCCAACAATACTTTGGGGAGTTCGCGTGATGAACGTGATGAACGTGATGAATTTCCCGAAAAAACAAACTCGTCTTTTGTAAACTTGGATAAACAGGACTTAGAAAAAAACCAAAAAACATCACGCCCATCACACCATCACGCCAACGTGATTGTAGAAGGTCAAGAGCTTACAGAGCCAGCCTCACAGCCGCGTGATGACTCGCGTGATGGATTAACATTTTTGCGTGATGACCAGTGCGTGAATCAAAATGCAGTAGAAAATTCTAAACCAGTTGATAGTGCTGACACCTCTCTCAAACCTTTGGGCTTCTCCCTAAAAGCAGGGGAGCGTATCAAATGCTATCCCAGTGAGCGCCACTTTGAGAATAAATGGGAGGTGAGCGCCACCATAACCGAGCTGGAAACAGAACGCGGCTGGTTTGTGGGTTGCTCAATCCAGTATCAGAACAAAAGTAGGCAGACGCTAACTACTCGAATCTCGGGGGGTAGGGCTGATTGGATTTTAAAGAAAATTGACTGAGGTGGTACAAAAAACAGTAAAAGTGCAGTAGGGCTATAAAATCCCAACTAGAGGGCGTTGTTGCCTGTTTTTGAGCAACTGAAGTTGTAGAATCGACCACCAATGCAGAGTTTTTGACTTTTTATAAGTCAAACTACTTTTTTGGTGCAGTTTCAAAATAAAACTTCTTTAGTTTCAACTTGCCTATTTTTTCAAAGTCCTGGTAGTTGAAGGTTGTTAAGGTCAATTTATGATTTATAGCCTGAGAAGCAAGTAAAACATCTAAAGAGTCATTTCTATTCCCAGATTTCTTTAAGTTGTCGTAAATCTTGCTGGCTTCACGGGCATCTTCTAGAGTAAAATCTAAAATCTTGTAAGTTTTGGCTATGTCGTTGACATATTCCATGCCTTTCTTGCTCTCAATATAGCCAAAGCCTTTTAAAAGTTCAAATATAGTTAGGCTGGAAACAAAAATATTTTGAGCTTCAATATTTACAAACCAGCTAGCGAATGCCTCATGCTTACCGTAAAAAAAGTAAATCAGGCAGTTGGTGTCAATTAGTAAATTCATACTCTCTGCTGGCAACTGTTTTATTCTCTTCTAAATATTGAGTTAGTTTTTCAAACTCTTCTTTACTTTTCTCGGACTGTCCGTAACCTTTCCAGTGAGCTAAGGGGTTGCTTGATTGGGTAGTTTTATCTCTACTGGCAATATACTGCTCCAGTGCCTGATTCACAATGTGGCTTATAGTGGTGTTATCAAGCTGGGCATAATATACAAGCTTTGGCTTCAGCTTAGTTGACCTGACCTGAATATTGTTGCTTGCTTTAGTCTTTATAAATTGTATGACACTCATATTTCAAGTGTCATACAGATTTAGATTACTGTCAAATTTTCACACACTCTATTTCGTGAAAAACAAATGGTTTAGAGTTTTTTCAATAGGGTTTGTAAATATCGCCAAAACTCGCCAGCCACAACTAACCACTGAGATTTAGGAATTTAGACAAAAATCCTAGATTCTAGTTAGTTCGTAATCTATTACGAGAAATTTGATTAACAAGCAACCGCAAACCTACACGCTTTAGAAGGGAGTCAAAGCTATAAAAATTGACAAAAATGGTTTAGCAAACCAGAATTTGAACACTAAACAAATGTATGGCTGTAACTACCAAGTTAAAACTTACTACTGGGCAAGCCAAAAAAGCAGCTCGTAAAACTGTGCGCGTTGTCATTGATGATTCTCTACAAACTGTTATTGATGCCCGCAAAAGCTCTAACGCCCTGCTGGCTGATAGCGATGTGGTGAAAATCTTGCTGGGAGAGAAAGTAACGGAGGAATTGAGAAGCAAACAAAAGCAGGCAGGTCAAGAATTATTGAATTTAACAAAGCTTGTGCAAAGTCCTCAATCTTTTTTAAATAAAACTCCAGAAGAACAGGAGGCTTATATCGACAGTATCTTTTCATGACCAGAAGCAGACTTGTTTTCGATTCCGTTTTTTATTTCAGCTTAGCCTTGCAAGGTAAAATTGCCACTAAAATTTGGGAGCTGGTTTTAAACCAAGCCCACCTTGAGTTGTGTTTATCCGCTGCCCATTTTAACGAAATCAAAGCCAACTCACATCTTGCACCAAGAAAAATTGATGGAAATGAATAACTCAGTATTAAATTAAAACCCTTAATTTAGCGATAAAAGCTAACAAAAATCAGGTAGCCTTATTGCGTATATTTTTACATTCCCTGGGTTTGTACCCAGAGGTGCAAGATCTGAGCCAAGCTCTATGGTGAGCAGATGCGCCAGATACTTGGTATCCGGTACGATGAACTGACTTTTCCCGTTAAGTCTCAAAAAGCTTGCTCACAAAGGATTCTGGATAAAGCACAGCATATACGGTACAGTAATTGAAATCCGGTGTTAAAGGTGACAAGTCATGTTGGACTGGTGGGAGAAAAATTTTGCCACCTGTGATTTAGGCGATCGCAGATTAAATGAGCGTGCAATGTCGATTGGCAAGGCTCTTAGCCAAGGATTTGGCAAGGCGCTGTCAGAAATCTTCAACCGAGCAACCGTACTTAAGAGAGCGTATGAGTTTTTGCTAATTCCAAGGCAGAATTTGCCAAGCTGATTGAGCCTCACTGCCAGATGACGGCGGAGACGGTTGCGGAGCATAAGGTAGTGCTGTGTGTCGGAGACACCACTTTCCTTGATTATAAGAGCATTGTGGCTAAAACATTTATGTTACGGTCCGATTGGTAAGGGAGGCAATGGCTTAATATTGCACAGCGCTAAGCGCGATAGAACCTGAGAAAGGTCAATCGATAGGTCTGCTGTGGCAAAAACTTTGGAACCCTTGACCAAAACAGAAGCTACCAAAAGATGAAACCCCAACACAGAAGAAAAAACGGCAAGCAGCAGCCCGTTCTTCAGCCCGAAAACGCCCCTTTGAAGAAAAAGAATCTTACAGGTGGGTAGAGGCACTCACCACTGTGGAAAATCTTGTAAGTAAGTCCACTCGTGTCATTCATGCTTTTGATAGAGAAGGTGATATCACAGAAGTTTTCGACAAAGTTCGTCAACTTCAGCACACAGGAATTTTGGTACGACGGTACGAACCGTAGTTTAGATCAAAATAGTGAACGCCTATGGGCAAGGCTGGAAGCGCAGCCCGTCTCTTTTCACCAGAAAATTGATCTGCCAGAAACGAGCAAGCGTTCTGCCCGCAAAGCTAAATTAGTGGTGCGGTTTTGTCCAGTTAATCTCCGTACTCCCTACCGTTTTGACAACCGTGACCCTCTACTGGTGTATGCTGTTTATGCCACTGAGATTGATTGTCCAGAAGATGAAACACCCTTGGAATGGATGTTGCTGACAACAGAAGTAGTTGCTGATGCCCAGATGGCTACTACGATTTTACGTTGGTATTCTTACCGTTGGCACGTGGAGGAATATCACAAAATATTAAAATCCGGTTGCCAGGTGGAGCGATACAGACTTGCTGCTGATGGCATGAAAACTTTGCTTGGTTTCTTGAGTGTGATTGCTGTTGAGCTTTTGCAGTTGACTTATCTACATCGCACCCAGCCAACCGCTGGCGCTATTGAAGTCCTCAATCCCCTTGAGCTTCAAGTTTTGAAAGTCAAATCATCCAAACTACCCAAGGTGTTAACAGTTGCTTGGGCTGTGGAAGCGATCGCCCGTTTAGGAGGTTACTTGGAACATCGTCATAATACACCCATTGGTATTGGGGTACTGTGGCGGGGCTGGTTAAAATTGCACGACCTCTGTGAGGGTTGGCAGCTTGCTAGAGAGACTTAACGGGAAAAGTCAGGTTCTACATTGCCTTTGTTATCAGCGATGAAGTACTTCAAACCCAAGTCAATGCCAACTACTTGACCAGTTGGTTCAGTCTCAACTTTCAAGTCAACATCAACAGCAAATTGAGCATAGTACCCGTCAGCACGACGCACCAACCGAACACGCTTAATCTGCTTGATGTCGTAGTAGTTGAGGTCATAGGTTCCTTTTAGTTTCAAGGTTCCTATGTTTTTTTTATCTGAGAAAGTTATTGCTTTTCGAGTAGTAGAAAGCTTCCATCCTGATGTTTTGTATTCCACTGAACGACAGTGTTTTTTAAAACTTGGGAAACCTTTTTTACCTTTAACTTTCTTTTTGCAGTTATCGTAAAACCGAGCTATTGCGCTCCAAGCACGTTCCGCCGCAGATTGTCTAGCCATTGAATTAAGTTCATCAGCAAAAGGAAATAAAGCCGCCAGTACAGCGCAATGTTTATTCAAGTCGTATCTGTTCAAGTTCGCGCTTTTATTATCCATCCAGTAACGTAGGCACTTGTTTTGAATGAATTGACTAGTACGGATAGCATCGTCTATCGCGCGGTATTGTCTGTCTTTTCCTTTGACTTTGAACTCGTAAATTATCATCGGCTCGACCTAACCAACTACTATTTTATGTTAACACGATTCACATAAGACATATGAAGATATCTTCTGTTCCTTCAGCTCGCGCTGCCTTCTGCCCTCTGCCTTGCCCGAAGGGGCTTGGTCATACCTGTCAAATTTGTCAGTTTATCAGTTGCCTCATTTGTCAGCTTATCAACTGAAGTTTTTCTCAGCGACACAATCGACGAAACTCTCTAAATTAAGATTATGTAACAGATAACAGAGCGGCATTGGCCTACCCAATTGAGAAAGAGGTTTCATAGCAATCATCTGTCTCTACCTGCTGCACTCCTGTTGAAAGCAACCCACTGCGAACGATTCTTTCACCCCTCAACAATCACAGGACTCATCCAAAATGAAAAAACTAGAAGGAAAAGTTGCTCTTGTCACCGGCGGTACTTCCGGCATTGGTCTTGCCACTGCCAAGCGCTTTGTCGCCTTTATGTGCCTTTGTCTTCATCACGGGTCGTCGCCAAACTGAACTTGATGCCGCCGTCAAAGAAATCGGTAAAAACGTCACGGGTGTTCAGAGTGATGCCTCCAAAATGGAAGACCTTGATCGCTTGTTCGCCACGATCGAGCAAGAGCAAGGACACCTCGATGTACTCTTCGCCAATGCTGGCGGTGGAGGAATCGTCCCACTCGGAGCAATCACCGAAGAACAGTTTGACAAAACGTTCAACACTAACGTCAAAGGTCTGCTGTTCACTGTGCAGAAGGCACTGCCTCTGTTGCCAGAGGGTGCTTCCATTATTCTGAACGCCTCGACGGCTTCTACCGTAGGCACCCCAGCGTTCAGCGTTTACAGTGCTACCAAAGCCGCCGTGCGCTCGTTTGCCCGGAATTGGACACTCGACCTCAAAGAGCGCAAGATTCGGGTTAACGCTATTAGTCCTGGCGTGGTTCCTACTCCTGCTTTCAATCACTTGGGACTGAGTGATGAGCAGGTGCAGGAATTCGTGGATAGCCAAGCCAAGAATATCCCACTGGGAAGAGTAGGCACGCCCGATGAGATTGCCAAAGCCGTTGTCTTTCTCGCTTCAGACGACAGCAGCTATGTGAACGGCATCGAGCTGTTTGTCGATGGCGGTATGGCACAGATTTAAACGCTCTAAAGCGATCGGTAATGTTCCGGGCGGGCTGTGTATCGTTCACTTTCCGCTCCGGAGCTATGACCCTGCGCCTGTTCCCCTTTTCAAAGGAACCGTCATACAAACTACTTTCAAGTACCTAACAGCTATGGACAACCACACCCCGAGCGCCAAGGATATTCTAGGACCGTCACCGTTGATCCCTATCGAAAATGAAGCACCAGCCAAGCTGATTGTTGATCCACCGCTTCCCGAACCGCTAGCCCAGGGTCGCGTCTTCATCCAGTACCGGACCGAGAACCTGCGCGTGCTGCCGGTATTCGGCAAAGGTGCCCTCGAAGTATCGCCGCGCATCGGGCATATCCACATCACTGTTGACGACACGCCGTGGCACTTTGTCGACACCAGCGGCGAAACGTTGATCCTGGTGGGACTGGAACCTGGTCCGCACAAGGTGCTGATCGAACTAGCCGACCCTACGCACAAAGTAATCACCAGCGAAACGGTGACGTTCACGGTACCCGATCCTGAGCGATGAGTAAACACCCCGCTCTTCTAGCTGACCTTCGCACGTCAAACTCAAAGGAGATAGAAATGGATATCCAATACTATGACGACATTATTATCGGTAGCGGTAAAGCGGGTAAAACCCTGGCACCTGCACTAGTCGCGGACGGACGCAAAACCGCTCTGGTGGAACGTAGCTTAAATATGATTGGTGGCGGGTGCCCTAATATTGCCTGCGTTCCCAGCAAAACGATGGTGGCAAGTGCAGAGGTGGCAAATACTGTGCGAAACAGTGCTGCCTATGGCATCAACACGGCACCGCCCACGGTTGATTTGGCGGCAGTGATTCAGCGCAAACGATCAGTCGTGCAGTCCCTGCGACCAATAAATTTTAACAACTTACACACCTCATTAGGAGATGGTCTGATCATTGGCACCGCTCGCTTTGTGGCACCTAAAACGATTGAAGTGGCAACGGCTGAAGGCGATACTCGCTTACTCACCGCAGAACGATTGTTTATCAATACAGGCACGCGACCGTTGATTCCATCGGTGCCGGGACTCAAAGAAGCTGAGTTTTTGACCAGTGAGTCGATTATGGAGCTAGAACAGTTGCCGGAGCACCTGATCGTGCTTGGGAGTGGCTACATTGGGTTGGAGTTTGCCCAAATGTTTCAGCGCTTTGGCTCTCGCGTCACCGTGATTGGGCAGAGTGAGCAAATCCTGTCACAGCAAGACCCAGATATTGCGATCGCCGTTCAAAGGCTGCTGGAACGAGACGGCATTGAATTTCTGCTGAAGGCGAAGGTGTTAAGGGTCGAGCGCTCTGGCAATGCAACTAAACTTTTTCTTCAAGTCGCTGATCAGGAAATGGAACTTCAAGGAACGCAATTGCTCGTTGCCGTTGGTCGTACACCAAACTCCGAAAGCTTAAATCTAGCTAGTGCTGGTATAGCAACCGATGCACGCGGATTTATTCGAGTCAATGATCGCTTGGAGACAAACGTACCGAATATCTGGGCGTTAGGTGATATCAATGGGGGACCGCAATATACTCATATAGCATTGGACGATTATCGGATTGTCAAAGCGAATCTGATTGATGGGGGCAACCGCAGCACGCGCGATAGCGAAGCGCTGCTGCGAAGCGCAGATCGCTTGGTACCATCTTGTCTGTTCATCGACCCAGAACTGGCTCATGTGGGTCTGACCGAAACCGAAGCGCAACAACAAGGGTATGCCATCCGAGTGGCAAAGCTGGATGCAAGAGACATTACGCGAGCCCAAACAGAAGGTAAAACCGATGGACTAATGAAGGCGATCATTGATACCGAGACAGGTCGTATTCTCGGTTGTTCACTCTTGTGTCATGAAGCAGGTGAAGTGATTTCGACGGTGCAGATGGTGATGCAAGCTCAGATGCCCTACACCGTTCTGCGCGATGGAGTTTTGACTCATCCCACGATGACCGAAGGGTTAAATATGCTGTTTTCAAAGTTTTAGGCAGCAAGTGCAATACCACTGGACTAATAATCATGAAAAAACTAGAAGGAAAAGTTGCTCTTGTCACCGGCGGTACTTCCGGCATTGGTCTTGCCACTGCCAAGTGCTTTGTCGCCTTTATGTGCCTATGTCTTCATCACGGGTCGTCGCCAAACTGAACTTGATGCCGCCGTCAAAGCGATCGGTAAAAACATCACGGGTGTTCAGAGCGATGCCTCGAATCTTGCAGACCTCTCACGCCTGTTCGCCACCGAAACGCTGTACATCACAGGTGGTCTTCGTTGATTTGTATCAGGGCGTAAAGCTAGAGGTGCGATGTAGAAAGTCGAGTGTTAGAGGATTAAATAAATCCTCCCAAAAAGTGAGTGGAGAGGTAATTCTCAGGCGTGGAGTCTGTCCCACCGTCCCCACGTAAAAGGGGCGATCGCTCTACTCACTCGTACTCCACCGCTCAACGTGGCATAAAAGTTGTTCGGCTTGGAGGTTCGGGGATGCACCGTACGCTCTGTACAAGCGTTTCCATTCGAGAAGTCATAGCAGTGACCAACTCCATCAACAATGAGCATGGTGTAGCAGTTGCCATTGCTCTCATAGCCAATCCGGATTTCTACCGGATTAGTCATTCAATCCAAAATAAATCTTCATCTTTAATATATGGCTCTCCAAGTGGCGGATGCACCAAAACGCCGCTTCTTTGGCTTTTTCTTGATTTCCCTCACGCTCCAACACAAACGGCCAGTACAAAAGCCAAGCCGCCTGCAACACCAACTGACTCGCCGTCTTCCCATCTTCGTTGATCCAATGATTGTAACAATTCATTAAGAACTGAAACAGCCGACCTGCACTTGAGTTTTTATTTCTTCTTATCCTAATTTCAACAACATCCGTGCTTTTCGTCATGAACTTCGTCTCAGTATAAATAAGTTTTTTATTTTACTTTTTTAGCACGCAGGGACAAATATCACCTTGTAGTAGGGTAAAACTTTCCAAAACTGTCCAAAACTCGCCTCATTATGGACAATTCTTTCTTCATAAAAAATTACTAATTATTCTACATAGAAAAAATTGTCCATATTTTTCCATCAAAAGTAGGCATAACACTCCCAATTATGTCCAAAACTGTCCCATTGATTCCAATACCCCAGACCTCGCCACAAATACTCCGAAACCCCCTCTGTACAACACGCGAGCGTGTTTGCTAGACTCATCGTATCCCGCCGGAGCATTTTGGCTAGCGAGCAATGGCGGCGTATTACATTTTTTCTGGGAAATTTTAGTTTGTAGCGCCGCCTGCTCGCCAAAAGGGGGTGTCCCCCTTTTGGATTACCCCCAATACTCGATAGGAAAATCGTATATTTATGTCACCAATATATAGCGATCGCGCTATTAATCACATATAAATTTATTGACTTGCCGTAGATTAAAAAACTTTCTTATATACTTCCTTATATATATGGATAAAAAAACTGAAACCAAAAAAGTTTTTAAAGCAGGACGCTCTTCCCAACCCAAGCCAAAGCGCACTAATCTTATCAGCCTCAGACTTACCGACTCAGAAAAAGAAGATTGGGAAGCAAAAGCCCTTGCTGCTGGTATGGGGAAGAACCTCTCCAAATTTATCCGCTACTGTGTAGAACGTGAGCGTATTTACCTCGCACCCCCAGTACCCGCCATCAACTCTGCGACATATGCACAACTTGGTCGAATTGGCAATAATATTAACCAAATCGCCTATGCAATCAACCGGGCTGTGAAAATGGGAGAACCCATCGATGATGTAGACCCCGTCCGGAAATCGAAGCCTTAAAACCATTGCTGCTGTCCGTAAAGCAGATATTACTGGGAATGCCCGAACATCCCTCTGAGTCTTCTGAGTCAGAACAATCTGCACCTGTGGCTAACCAACCCGAACAATCCGACCTAGTGGTTGCTAGAGAGGGGGAAGACTCCGAATGATTGGCAATATCACTAAGGGGAACGGCTTCTACGGTTGTGTTGCCTATGTTCTGGGTAAATCAGACGCGCAACTAATCAATACTAATATGGCAGGAGGAACGCCCGCCCAACTTGCCTGGGAATTTCGCTCCTTCGCCAATAAAAACCCCAGAGTCCAAAAACCAGTACTGCACCTATCGTTTAGTCCCGCCGTTGGTGATAGAATGCTCGACGAGTGGGAACTGTGCCAGATAGGACAACACTTGCTTGACGGGTTGAAACTGTCGAACAACCAGTTTATTTTAGTTCAGCACAATGATGCTGAATTTGACGGACAACCCAGACCCCACGCCCATATGGTCATCAATCGGGTATCCTACAACGGTGAGTGCAATGATGACTACTTAGATTACTACCGTACTGAGAAATTACTGCGCCAAATTGAAAAACAATACGATTTGATTATTCAACCATCCAGTTGGGAAGTCCAGAAGAAAAAAGCATATCCCAAACACATCCAACAAGCAGAAGCAGAAGGCGAATTAAATTTAGTTGAAAGATTGCAGAGTGCGATAGAACAAGCGGCGGCAGATAAACCCGCGATGCCAGTATTTGTTGCCCGGTTGTTAAAAGAAAATATCCAAGTCGATTGCAAGTTTACCCGTACTGGCAAACTCAAGGGGATAAGCTACTGCTTGGAGGGACAAGCATTTAAGGGTGGGGATTTAGGTAAGTTATACACGCACATAGGTATCAAGGAACATTTAAAAGTAGGTGTTCATGAAGATTATCGACACCCAATTGAGTCGCTAATCGAAAGCTACAAACGTGGGCGAACAATTGACAATTACCGGATAAATCATCTACAAACTTGGATTGATAACCGCAAGCATTCTACTGATGACACTAACTCCAACTACGAGGAAGAATCCACAAATTTAGAATTAGCCGCGACACCAACGCAGCCAGTAGCAACAACACCAACAAGCAATATTATTCTGCTACCAACTCAACAACCAAAAACCAAAATTAATTCTTTATATGTTCCATCCGAGGAACTTCAACAGACGGTGGTGTCAGGAGAAACAACAATCTCAGAATCAGAAGCAATTACACCACGCGCAATTTTATCACAGTCGGAACAATTAGTACCACCAGAGGCTCGAGCAATAACGTTATTGGGAGAATTAGGTTCACCCAAAACACCGCCAAAATTGGAGCCAGAAGAAGAAGCGATGGCGAGCGAGCGCCCGCCGCTCCGGGCGCTCGCACGATTGGAAGTTTTAGAAGTTGCAACAAAAGCCAACAGTGACAACAACCTTTCTCAGCAACACTCTTACGCTATGGCGATCGCCTCCGGCGCAGCGAAGCAGATCGCACAAACTGTACGTCAGTTGTGGGAACGACAAGACCTGGTTAAAAAATCGAAGAAGTACGGACTCCAGCTTGGTGAGGACAACGTTATATATTTAAGCCGCAAATCAGGAGAAACAATTGCGTCCATACCTCTCGATGATTCCCAAACCCCACAAGGGATTGCACTTACCCAAGAAGATGTAAACAACTTCCAAAAAATACAAGAAATATTGGATGCACTAAAGCAACAGACTAAATCAAGTAAAAAAGCTAGCGATATAGAATACTAAAGCACATGAATGCGCTCACAACAATAATATAAAGTCAAAAATTGTTCATTATTATTTACATCTCTGGTGATGAAAGCACGTTTTATTGGCAGACATATATAGGCTACACGCAATAAACGAAAAGCTCTCCATCCCACACCAATTAAAATAGGAGTCAGTGTCATACAAGCATCTAAATTATCAAGCTAATTATCCCCTCGACTACCGCAAGCTATCCCATCTTCCCCAATGCTGCTCGATTGTAAAACAATGACTGGGGTAATTCATAATTGCCCCAACTTATCAGAATGCTTGAGAAATTCTCGCCTCAACCGAATCCAAGCGCTGGTACTTTATTTCCTCAATCAGGGAATTAAACCCTCAGATATCAAAGTCGATGGTCAACCTTTACAAGTAGGTCAAATCCTAAATCAATTATCTGACCTCGACCGAACAAATTTTGTTTACAGCAGGGACTATCAAACTAGAGATACAATTATTTTTGGCACTTCTTTAGAGTGGTCAGAGGTATTTGGTGGTGCTAAAAATTTTTCTATAACCTAAGTATTGACCAATTGCAACAATTGGTTGATTCGGGGTTTGCTTCTCCTATTGAGAAGCATAATGAGTCGCCCGCTATTATTGAATTTCTAACATTTGCTCGTATCCAGCTTTTTAAGGGATTTATATTTACGTTTGAGGGGTATGTAGTTAGCCCCTTCCGTGAAGATTATCGGGTGAGTATTGATGGAATTGTTTTTAATGGTACTTGCGAGCCGGAGTTAGTTGCAGATTTCCAAGCATTTGTTGGTTGTCCAGATGAACTTGATATTAAACCTAATTATCTGCGGGCTTGGTGGGATTAGAAAGATTAGTTGTATCGGCTGTCGTTAAATATTAAGTAGATATAAGGCACGAAAATGCTCCGCTGAGAAAAAGACTTCTCTTTTAACAATCTTAGTGTTGGTATTTTACTTGGATTATTTTGACAAGACTGCTTTGCTCTAATATCTATTAGTATTAATGGTATGCTTATTAACGTTAATTGGCTGCTGTTTATTAACTAATGATTCCGGATTTTGATGAAAACGGTAATCTACCACCAGGGGTACACTTTTGTAATTGGGAGGAGTTTAAAGAAAGATTTGGTTATACCATAAGACGCGCACAAATGATTTTAGGAATGGAAACAGCAATGGTTGAATTAAAAGCTGCTGGATGCAGGACTTTTTATATTAATGGTTCGTTTGTAACAAGCAAACCCAAACCCAACGATTTTGATGCTTGTTGGGAGCCAGATACTGTTGATATGGACTATTTAAGAAACAATGCTCCAACATTATTAAATTTTGCGAATAAACGAGCTGCTCAAAAAGCCAAATATAAGGGCGAGTTATTTCCGTCTGACCAGCCAATTGATGATGAAGGTACTACATCTATAGATTTCTTTCAACTCGACAGGAGAGATAATAGAAAAGGTATCATTGCTATAGATTTGTCGAGGTGGGAGCCATGATTAAAAATGAGCAAGAGTATGCTGTCACCCTCTCTTGGGTAGAGAGAATGGGGCGAGCAATCGCGATGTTAGAAAAAGATGAAGATAAGAAAAAGAATCAGCCTGATGTTTGGCAACTTCATTATGATGGGGTCACTTCCCAACGAAGTGACCTTCAAGAACAGGTCGCTGAATATGAAGCACTCGTTACTCATAACCCCAACGAATCTATCACACTCCAAGTCGAGTGTATGAACAAAATATCCGACTTATTAATAAAAGCCAGGATTGCATTCAAAATTACGCAAAAAGAACTGGCTGCACTGTGCGAACGCAGCGAAGAACAAATTAAATTATTTGAAGATAAAGACTATCAAAACGCAACATTTCTGGATTTTTTAGCAGTTTCTGATGCTTTGGGTGTTGAAATTATTGATGGTAAATTTCTTGCCAAAATGGATGAATTTTACCTCAAACGTTTAGAGGCGATGCGCTCTTCAGAAAATATGGATGCTGGGCTAAAAGCAGCATCTTAATATTAAGGTAATACTAATTCTCCAAATAAAAACTACAGATAGGGCAGAGCGTTTAAACCTATCATTAAATGAACCTACTTCCTCAATGAACCATCTGTAGTCAGCTGGAAGCAAGTTGGTATAACTCTACACGCGCTACGCAGAAGATTTTCCCAACCGTGTTTGCATCCACTCGATATCAGCTTTACTAAATGCTGGTGGGGGTGGAGTCTGGGTATAATCTATCGACAAGTCGTACCCAGCTTCATCATAAATTGCCTGAAGGGCAGCTTGCAGGTCGAGAACAGCATCGGGGTCGGGGTTGCGAAGAGGAACGGGAATTGTGGGAAGCGTATCTTGTAACGTTACGGGCCACACGTCGATAACTCCAGATCCCGGCGTCACCGTGCCAAAACGGGAAAATTGTACGCTAAGGCTGAAACCCTTGTCCTACAATCGTTTCAGACCTGGAAACAAGTGATTTGACTAATACTTGTATAATAAGCAACTGGAAGACTGTTTACCCTCAGTTTGTTGGTGCAGAGTAGTATGTATTCCCTGCACCTTGATAGTATTTTTGGAAAAAAGTATTTTTTACTGCCACATTTGGGAAGTTATACACTGAAATTATTCAGAAAAATTTGGCAGGTTTTTTAACGCCAATTGTGCTACTTCTTCAGCACGTTGTGACGTTATTTTTTGATACCGTAATGTTGTCTGAATGTTCTCATGTCCCATCAGGGCTCTGAGTTCTTCAATTCCCATCAGTCCCACTCGCTCTGTAGCAAAAGTATGTCGTAGGTCATGAATACGAATCTCTTGGAGTTCTGGAGTTTCCCCAATTAGGCTTGTCCAGGACTTATGCGCCATTCGGTACGAAAGGCGAGAGACTTCAAATGTTTTTGGCTGTTGAGCAGTAAACAGTGCTGGATGATTGGGGTGTCTGTAATATTTAATGTAGTAATTCAGACTCTTGAGCGCAACTTCGCTGTAAAAGCACCAACGTTGCTTGTTGCCTTTGCCAATAACCTGAAATTTCCTGGCTTTGAGGTCAATGTCATCTAAATTTAGAGCCAACATCTCCGCAATTCTAGCGCCACTGGTATGTAATAAACGCACCAAAGCAGACATCCGAGCATCTTTTTGAATGACACGATACAGAATATTTAATTGATGGTGAGTAAGGTAGCGCACAGCTTCATCCGTAGCATGTTCTCCTTTGTCTTGGTTGGGTTTGCGCCTTGAAAGTCCCACAACCGGATTTGATTTAAGATAGCCCATATCAACAGCAAAGTTGAATAAAGCTGTGATGACAGCTTGATGACGGTGGTGGGTAGTGTAAGAAAGGTCAGTCAGTTGATTGAGATATTCCACCAACACTTGTCGGTCGATGATTTCTATTGACCATCGACCATACTGCTTGAGTAAGGGGATAATCGTAGATTCATAGGAACGCAGAGTACTTTTGGCTAGTCCCGGACGTTCTAAAAACTCGGTGGCTAAAGCGGCTAAAGTCATCATCACTTTAGAGGGGCTTTTTGCAATTCATTTGAATAAAAGTTTTGATATTAAATTATCATTAACAAATATATTTTCAGATATATTTTGATGGTTGTAACAGAACATTCGACGCTTCCAAAGGGGGAAGAAGGGCTTGCTAATTACGTCCAGAGATTACGGGGTCAGCTTTCCTTAACCCAAAAAGAGTTGAGTTTAAAAGCTGGAATACATATCCAAACCATCCGCAAAATTGAAGGTGGACAAACTTCAAGGCTCAATCAAAAGGCTAAAGGTGGTTTGGCTTCGGCGTTGGGGATACCACCAGAGTACTTGGATGCAGCAGCTAAGAAAGTCTCTCCAGAAACCATAACTTCGCTCAAGTTTTGCCCCAAATGTTGGACTCCAGGAACTACCCCTGACCAAATGTGGACTGACTTACGGTCGAAGTATTGCTTTGCTTGCGGTACAGCTTTACGGAATCGTTGCGTTAGTTGCAATGAACCAATTATGTCGCTGAAATTTAAATTTTGTCCTTACTGCGGTACGAACTACAAGCAAAATCAAACCACTTCTGATAAATCAAATATATAGGTATCTAATTGGCAACGCGCGAACTTTTATCTCCAGCACAGCGACTACAATTTACTGAAATTCCCGATTCTATTACCACAAGAGATATAGCTCGCTACTATACTTTTAGTAATGACGAACTCAAAGTTATAAAAGAGCGTCGTAGACCACACAATCGTCTGGGTTTTGCCGTACAGTTGTGTTACCTACGCTTTCCCGGCCGTGTTTGGAGTCTAGGAGAAATAGTACCGGAATCTGTACTATTTTATATTGCATCTCAATTAAAACTTGACCCAGCAATAATAACAGAATATTCCCAAAGGGATACAACTCGACGTGAACATTTGGCAGAAATTCAAAATAATTTTGGATTTCGGACTTTTAATACATCTACATACAAGCAACTCTCGAAATGGTTATTACCATTTGCCATATCATCAGATAAAGGGATGGCGCTTGTGGGAGTATTAATTGATGAGATGCGCTTGCGCCAAATTATTATTCCAGCTATTTCTACGGTAGAACGTTTAGCCTGGGAAGTCAGAAATCGCGCTCAAAAATTAGTATGTCTTGAGTTAACTAAAAGTTTAACAACATTACAAAAGACAGCACTGGATAAGTTATTAGTTGTAGAGCCTGATAAAAAGCTGACTGATTTAATTTGGCTGCGTCAAGCACCGGGTCTAGCTAATCCGAGAAACTTTTTAAAGGTGGTGGAAAGACTAGAGTTTATTCGCCATCTCAATCTCGACTCTGGATGCTTGAAAACAGTACATCAAAATCGCCTGCTGCAATTTACCAGAACTGGTGCGAAGTCTACACCTGCTCACTTATCTAGGTTGGATGAATTGAGACGCTATGCTATTTTAGTTGCTTTTCTCATTGAATGGAGTGCTTCATTGGTCGATTATGCCATAGGTATGCACGATAAAATGATGGGTAAGTTATTTAATAAAAGTGAGCATCAACATGGCGATAAGTTTCAACGTGATGGCAAAGCAATTAATGAGAAAGTCCGATTGTATGCTCAAGTAGGTAAGGCATTAATTGCAGCTAGAGATGAGTCCAATGATGCCTATCAAGCAATTGAGTCTGTATTGGATTGGGAGAAATTTATCAGTAGTGTTGCCGAAGCTGAGAAGCTAGCAAGACCTGCAGATTTTGATTATCTTGAATTGCTTGATAACCGTTATTCACAGTTGCGACGTTATACACCCAAGTTGTTGGAGGTGTTTGAATTCAAAGCTACCAGAGCTAGTTTACCAGTGTTAAAAGCTTTGGAGATAATTAAAGAATTAAATATATCAGGTCGGAGAAATGTGCCGGAATCTGCGAACACTAGTTTCGTTAAACCTCGTTGGTCAAAACACGTATTTAAAGGCGATACTATTGAGCGTCACTACTATGAGATGTGTGCTTTAACTGAGTTACGCAGTGGTTTGCGTTCTGGAGATATTTGGGTAGCGGGGTCGAAACAGTTCCAAGATTTTGAGGATTATCTGTTAGCAGATAGCGCATGGCAGTCAATGCGTTCTTCTCTCACGATACCTGTGGCAGTAGCGACGGATTTTACTACCTATATTGAACAACGAACACTCGAATTATCTGAACAATTATCGCTGGTTTCTTCTTTAATGGCAGAGAAGAAACTGGTTGATGTCAGATTAGAAAACGAGCAGTTAATTATCACTCCTCTTACCAATGCTGTGCCGAATAATGTTGATGAATTTAGCAGAAAATTTCATAGTTTACTGCCAAGAATTAAGTTGACTGATTTGTTAGTAGAAGTTGATTGTTGGACGCAATTCACTAAACATTTTACGCATTTACATTTAGGAGAACAAGTATCCGATAAAGTTGTTTTGTTAAGTGCCTTGCTTGCTGATGGTATTAATTTAGGTTTAACGCGGATGGCTGACGCAATTCAAGGAATGTCCTTTGAGCGTTTAGCATGGGTGGCAGATTGGTATATTCGGGATGAAACTTATTCCAAGGCTTTAGCAGAGGTGGTAAATTTCCACACACAAGTGCCATTTGCTGCTTATTGGGGTGATGGGACAACATCTTCTTCTGATGGTCAACGGTTTAGAGCAGGCGGACATCGCAGTTTTAATGAAGAGATTAATGCCAAGTATGGTAAAGATAGAAGCGTGATTTTTTACACGCATATCTCTGACCAGTATGTCCCATTTCACGTTAAAGTAATTAACGCCACGATTAGGGATGCAACTCACGTTTTGGATGGTTTGTTGTATCACGAGAGTGATTTACAGATTCAGGAGCATTATACGGATACAAGCGGTTATACCGAGCATGTGTTTGCGATGTGCCATTTATTAGGGTTTAGATTTGCACCTCGAATGCGAGATTTACCTGATAAGAAATTGTATACTTTTGAACCTACTCCTGCTGATTCTGTTTTGGCACCCTTGTTAGGCGACAAGATTAATGTGAAATTGATTCAAGAGTCTTGGGATGAGATTCTACGCCTTGCTAGTTCAATTCGGACGGGTACGGTGACAGCTTCTTTGATGTTGAGGAAATTAGCTTCCTATCCTCGCCAGAATCGTTTAGCTTTAGCTTTACGGGAGTTGGGAAGGATTGAGCGGACTTTGTTTACTTTGGAATGGTTGCAGAGTCCAGAATTGCGGCGACGGGCGACTGCGGGCCTAAATAAAGGTGAGGCGAAACATACCCTGAAAAGAGCGGTGTTTTTTAATCGGCTGGGGGAAGTACGCGATCGCTCTTATGAAGACCAGTTTTATCGGGCTAGTGGGTTGAATTTGGTGATTGCTGCTATCGTCTTGTGGAATACGGTGTACTTAGAAAAAGCCGTTGATTATTTGAAGCAACAGGGGATGGATATTCCTAAAGAATATCTGCAACATTTATCGCCGTTGGGTTGGGAGCATATTAATCTTACGGGTGATTATGTCTGGAATTTGAAACAGGCGACCAGTTTTGACAAGTTGCGTCCTTTGCGAGTGAAGGAAAATAAGTATCGCTGAAACCCTTCTTAATCATACGTTTTAGCCTTAGCGTACAATTTTCCCGTTTTGGCACGGTGATGCCATCCCGCACGGGTGAGAGTAACCAAGTAGGGAACGTCTGGGAGACGGGGATGGTTGAAGGGGCGCGTCCCTCGGCGTAGTAAATCGATTTCAATCAAGTGGACATTGGCATTGTATAACGAGGAGCGTTTTTTACGGTAATCGGTCAAATTGGGTTCGCGTTTGTTTACGGGGGAGAGGATTTCGATACAGCTTACCAGTACGTTGTTGGCTGTATCCCGAATCTCAACGGTGGGGATGCGGACAACGACTGGTTGAATGACTGGAAGCGTTAGTGGTGCGGGGGTTGTTGCAATATTTGATGTGGGGGTAGGAGGAGTTACGTCGCGGCGTTGTCTTATCTGCAATACCTCGACATCTGGGTACAAAATACCAATTTCACTTGAAGGGGAAGTATCCTCTACGACATATACGAACAGCCGTGCGGCATATTTGGGACGCAGTTGTGGGGCGAGGAAAGCACGAAGTTTGCTGGAAAGCGCGTTATGCACGTCGGGCCACAGCCCTGCTTCGAGGTATGGGTCCATGCCGGGGAAGGGAGAGGGCATCGCAGCGACCAATGTATGTGAACCTACGCCTTTATTTTAGAGGCTTGTTATTGGAAATTTCTTCTCTATCAAATTTTAATGTGTCCCTTGAGTGATATACTATCGCCCTAAAAGTGCAGGTGTTTTGGAGCATCAATAATCGTTCTCTCGAATCAATGATTAAAGATGAGCTTTTTGAACCAATTCAATAAGTTTTTCAGTTGAAAATGCTCTCAAAAGCCTTTTCTATTTTTCACGATAAAGTTTGGGAGATTTTCACCGTATCAAAACAAGATTTCTTATCACAGATGAAAAATAACTAGAAAGATGCTTTAGTTTCTATTAAATGCTCAAGGACTTCTTCTAGACTGGGAAAACTCTTTAGTTGCTCGACTTGCTTTCTACCAACATTTGTATCCAAATCAGGCGTACCATAAGCTGCTTTCCAACCAGTCGTAAAACGCAGAATCGTTAAGTGTCCATCATGCTTAATTCGGGCATAGGTAATTGCTTGATTTAACAAAAATTGTAGTTGAGGATTATTGGCAGTGACAAATTCTTCTCTAGCTGTTCCGTAGTAGCAGTTAATTACAATCTGGTCATCGACAGATGGATTTTCAGCACAAACAAGATTATCTAGTTCGCAGCGTACCGCATCAACCTTCGCCCTTGCAGAATCTAATTGTTTACAAGTATTACTTGACTTGCCATAGGCATCTTGAAGTTGGAAATAAATATCAGCTAGTTCTTCCCTAAGAAGCTTCAATTTAAATCCCAACAACTGATGTTCTTCTAATGACAAACCTTTCTTTCTTCTTGGCATACAATATGGCATTACTTAAAAGAAGTCGTCCAGGCAACTCAAAGGCTTAGTTTAACTCGGCAGCCTGCATTGATCCAAGTGCAAGTTTATAGAACGCAGCTGTCAGGAGTCGGCACGCTCATCATACGCAGTCTCTAAGCTAAAGGGCAGACAACCTGGATTCGCAGCTGCCCACGCTTCGGCTTCTGCAACCAGCACTTTGTCCCCTGAATCGAGGTAAAATTGCATTTTGGCAGTCTGCTCCAGGCGTGAGCGTTCCTGACCACCGATAATTCGTCCCACAATCAGGCAGTATTGTCGCACCGTTGCCCTCGCACGAGATCCCGCCATTAGCCGCAGTTTCGTCACGCGCTTGAGTTGTTCGATGCTTGGGTCAGTATCGGCAGTTGCATCGCCTCCAGATGCGTCCTGCAAGCCGTTGTTGGTATTTTGGAGTGGCGGTTCTGGTGTCACTGTAGCAGGGGTCAAATCAGCCTCAGATACGCCTTGCAAGCCATTGTTGGCACGTGAGCGCGATGATTCTGCTCTCCCCACAGCAGGTGTCTCTTCACCCGACGATGCGCCCGGAAAGCCGTTATTGGCAATTTCCTGTGGTGGTTCTGGTACAACAACCCCACCAGGTGTCTCAACACAGGCAGATGCACCCTGCAAGCCGTTATTGGCAATTTCCTGTGGTGGTTCTGGCGCACCCGCAGCAGGTGTCGAAACTACGCCCAGCCCGTTATCCCCTGCAATTGATAATTTTTTCTTATCATTTTTTGGCGACGCGCCGGAGCTACAAGGGTATATAAAATCCTGATGAGAATTGAATTCATTTGATTGTAAAATATTTGTAGAAACTGAATTCTCTAATTGATTGCTGGGTTGATTGAAATTAATTTCAGCACTATTAGAAGAATTTATGATTTCAAGATTTTCCTCCGGCTGAGTTACACACTCGTCCTCCTGAGAAACCGATGTTTCTTCAAGAACCTCTGCTGACTCCAGCCCTTGAGGGGCTGTCGCAGCAGGAGGTAAACATAATACCTTCATATAGGGGGGAAATGTGTATCCTTCGATTTGGTAAGGGTTTTGAGCTTTTTGATTTTTTTCAGAGGTTTCAAAGTTGTCTAAACACCTGTATCCTTCGATTTGGCAGGTGTTTGAGCTATTTTCACCGTTAGAAGCCCAGGGGTCTTCTATGTAGGTTTTGGGATGCCACAAATGTAAATATTTGTGTAATGTCTGTAGGCTCAGAGATTTGCCAAACTGACGTTTGCACTCAGAACATATCTGTTTGGCACGTGCTTTCGCTCCTGGGGCTAACCCGGTTTCCCACTCTATGGCTTTTACTGCCCACTTGATGCGTCTTTGGGCTTGTTGGCTGCGCTGTTCACTCTGAGTAATGCGACGGTCAAAGGGGATTACGTTGTCTTTGAGTTTTTTAATTTTTCTACATAGAGCGATCGCCTCAGCAAAGGTGTTGGCGAATGTGCCCAGTAGACGGGCTGGATAACTGGCATAAGGGGTGTACCATTCGTTGCGAATTGTGCATTGAACCCATTGTCTTACTCTGGCTTCGATTTCATGTTGGTGGCGGCAATATTGTGTGTAACCAGGGGCGCTTATAGCGGTCTTTAAGGCGTATTGAATTAGGTTTTCGCCTTGTAAGTCCTTAAAGACGATTCCGTAGCCTACAAGGATTTGTAGAATGGTGTTGGTTTGTCCAAAACCTGTCCAACCTGTGGCGATAATTTCTTCCCAGTTGGCTCGCCATTCTTCTACGTTGGCAGAGGCTTTTTTGCGATACTGTTCTCGCTTGTGGCGCAATCTTGCTTTTTTGCAGGCATATTTAAGTTTTGTTAAATCTTGGCGAACTGCGGCGCGATCGCAATGGTCAAGGAAGATGCTTACATCATCGCTAATTGGTTGTAGGTCATAATCGAGCAAAAACGCACCGCTACCAGGTTGCATGGGACAGCGGATGGCGTTGTAGTTAATTATGCAATCTTCGCCCCAAGGTTTGACGTTGGGGAAGATTTCTAAATGCCCTTTGCGGATGATGAAGCCTGCATCTTTTAGGGTTTGTTCGATGGCACAGGCTAGGTTGAAGGTGGGCAGTGGGGAGGTAAAGGTTATTATTAGGTGGTAGCCACCACTAAAGCTGGATTGGATGGGGATGATATCGACTATGCCGATGTCTTCTAGGGCGGCTTTGATACGGTTTACGGATTCATTGCTGTGGTAGTCGCCCCCCTTGTCGAGGTCAATTATGGCGTAACGGGTGGTGGAACCGAAGCGGACACCAACTTGTTTTGTGGAGTTTTGGTGCAATCTCCAAAGGGTGGAGGCTTGCATATAATGTCCGGTGGTGCGCCAGCTTGGTTTTGCGCCTTCAACTGGTGTTGTGGCGATTATCGCACTCCAAGGATGCCAGAAGTATTTTACGTAGCGCTTGCCCACTGGTGAGGCTGGCTGGTGGGGTTTGAGTTTTTTTGCAGGAAAGTGCGGATTTTTTGAAGGAGCGAAATCGTCTGAATTTTCTGGTGAAAACATAACTGACTACCTCGATACACCAAAAAAGGTCATCGGGTAGCCGCTAGTTGGTTTGGCTAGAAAGAGACTTATAACCTAGAATGAAATCAAATTGAATAAAACTAGGAAAACTAGTAGGTTGGATAGCTCCTCTAGCGTGCTGAGGCGACTGGTAATCGCTTCGCAGGGGTTTTCATTCTGGGCTTTTACAGTCTTAGTTCACTGAAACCAAGCACCTAGCGGACTACCCAGCTTTTTTTTTGCAATTGACATAACTTTTGATTAAGTTTATCCAGCAGTTTAATTTTTAGAGCCATACACAGAATTCCTCGGTAAATACAGTCATGCACCTTGTGACCATCTGACGCTGCAACCAACGTCGCGTTTAGGCAGAACATTTGACAAGTACGCCAAGAAGCGTGATTTGCCCCCGGAGGCAGACAGTCGCAAAAGTACTATTGCCATATCATGCCATATCTGTAAAAACGGTTCAGAAACTGCTGATTTCAGCACTTTAAGTTGTTCTAAAAAATAAAAACTCCCATATATCAATGGTTTTACAAATTTTTCGTTGCTCGATACTAGAGTTTTCGTTGCTCGATACTAGAGTTTTCGTTACCCGATACTAGAGTTTTTGTTCTAAAGCTCAAACCCATACAGGCTAAGGACTTGAAGGCTATTTTTTCAAGAAATTGTTCTAGAACAAAAATTAAAATTAAGAGAACGGGCACAGGAGGGTGAAGAGAGGTTATCAGCTTGTACTTGATAAGCATTAATACTTAAATTTCGATATCTAAAAGCTCTAGCAGATGGGCAGCAAGTTGTGGAGTAATAGTGCGTTTGCCCAGTTCAATCAAAGATACAAGCTTTTGAGAGACACCCAAGGAACCAGCTAGTTTAGCCTGCGACCATCCTTTGGCAGTACGTGCTTCTCTAACTTGATTACCAGTCAAACTAATATTTTGTAGCGATATTTCCTTGGTTTTAAACTGTAATCGTTTTACTTTTGATTCAGTTTCGGATGCTACGAGATCGAAAATAGGGTATGGAGGTTTGATTGTAAGTTCAGCATTCAGAAATTTGTTAAAGTAGCCTCTAGGCTTTTCTTCCTCCCAGCCTGGTCTTAGCCATTCTGGATATGTTTCAGGGTCATAATCAATCTGCAATTTTAGCTTTTCTACCAATATCTTTAAAGCAGTATCCCAACGTTCCTTCAGTTTAAAAGCCTTATTACGGTTATTTTGAGCTTCGATAATCGCTTTTTTAGGCAATGCTATTTCTAATAATTCTTCTACTTTGTAAGCTCTATCTAGGCGGTCTCGACTTTCTAATGTCGCATAGATAGCTAGTCTTAATGCAAGTTCTTCATGATAGGGGTCGATTGTCAAAAGTTGTTGAGCTAAATAGCCAAACTGATATAAAGCTTCCCGCGATTCTGCTCCAGCTCTATTGAGAAAGTATCGAGTCCAAGTACCAGGTTGAATAATTAGTTTAACTTCGTCAGGTTCTTCTATCTTTCCAGATGAACTCATTTGACCATATGGAACAATTGTAATATTCCACATCCGCCCTACAGGAGTGCTGGCATTTATACCACCTTTTTTATTTATACCTTCTACCCATACAGCTTTCACTAATAAACAATCCAAGGCAAATGCAGTTTTGGCAATTTCTAACAGTTTTTGATGTTTTGGTAAATCAGTTCGTTTATCCCAACCAATTTCCTTTATTAAATAACTACCATCTATAATAAATATACTCTCCCAAGGTCTTTCTTGATTCATAGCATGAGCAGCAAAAATCAAGTGTAATTTGGCAGTTGTAAAACCAAACTTATCAATAATTTGTTGAGCTTCATCCCAAGGAAGTAGAGTAATATCGCCTGAGTTGTGATGTAATGCTCAATATAATTTTTTGGGTTACGTTTATCGGAGTGCTTTGAAACTGCTATACCGTCTTCATTTGGTTGCCATGTCTCTTCTTTTTTGATTTGACACTGCACACTATAAAGCATCGCTGGTACTGTAGGAACAGGCTCAAATACTTGTGATTGAAATAGCTGGCTTTGTCGTTTCTCTAAATAAGCTTTTATTGTTTTACTATTGTTAATTATTTTATCAAGGGCTTGCTGTTTTTCTTGAAGAGAGAATAGCTCAGATTTTTTAGACTTTATACTTGCTATAGCAAGCATGCTGTAGAACACTTTATTAAATTCATTTTCAAAAAAACCTTGAATATAATTTTCTGTAGATAAAGATGTATTGGGAAAAACTAAACCTTCAGTCAAATCAATAGACTCATTATTTTCGATAAAATATTGTGCTGCTTTTCCAAGTACAGGCAAAATATAATTTATAAATTTCTCCGTATCATCATAATCTATAGAAGCAATAATTTTGGCAATATCTTCATTCATAGCATTAGTGCATTTTTTGCGCCTCTAGTTAGTAGAAATGAAAATAGCTATAGCAAAAATTGGTAGCCAAGCACAAAACTGCGCTTGTTGCTTATTACTACTGACCACCTCCTTGTTTTGATTATTAATACGAATTATCCACATGAGTTGTAGATCACTCTGTTAATCATGTATCTTTCTTAACCCCTTGATTTTCAGTAGGGGAAAAATGATTATCGGCTTGAGCAAGCCATAGTGCGATCGCCTGCTCAAGTCCATCACTATGACTTACCCCCCTACGAGTACAGGCAATTTTAAAGTCTTTAGCCATTTCACTGGGGATATGTCCACTTATTTGGGAATAATTCGGATCGTCTCGCTTAGAAACCACTATTAGTCCATCATCCAACACACTTTTACCTCCATATTCCCACACGACTGAAAGAATCTTAATATTCGTGCATACACGAATTCGTGTATGCGTGTATGATAGAAACTATCCTATCATCAACACACGAAAACTACCCAAAATCCTTACCCTGTGTAAAGCACAGCCTATTTTGGGAGAAATTCGTATTGCCTAAAAGCCTATGAGCGAAAACCTCGCTCATAGCGAACCCCAAACCCCAAAACCGCAAAGAAACCAAGCCTTCAGTTAGAAGTCGGAAATCAAGGCTCTTGACGTTTGTCCTACTTATGGAAAGAGATTTGCTACTTTCTTGTACGCAACGCCGTTTTTCATAGCTCGCTGCGGACAGTATTTTCAACGCCTGAGGACGATGCACGCGCGTTGCTCCCGGCGAGGGCGTCAATTAGAGGAGGTGCAACCACGAAAATTCTTTAAGCAAGCGCTATTGATGCTCAGTTTATGGGGGTGAGAAGGCAACGGTGCATCGCTACCCCAAGCGTGGCAGTAAATTCCAAAATCCTTATGGTGAAAACAGTTGCAGTTTTTGCAGTGCTTGCATCTTGCAGTTAATACCCCAATTTCAGCTTCCCTAACTGTCATCTCTATGCACCGTTGCACGGTTGCCAAATTTCTTTCAAAGCCACAAATATTAATTTTTCGTTGGTTGGGTTGCAGTGCAAAACAATAGTGTGCGTAGTAACGGCAGTGCAGTTGGTTGTCAGTAACTATCAATAAATATGAAAAACAACCATGCTAAAAAATACTTTGAGGTTCACTATGAATCTGAAATTAGTGATAGAGCTTGGTACAGACTTAAGCGTGCTTTACGCGAATCAGGACTGGAGATTAACAGAGATAATCTTCAATTAATTGCTGATTTAAAAAGGAGAATATCATACACAAAACTGTCTTTAAAACAGCTTATTTATTGCCACCAGCAAGCACTTCAGATAGCCGCCCAAAGAGTAGTAGTTAAGGGTGATGTAGTCTACAGAGAACTTCAGAAACTTAGCAGAAATAAGGCACACCGTACAACTATTCTCAGATGGTTTCAATCAGTTCCCCAGAAAGAAGGGAAATATTTTGATAAAAACAGGGACTATAAGGCGGAGGAATTAGTACCAGTATTTGCTGCTGCTTGTCTGTACGTTCAAAAGAAACTCTCACGAAAAATATCTAAATCGGGCGTAGGAGGAAACAAGAATGATTTCACGTAACTATATAGAAAACATTCGTAAATCTGTCAAACAAGAAGGTGACTATAAACCTACCGCAGAACAAATTAGAGCAGCAATTTTGAAAGTATGTCCTGACTGTAAAGATATACTTCAGCACAAATTGGAAATTGTGCAGGAAGTCATCAAAATGCAAGGTACTAGTAATGAAATAGTTCCTCTAAATACGGAAGAAACTATTGTGACTACCCCTGAAACACAAATACAAACTATGACCGACAAACAAAATCAAATTCAGCCTGCGTCAGAAGAATCACAAGCTGACTCAGATGGCATTACTGTTATTACTAACAATTCTACTCCTGAAACAACACCACCAGTTAACCAACCAGTAGAAAAAGAAGACTACCTCGCACTACTTGATGAATCCCACAAAACTACCACAATTACCACTACACAAAAAGGAGAGATTGTTCAAAAAGCATTCTCCCAACTGGGATTTACAGCCACAGAATCAGAAGTTTTTGAAATTGTCAAAGCATTTGAAACCACCACTATAGCCGAGGAGGAATTTTTCGCCTTGGTGCTACCAAGAGTGAAGGAGTGGATTAAAAGGAAAACAGAAGAGAGGGTGCAGAAGTATGAAAGTGCCTATCAGGAAATTGCAAGTGACGTATGTGAATCTCTCCAAGAGATTGTGGAAGCTAAAGAGAAGTTTGAAACCAATTTATTTACATTTAGACAGACTTTGGAGTCAGTTACAGACAACTTTCGAGACGATTCCAGAAAGAGTGTCCGCAATATCCAAGAGTTCTTTGCAGCAAGGTAACAAACTAATCGGTTGGTTATCCAATCTAGACAAGCAGCAAATAGTGAATGGTTTGATTTATGGACTTATCGCATTTCCACTAATATTCTTCGTCTTGATATTCTCAACCCATGCAACAAGAAGAGAAGAACCAGTTCAGAGAATTTCCCCAAGTGAAGGTCAAATTATTCAAATCAGGGGAACTCAACTTTGAAGGGGAATTAAATTCAGAAAGTCAAAAACTACTAGAGCAATGCTTACAGCAAGCAGAATATTATCGTCAAAAATCATCTGAAAGCGAAACCAAAGGATTAGATTTTAAACACCAAGTTGATTCAGTAGTAATAGTATTTTTCGCTTGCTTATTAGCTCTAGTTAGTTTTGGTAGCTATATCGTAGTTTCACACGTTACAAATTGGTTTAGAGAGGTAACAACAGATGTTCGGAGATAACCCACTGGGAGTTAATAACACTTCGGGAGTAACAGACCAAAACTCTGTGTTGAAATCTGGCTATGACCCTACTGTAGTAAAGGGTGCAGCAGGTCTAAGAAAAGATTTTGTAGAAGCATTGGAACTCAACCCAACAGAAGTTACAGAAGAGAAAATACTAGCAGCAGCTAAAAAAGGAGGAGATTTAAAAGGACTAAACGAAATGGTTAAACGCTGGTCAAAAGAAAAACTAAATGTGGGGCGACAAGCACTTAATGTTTACGGAACTGTCTTAAGCCACGCTAATCAATCTGCTGGATTAGAACTCCAGTGGGAACGAACCACACAGCGAAATTTAGAATCACTATCAACCAAACTTCTAGATATGGGAATTGTCCAAAACCAACACCAAGGGTTTGCAACTTATTGCAACCAAGCTGATAAACTGCTCAAATTCTAAATCCAACGACATAAGGGATAAGGAAGACGTTTTTTGGAATCTTCCCTCCTTCCTTCTTCCCTCTTACCCGTATTAATGATGATTTATAACCTCTCAATTAAATATACAGTTTACTGTGGTTTAAGTTTTCTAAGCTGTATTGCAGCCGTCTTTCCAATTACCCGTGTTGGGATCTACCTTATTCTTGCAGGTTGGACGGCTTGGCTAATAGCAGACACCGGGATCAATTACGCAAGAATCGAGAAAGAAAGATTGGAGAGAGATAAGAAAGCTTTATTGTGGGCTGTTCTTTGGAACTTACCACACTTTCTCCTCACCCTGATGGCAATAACAGTTGGATGTTATTTGGGTAATAGCTAATGCTGGGCATCAAATTATTCGACTCAGAAATATCTGAACTACAACGAGAGGTATGGCAGAAAAGATTAATGCAACTGGGGATAAGTCTAACTGCAATTACCCTACCTCTAACAGCAGTAGTTGTCCCCAACCAAGCAGTTGAGTTAAAACTGTGGCAGTTAGGATTAGGAACCTTATTTGGTGGGGCATCTGCGTATATAGCAAAACAAAGAGAAGATTTAGAAAATCGTTACCAAAGTTTTCTAAACTTAAGAAGGGAAGCAACCAAACAGAAGATTAAAAACGAGTTTGGTTTTGGTTTAGCAGTCCAACAAATACAAGCTGAATTAAAACTAGCTTCGGTGGTTTCAAGTCTTGACAGTAACGCACAACTTAGATACTTAAACCACTTCCAACTACACGGATTGCTAAATCCAAATCTACAAGACTCACCCCAATATCTAACCCTGGAAGGAACACCACAAGTTGAAAAATTAGAACCTCCAAAACTCACAAGCGATATCCAATGGTTAATAGAATTAGTTTCCGAACTCGTACTCAAACCACTTGATAAACGTAAGCATCATAATTTTATCATTCACGGTGGCTCGCAATCAGGTAAGAGTACCCTTGTAAGTGCAATAATCCTGCTAGCAGCCCACCTCCTGGGGCAGACAGGAATAAAAGTAAAAATCAACCTAATTGACCCCAAATATCCCGAATCCAACTGGGCTTTTGAGCCAAATTACAAAGATTACTCAGAAGTCCTACCAGGGTTACAAGCCAGCTTCCAAGAACTAGAGAAGATAAGAGGTGAAGCCAAAAAGCTAGGTAAAAGTGTTAGTAACAAGTATGGATTCACGTTCACCATTGTTGACGAGCAGGATAATATTTACGGTAATGGTGAGGGATATCCTGGGAAAATCTCTAAACCAGAAGTAGACCAAATTTTGAATCTAGAGTCAGCACTAATTAAAGAAGGTGCTGCTTACAATTTTTGTACTATAGTAATTGGTCAATCGCCCCTAAATCAAGATACTGGTTTCAATCGCCAAATCTATAAAAATGCGACTCATATTGTACTGGGAGACGCAGCGTTAAGTTGGATTAAAGATAATTCTTTTCCGTACAAAAAGTTTGCGGATGAACTAGAAACATTATGCTATAGGCACCTCAATAATGGGGAAAGGTTCGCGTTAGTAATTCCAAAAGGAGGACTCCCCTATATTACTGGGTTATCCCAAGAGATTAAAAAGCTAGTGGTTCAAGGATTTAACCAAACAATTGAAGTTGAAGCAACTACAGAAAACCAAAATTCTGAACAAGAAGACCAACCAACAGACCAGGTAATCGAGCAAGAACCACAAGAAGAAAGACAACCCAGTCAACAACCACCATTCAATCCAGTAGAAAAAATTAGGGAATGGTGCTTACTGTGTCGAGAAAGGTTTGGAAGTTTCCCAAACAGTGAAGAAATAGCAGAAGCTTGGAGGAGATTAACTGGACAACAACTAACACCAGAAGGTTTACAAGTATTAATAGAAAAACTGAATTTCAATTTAGAAGATTAAGGAGGAAGTTAGTACAGATAAAGACCAATAATTATCTCCCATTGATATGCTCAAAAAACGTCGCTACCATTACCCCTTGTAAGTAGACGACCAGCCAAACAACTTACGTAACCGTTGGGAGGGATTGAATTTGAAAACCCAACTTTCTCGTTCTACTCTTACGTAAAAAGTTCCAAAGTTCCGTAAGGAAACACTGTCTCCAAGTTTTAGCGATTCATAAATTTCTTCAAGCGTTGCATCGATGACTTCTTCCACCGTACCAGTTCCTTTGGTCAACCGTTGGGACACACGGCGTACCAGTTCCTTCTTGTCGATAGACATCTTTACACTAATTCACTCTTTACAATCACCAATAACGCTGATTAGATATTACAGCATAAGAACAAATTATAATTATTACGGTTGTAAAAAAAGATAAAATATTATTAATTATTTCAAATCAATTCCCAATAAATCAAATTGAATGACTCGATTTCTTCATGACCAATTCGCCAAGGACTATCTTGAAGAATTACTAAAACCTTATGGACAGGTACAAGCACCCAGTCGTGTAGCAGGAGAAGTGCGAGAAATTGATGTTTTATTTTCTCGACTCTGCACAACAAACTACCAATTTAGCAACCCACCGGTTTATTAGGAAAGTTTGCGACCAATCCTGCTATCTTTGAGCCATTCCGCAATGCGGCATCTAAAGAAGAAATTTGTGATTGTCTGTTGAAATTATTAGAAGTTAGGGGTGCATTACAACGAGAAGCTAATAAAAATAAAACCCCCATTCAAGAATTAGAAATTCCCAAATTATGGATTCTCACCCCAACAGCATCCGCGACGCTGCTGTCAGGATTTCGTGCAGTTCAAGGTGAAGATTGGTTGCCTGGAGTACATTTCATGGCAGAGTATTTACGGACAGCCATTGTAGCCATCCATCAGTTACCACAAACCCTAGAAACACTATGGCTGAGAATCCTGGGTAGAGGAAGGGTACAAGAGCAGGCAATTAATGAGTTAAAAGCACTACCATCAAATCATCCATTCCAGAAAGCGACGCTAGAATTAGTTTACAACTTGGGCCAGAACTTGAGAGTCAATCAAAATTTAGAAGAAGATGATAGGGAGTTAATTATGCGGCTAGAACCACTGTATCAACAAGACCGGGAACAAGCCAAACAAGAAGGGATTCAACAAGGTGAACGTCTTGTAGTGGAAAACTTATTACAAGTTCGCTTTGGTTCATTAGATAAAGAATTAAGCGCAATTATTGAACCAGTATTAGCATTATCACCTGAAGAATTTACCCCATTACTCATGCAGTTGTCACGGGAGGAATTGATTGCTAGGTTTGGTAGGCAATCTTGATATTTTCTTTGTCAGTTACATCCCATTATCAATTTCTAAAAGCTTTACGTAGAGTAACGCCACACACTTAAACCAGCAGCATTTAAAATAAAATACCTGGTTGATAAATTTCAACCAGATATTACATCATGTCACACTTTTAGTTGAATACCTGTTTACTGATATAAACTTTATGCCGCAGCTTCCCCAAGGTTAATTTTGACGACTTTATTTTTTTCTTGCTCGGTTTTTGGCAGGGTCAAATTCAAAATACCGTCTTTATATTCAGCTTTAACATTGGTATTTTGAATTCGAGATCTTAGAGGAATGACTCGTTGGAACTTGCCGTAGTAGAATTCACTTCTTGTTCTGCCATTCTCGTCAGTTTTGGTTTCTGATTTACGCTCGGCAACCACCTTAACTGCATTCTCGGTGACTGAGATATCTACATCTTTAGCATCAACTCCAGGAAGTTCGAGTTTTAGATGTACTGCGTCTTCTGTTTCGTGCAGTTCGGCGGCTGGAGCTTTGGTAAAGGTTGGTGCTTGGAAATCTTCAAAACGGGCATCGATTTGACGTTGCAGTGCGTTCAATTCTTGCCAGGGGTTGTAACGTACTAATACCATAACTCGCTCTCAGATTCGTAATTGTTTCTTTATTGACTTCAGGATTTATCAAGCAGCTTTGATTCTTATAGTAGTGATGATTTTCATGGCTGAAAATACGGTTAATAGCACCTGATAAATTGATGATTACCGCACAATAATTAGGGCATAATCAAAGGTGGTATAATCATGTATTTATTAGTACGGTAAACCCAACAATTAGGGAATATAAGCGAATAGAGAAATCACCACATCAAGCTGACAAATAAAGCTGACAAGGAAGGTAGTCAAGTCCAAAAAGAACACGAATGTAAAACCAATCGCTGTCAACCGATTACCTGCATGTAACGGTGCAGATATATACTGTTGAAGTCAAACCACTCAACCCATTGGCACAATGCCAATTCACCGCGAACGCTACCCCAAGGACTGGAACGCCATCGCCCACAGCGTCAAAAGCGCCGCTGGGTGGAAATGTCAGCACTGCGGTAAGGTATGCCTGCGTCCAGGAGAAAAACCAAAAACCACGAACCGAAGCGAATGGACGCACATGGTCTTAACCGTCCATCATGCAGACTTTACGCCGGAGAATAATAACCAGGAGAATTTGATACCGCTGTGCGCGCCGTGCCACCTTGCCCTGCACGCACGCACTAAACGGTCGAACACGTCGCCTGGGCAACTCTCGCTGTGGTGACAATTCAGCCACAGATATAGCTTTGGGACGAGTGCCCGCCCTTTGGGCGATGGCACAATCTCGAAAAAGTTTGAGAAACAAGCGGAAGTGCAAAATTCCGATCTTAGCAGCCGTCGCTCCCAGTCACCGTTTTGGCACGGTCAAAAAGCCTTGCTGCACTAATCGTGGACTTCTTGTTGGGTAAATTTGTGGACCAGAGTGCAATTTTGTCCAGACGGAATGAAACGGTTGCGACGAAATTGAAGTGTCATCGCAGCGCTTATTTGCGTGGTGGGATTGATTTTAAAGAAAAAT